>JACPRB010000222.1 GCA_016190155.1 Planctomycetota bacterium
AGGCCAATACTTACGCGGTGATTTCTCGCAACCTAATCTTGCCAGAGGTAACCAACGAGTCGCCATAGTATCCGCAGCGCGGCGACCGCAACCGAACTCGGGGATCCTCCGTTTTCCGTTCGGAGAATACTCTGAGGAAGCCAGGAAGCCAGGAGGAAGACCGGAGGATAGGACGACCGACTTCCTTTCCTGGTTTCCTGCCTTCCTCAGAGATACTCAGGCGACTGGCCTGGAGGTTCATGAAAAATCTTGTTGTAGCACAAAGATTGGATCGATGAGCACAGCAGAGGACCCTGAGAAGGAGCTCTGATGCTCGACAAGCCCGCCGCAACTGTTACCCTCATTTGAACCATGCCGGGAAGTTGGCGTCCCTTGACGAAGAGAGGCGGGCTCTTCGCCTCGTCGGGTCATTTTGCGAACTTCTTGCGCAGCCCTTGGAGCAGCTCCTGTACCTCGGTCCGGTGCTCCCAGTCGTGGGGAGCCAGCTCCAGCGCCTTTGCCAGATCGGCCATCGCCCCCGGCGCCGCGCCGGCGCGATTCTTGGCAAGGCCGCGATTGTAATAGGCCGGCACGAAATCCGGCTTGAGGCGGATGGCTTCGCCGAAATCATTGATGGCCTGCATCCACCGGCTGGCCTTCTGGTACAAGAGCCCGCGGTTGTACCACGTTTCGGCGCGGCGCGGATTCAGCGTGATGGCCTGTTCGTAGTCGGCCAGCGCCGCCTTGCTGTCGCCCTTCTCCGTGCGGGCGATGGCGCGATTGATGTAGGCGTCGGGATCCGTCGGATAGAGCTTGATGACCTCGGTGAAGTCCGCGATCGCGCCGTCGATGTCGCCCTTGCTCAGGCGCGCGCAGCCGCGATGGAAGTAGACGGGGCCGCGCTTGAGACCCAACCGGATGGCGGAGTCGCAGTCGCGGATCGCGCCTTCGAGGTCGCCCATGTCCGTGCGCACGAGGGCGCGTTTGAAGAAGGAAGCGGACTGGTTGGAGTCGATCTCCAGGGCGGCGTCGTAATCCGCCCGCGCGCCCGCCAGATCGTTCTTGCGACGGCGCGCGTTGGCGCGGTTGACCAGGGCCTTGACGGAGCGCGAGTTGATGCCCAGCGCGAGCGTGTAGTCTTCGAGGGCGCCGTCGACGTTGCCGCGGGAGAACTTGGCGTTGCCGCGGTTGACGTAGCTGTCCGCGTCCATGGGGTTGCGCAGGATCGCCTCGCCGTAATCCAGGATGGCGCCGGCCATATCGCCGAGGGCGGCCTTGGCGTTGCCGCGATTGTAATAGGTCGCCGCCTCGTAAGGGTTGATCCTCAAGGCCTCGTCATAGTCGGCGATGGCGTTTCGGAAGTCGTTCTTGGCGGCGCGCGCGAAGCCCCGGCCGGCGTAGGCCTGCGCGGTGGGGTTCAGGCGGATCGATTGATCGAAGTCGGCGATCGCCGCGTCGTATTCGCCTTTGGCGTGCCGGGCTTGCCCGCGTTTGAGGAGGTCTTCGGCCGTCACGCACGTAGCATGGGACACGGAAAGGCGGGAATCAAGGGAATGAAGGACTCTGTTTGAGATTTGCGGAACTGCTACTCGTCGGTGTCGGTGGCCTTGGGGATCGCGTACTTCTTGATCAGGTTCTGCAGGTGCTGGCGCGAAATCCCCAGGGCCTTGGCGGTGTGCGTCACGACGTATCCGTGGCGCGAGAGCGCCTTGACGATGTAGTTCTTCTCGAACAAGTCGCGGGCGGTCTCGAGCGGGCGGAACTCGGCGCTGTCGCCGGTCAGCCCGAGGTCCTCGGTCGACAGGTACTCGTTGTTCGTCAGAATGACCGCCTGCTCGATCCGATGCTTGAGCTCGCGGATGTTGCCTTCCCAGCGGTGGCGGAGCATGACGAACTTGGCTTCGTCGCTGAAGTCCTTCACGGAGCGTCCGTTGGCGGCGTTGGCCTCTTCGAGGAGGAACTGCGCCAGGAGCAGGATGTCGTCCAGCCGTTCGCGCAGCGGCGGCAGCGTCACCGTGACGACCTTGAGCCGGAAGTACAGATCCTGCCGGAACTTGCCGTCCTTGATCGCGCGCTCGAGATTGAGGTTGGTGGCGGCGATGAGGCGCGCGTCGACCTGGACGGGCTCCGTCCCGCCCACGCGCGTCACGGTTTTCTGCTCCAGCGCGCGCAGGAGCTTCGCCTGCAGGGACGTGGAGAGCTCGCCGACTTCGTCGAGAAACACGGTGCCGCCGTGCGCCAGCTCGAGCTTGCCGGGTTTGGGGCCGGCGGCGCCGGTGAAGGCGCCTTTCTCGTAGCCGAAGAGCTCGCTTTCCAAGAGCGTCTCCGGGATGGCCGCGCCGTCGATGACGACGAAGGGGCTCGTGCCGCGCGGCGAGAGGTCGTGGATGGCCTGCGCGATGGCCTCCTTGCCGGTGCCGCTCTCGCCGAGGATCAGCACCGTCGCGTCCGTCGGGGCCACCTTGCGCAGCGTTTCGTACACGGATTGCATGGCGGGGGACTGGCCGATCAGGTGGCGGCGTTTCTCCAGCGCGCCGCGCAGCCGCGCGTTTTCCTGTTCGAGGACGCGGCGTTTCTCCTCGTCGCGGCGCTTGGCCTGCGTTTGGGCGCGCACGTTCTCGATCGTCAGCGCCAGGTAGTTCGTGACGGCTTCGAAGAGGGCGAGGTCGACCTCGCTGTACTCGCGCGTCTTGGCGTGGCTGTCGACGTAGACGACGCCGAGGAGTTTGTCGCCGACGCGCATGGGGGCGCACATGACGGTGCGGAGGTGGTAGATCGAGACGCTCTCGCTGCGGACGGATTCGTGGTCCTGTTCCGTGTCCAGCAGGTAGATCGCTTTCTTGGTTTCGAAGACCTGTTGGGGGATGGAGCGGCTCAGGCCGACCAGCTCGGCGAGGGGTTTTCGGGCGCTGTCGCGGGCGACGCGCGGCTGGAGCTGTCCCGCGTCGTCCCTCAAGAGGAGGATGCCGCGCTCGGCCTGGACGATGTCGATGATGTTGTCGATGGCGAGGGTGAGGAAGGCGTCGAGGTCCTGGGAGGCGCCGGCCTCGATGATCGTGCTGAGGAGGATCTGCACGTTGCGGTCGTGAAGGGGGATCGCGGCTGTGAGCTGCTCGGGGGGCGCGGGAGGGGGCGGCGGAGAAGGGGCGTCGCCGTCGTGGAAGGTGAGGGTGGCGTGTCCGATCCCGATGACGTCGCCCTCGGCGAGGATCTTCTCGTCGATCTTGAGGCCGTTGACGAAGGTGCCGTTGGAGGACTGGAAGTCGACGATCTGGAACCCCTTGTCGGTCTTGACGAGTTTGCAGTGCTTGCGCGAGGCTTGTTCGGTGACGAGCTTGACCTCGTTCTGGCGGGAGCGGCCGACGGAGACCTCCCCATCAGTCATGGGGAGTGTGCGTTCGGCGCCGAGTTCCTTTATGACGAGGTAAGCCATGCCGGCCCTAAGCTCATAGATTAAGGCTACTATAGTTCGCCAAATCGGCAAGGGAGGCGACGCGGGCGCATGGCTTGTCGGCATGGAAGCCGTGCGGGTCGAGGAGGATCGGGTGCAAGCCGGCCGCGCGCGCGCCGGCGACATCGATATGGTAGAGGTCGCCGACGTAGGCGGTCTCCTCCGCGCGGGCGCTCATGCGTCGCAGCGCGACGTGGAAGAGGCGCGGGTCGGGTTTCTCGATGTGCTCCTCGTGGGAGTCGACGATCGTTTCGAAGCGTTCGGCCAGGCCGAGGCGGGCGAGCTTGGCGCGGACGGTGCCGTTGGCGTTGGAGACGACGCCGAGGCGATAGCGGCGTGACAGCGCGGAGAGCGCGGCCGGCACGTCCGGCGGGACGTGTTCCCACAAGTTGTGCGTGTCGTGATACGCCTTGAGGCGGGCGAAGGCGGCCTCGGGCATGCGGGCGAGGCCGGCGGCGCGCGCGACGCTTTCCATGAATCGTTTCCAGCGGGCGGCGTCGTCGGTGACGGCGACGATCTCCGGGCGGTCGATGTCGAATCGGACGCGGGCCTCGGCGCGGGCCAGGGCGTCGGGATCGACGGGGGCGCCGTCGCGGGCGAACTCATCGGCGATGCGGCGGAAGTTGGGGAAGACGAGGGTGCCGCCGGCGTCGAGGAGGAGGGTGGAGATGGGCATACTGGAGGACGCTGAGGGTAGCAGAGGACCCTGAGGAGATGCAACATCGGAGGACGCGGCGCGGCGCGGCCGCAACAAGCGGGGCGCGGGTGAGGGGCTGAGGGCCGCGGAAGATCTTCGCGTTGCGAGAAGATGTCGATTGTGAGTCGTCCGGAGAAGTTACTCAGCGGGCGTCCATGATTGGGCGGCGGGCTTCCCTTCGATTCGCTGCCCATCCTCCAGGCGGCCGATGGGCACCGGCAGGGCGCCGGATCTCAGGACGATGGCGAGGAGGCGGGCGTCTTCTTCGGAGAAGCCGCCCGCGATTTCGCCAAATCCGCCGAAGCGATCAGATCGCACCACAGGAATCGATTTGATGCGGCCGTCGATCATGATTGCGATCATGCCGGTCGGCACCTGATTGAAGAGATCGGAGGCGGCTTGGTCGAACGCCTCTGCTCCTGCTTCATCCAGTTGGAAGTTGACGTGCCATGACCGTGATGTCCTGTATCCCGACTCGGCGGAGGACGCGATCTTGATGTTCTTCTCCGTCACGATCGGCGTGCGACGGACGAGCACGTGCGGACTGCTCAGGAAAGGGCGCTCCGAGTCGGACGTGGGCTCTGGGTTGGGGAGCCATTCATACCCCTCGGGCACGGTCCGCTCGTCGTTTTGTGCGGATTGTTCATGGAGTCGGGGCGAGCCGACGATGCGCAGCTCGAACCGGCCTTGCGAACGGCACAGATCGCGGACGGTTCGCATGTCATTCCGTTCGGGAGCGTGGAACTGAACGCGAACCTCCTCATCGCCGTGGAGTTCGACGTGCACTCCTTTGGTCCCGAGAGTGTTCAAGCGGGATTCGAGCCCACGGCGCACTTCGTTAGCCGCGTTTTCGCGCTCCAGCGCCGTGGCGTCGGGTTTATGGAAGATGTTGTATTGCAGTTCGGCGTTCGCTCGGGGCTTGGCGGGTGACATCAGTACGAAGCCCCACGGCAGCGCGTACCATAAGACGGCCAGCAAGGCGCTCACGCCGCCCAGGCGGCGCAGGGCGGGGGTGGTCTGGCGGAGCCTCCAGCAGAGAATGCCCGCCGCAAGGGCCGCTCCCCAAGCCAGGCACATGACCCAGACCAGGTGGCGGAAGAAGGGGATTTCGTTTCCCGATCGGACGAGCAGCATCTGCATGATCCAAGTGACGACAAGTGCCGCGCCGGACGAGACCCCCGTCCATACGATTCCCGAAGAGACGGTGTTCACGACTTGACGCCGCCGGAACAGCAAGACCGCCAAGACGAGGAAGATGCCGGCTTCTCCGAGTCCAAGGGCGTAGAGCGCCCACAGCACGTCCGCGGCTATCTCCCACTCATACGATTCGATCTGAGTGAGGATCCGTACGGTCGATACGATGATATCGAACGCGATCATCAATCCCGTGCACAGCAACGTCCACGCCAGGAATCGCCCCCACGGCCCCCGCCGCGGCGCCGGCCCGGCGGCCGTGATGCGCGTCACGGCCTCCTTGACGTCCCCCGCCCGCTGGTAGCGGCACTCGCGCTCCTTCTCGAGCGTCTTGAGGACCACCTCGTCCAGGCGCACGTCCACCTCGACCTTCCGGGAGGGGGGCGAGAACTTGCCGATCGGCAGCTCGCCCGTGAGCATCTCGTAGAAGACCACGCCCATCGAGTAGATATCGGCGCGGTGATCGACGTCGCGGGGGGACTCGAGCTGCTCCGGCGCCATGTACTGCGGCGTGCCCATCACGACGTCGGGCTGCGTGATCGTGTCGAGCCGCGTGCCCGCGCCGCCGACGATCTTGGCCAGGCCGAAGTCGGCGATCTTCACGCGGCCCTGGCGGTCGAGCAGGATGTTCTCCGGCTTGATGTCGCGGTGGACCAGGCCCTGCGCGTGCGCGATCTCGAGCGCGTCGCAGAGCTGCGGGACGATCTTGAGCGCCTCGGGCGGCGCGAGCTTGCGTTCGCGCAGCACCTCGCGGAGGTTCACCCCGTCGACGTACTCCATCGCCAGGAACGTGATGTCGCCTTCGATCCCGAAGTCGTGGATGCCGACGATGTTGGGGTGCGACAGCGCGGCCAGGGCGCGCGCTTCGCGCAGGAATCGCTCGCGGAACTCCGCGTCGGCGGCGAGCTTGCTCGGGAGCACCTTGAGGGCGACCGTGTGATTGAGGTGCCGGTGGCGGGCCTGATAGACGACGCCCATGCCGCCGCGGCCGAGGAGCGACAGGATCTCGTAATCCCGGAAGGTCTGTCCCGGGGCGAGGGGGAGTTCCTCGACCGGCTCGGCCGTCGGATGGGCGACCATTCCGGCGAGGCAGGCGGGGCACAGGCCGCCGGCCTGGTCCGACGCGAACGGGCGACCGCACTGCGGGCATGGGTTGGTCATGCCCATAGAAACAGGAAAACGGCCGGAAGTTTTCATGAATTCAGGCGGGATCATATCCGGGCGCGGGAGGGGAAGCTACGGCAAGGCGCCAGGGCTACGGGCGGATCAGGGCGTGGATTCTCAGCGCGGCGTGAGGCGGTCGTGCATCGCCTTGGCCGTCGAACGGCCTGTGCACACTATTTTTAGATAACGTATTGAAACACCATTTACTTAAAATACAATATACAAGATGAAGACCCGACTCGGACGGCTCGAACTACAGATGCTCAGCTACGTCCAGATGCGAAACCTCCGCGTCGTCGGAACGGGCCAGCTTACCGCTCCGCTCCATCTAACCCCCGATCAGGAGCGCGAACTCTTCCGTCGTTTAAGCCGTGGCCGCCTGATCGTCCGCATCCGGCGGGGCTTGTATCTTGTTCCTCCCCGATTGCCTCTCGGCGGGTCTTGGAACCCAACCGAAGCACTGGCCATCACCAAGCTCATGGAAGATCGCGGCGCGCGATACCAAATCTGCGGTCCGAACGCTTTCAACCGGTACGGGTTCGACGAGCAAGTTCCGAACCGCATTTACGCGTACAATAATCGACTGTCCGGCGACAGAGCCATCGGCACCGTGGCGCTTACCCTCATCAAGGTGGATGACGAACGACTCGGCGGCACAGAAACGATCACCACGCCGGACGGGGAGACGCTCGTCTATTCATCTCGCGCACGCACCCTCGTCGACGCGGTGTACGATTGGGCGAGGTTCAATACACTGCCCCGAGCGTACGACTGGATCAGCCGTGATCTCGAGTCCAGGCGAATCCATGCCGATGACTTGGTGCGAGATACCGTCCAATACGGCGACATAGGGACGATTCGCCGCATGGGCGCTCTCTTGGAACGCGAAGGGGTCCGAGAGTCCCTCCTGCGAAGATTGCGCAACGAACTGAAACCGACCACCGGTGTGATCGCATGGGTCCCAGGACGACCGAAGCGCGGGACGATCAACCGCAGGTGGGGTGTGGTGCTCAATGCCTGAGATCATCCCGATCCACAAGGACCGTGAGCTGTTTCGCGAGGCGCTCAGCTTTACGGCTACACAGACGGGTTTCTCCCAACGCCTCATCGAGAAGGACTATTTCTGCTCCGTGCTGCTTGCTTATCTGGCGGACGCGGACGGCACATTGGTTTTCAAGGGCGGAACGTGTCTGGCCAAGGTTCATGCGGATTTCTACCGTCTCAGCGAAGACATGGACTTCGCACTCCCTATGTCGATCGATGCCAGCCGGGCGCAACGCAGCGCGGCGGCTACACCGATCAAGAACGCGTTAAACGCGCTGCGGACCGGATTCGATGGCACGTTCCGCATGGTGGAACCGGTCAAGGGTGCGAATAACTCTCGGCAGTACAATGCCATGGTCGGGTACACTTCGCTCCTGACCGACTCTCTCGAGACCATCAGCATCGAGGTTTCGCTGCGTGAACCGCTGTTGACAGCGGAGTTCGAAGGGCTGGCCCGTACCGGCTTGCTTGACCCTGTGTCGGGCAGGGCCATCGTGGGAGGAATTCGTGCGAACTGCATTTCCAAAGTCGAGGCTTTCGCAGAAAAGTTGCGGGCCGCGCTTTCGCGACGTGACGTGGCCGTGCGCGACTTCTTCGATATCGACTATGCGGTGCGGAGACTGGGTCTTCGGTGCCTTGACGAGGAATTGCTCGCCCTCCTGAGAAAGAAACTCGCGGTGCCCGGCAATGATCCGGTAGATGTGTCCGAGTCACGGTTGCAGCTCCTGCGCCCACAGCTCGAAGCGCGCCTCAAACCGGTGCTCCGCAAGCAGGATCTCGACGAGTTCGATCTCGACCGCGCGTGGGGGAGAGTGACCGAAGTGGCGCAACGATTGGCTGGCGATGCCCAAAGCAACGGCACTGTGTCCCCCTAGGTCGTGCCGCCTTACGGCTGCTGGCCGCAAGGATGCGCCCATCCTCCAATCGCACGGCCGCAGCGCATGCGCGCCCCGCGGCCATCTTCGCCGTGGAGCTCCAAACGCGTCCGACGAGCGACAGGATCTCGTAATCCCGGAAGGTCTGTCCCGGGGCGAGGGGGAGTTCCTCGACCGGCTCGGCCGTCGGATGGGCGACCATGTCGGCGAGGCAGGCGGGGCACAGGCCGCCGGCCTGGTCCGACGCGAACGACCGACCGCATTTCGGGCACGGGTTGGTCATGCCCATAGAAACAGGAAAACCGTCGGGGATTTTCACGAATTCAGCGCCGCGAATAATTCGGCCAGCTCCTCCTCGACGAGGGACGGGTCGGCCACCGAACCGGCCACCTCCGCCCGCACGAGCTCCCGGTATCGCTTCCTCGTTCGATGGATCAGATTGTTCAGTTGCGTCGCCGGCATCCCCAGCGCCTTGGCCGTTTCCTCATACGAAGGGCCTCCGGCGAGGTGCGGCTTGAGCGCCGCGAAGACCCGCGCGTCCATCTCGGCGGACAGGCGATCGAGCGCGCGAGAGAGCACCGTCTGGGCCCACTGCCGGCGAAAGTAGGCGTCGAGCGTCTCCTCCGCCGCGGGCTCCCGCGCGTATTGCGTCTCCGCCGAAGCGAAGTCGAGAGACAGCGCGCGTTTTCCGCCGCCGCGCTTTCCGGCGCGCGCGTGCTCCGCCGCGTTGATGAGGTAGTGTTTGAGGAGCGTCAGCAGGTACGCGCGGAACCTACCTTTCTCCGGCGCGACGCCCTGGAGAAGGTCGCGTTCGAGGAAGTCCGCGAAGAAGCCCTGCGTGAGGTCCTTCGCGTCTTCGACGCTGGAGCCGTGCCGGCGCGCGTAGAAGTAGACGGGCTTCCAATAGGCGCGGATGAGCTCGTCGAGCGCCTCCGGGGATTTCCCGCGCGCGCGTAGGACGACCGTCCACAGCGTGGGCGCGAACGAGTCGCGCTCCCCGCCGATCGAGGTTTCCTCGGGCACCCGTGCAATTATATCCAGCGCGGTCGCCGAATGGGCTAGAGTTACCATGAGCCCCCTGGAGGACCCATGATCACGCTCCTGGCCTGCGCCGCCTTGTCGCTACAGGATCCCGAACGTCTCGTCCAGAGCATCACCGAGCAGCTGCGCGCGACGCCGCAGCGCGCCGACTTGTGGCACGCCCGCGCGAAGGCGCGACGCGATCTCGACGATGCCGTCGGCGCCGTGGCCGACGTTTCGGAGGCGATCCGCCTGTCGCCGTTCGATCCGTCCCTGCGTGTGACCCGCGCGCGGCTGCTGTCCGCGCAAGGGCGATGGCCCGAAGTCGTGGCCGACGCGACGGACGGCCTGGCGATCGCGCCCGGCGACGCCGAACTGCTCGTCCTGCGCGCCCAAGCCCGGCGGATGCTCGGCCGACTCGACCTGGCCGAGCGCGACGCCGACGCGGCGGTGGCGGCCGGCGGAAGCCCGGAGAGCCTTGTCGAGCGCGCCTGGATGCGCGCGTTCCGCGGCGAGTGGGCGAAGCTGCTCGAAGACGCGACGGCCGCCGGGAAGGCCCGCCCCGACTGGGTCGAGCCGATCCTGCTCCAGGGCGTCGCGCGGCGCGAGCAAGGCGATTGGGATCAGGCGATCGAGCGATTCTCCGAGGCGATCCGTCTGGACCCGCGCCATGCGCTGGCCTATCTCAATCGCGGCCGCGCGCAGGCCGAGAAGCGCGTCTTCGAGGAGGCGTTCCGCGATCTGACGCGGGCGATCGAGCTCGATCGGGAACTGGCCGAGGCGTACGCGCAGCGCGGCCGCGTGCGCTCCGAGCGGGGCGATCCGCAAGGCGCGATCGAGGATCTCACGCGGGCCGTCCAGCTCGCGCCCCGGCGCGGCGAATCGTATCTCCTGCGCGCGCTGGCGTACGAGCGCCAGGGCGAGACGGCGCTCGCGGCGGGAGACGCCAACGTGGCGGTCGCCATGGGTGTCGCGGACGCGCGCCTGTACTGCCTACTGGCGCGCATCGACGAGCGCCGCGCGGCGTGGGACGCGCTTCGGGACCACGCGCGCCGGGCGGCGGAGCTGCGGCCGCAGGACGCCGAGCCGCACCGCCTCCTCGGTCGCGCGCAGAACGCCCTGGGAGACGCGCAGGCGGCGCTGGCCAGCTTTACGCGCGCCATCGAGTCGGATCCCGCCGACTGGCGCGCCTACGTGGAGCGCGCGAACTTCCACGTCAATTCCAAGCATCTCGACGCGGCCGTCGCCGACTGCACGAAGGCGCTGGAGCTGCAGCCGGGCGCGGTGCAGGCGCACGTGCTGCGAGGCCACGCGCAGTTCCTGCTGGGGCGTCTCGATGAGGCGCTGGCGGATTGCGAGCGCGCGCTGGCGCTCGACTCGCAGCAGGCGGTCGCGCTCCTCGTGCGCGCGCGCGCGCTTGCCGCGAAGGGCGAGAAGCAGCGGGCGCTGGACGACTGCAAGGCGGCGCTCAAGCTGGCCTCGAGCTGGGCGTGGACGCACGTGACGGCGGGCATCGTGCTCCACTTGGCGGGCGATCACGAAGAGGCGGTGAAGTCGCTCACGCGCGCGATCCAATTGGCGCCCGGCGAGGCCGAGGCGTACGCCTATCGAGGTCGCGCGAATCTGGCGATGCGGCGGTATCGATCGGCGGGGGAGGATCTGGATCGCGCGGTCAGCCTCAATCCGGATCTGGCGAAGGAGCTCGAACGGGAGCTGCAGGAACTCAAGAGTCGAAGGGAGTAGTCATGAAGTGGGGCGTCGTCTCGGCGGGTCTCTTCTTGGCCCTCGCTCCGGCCCTCCAGGCGCAGGACCTTCAGGGAGGCTTCGATCGGCTCCGCGAGAGCATTCGCAGCAAGCGGACGTTCAGTTGTCCGCAGTGCTCGTGGGCGATTCATGAGCGGCCCGAGGTCGGCGAGCCGATGCTGCGCCAGCACGTCGCCGCGGCGCACGGGTCGTCCGGAGGATCGTCCACCGGCGCCGGCGGTTCGGAGAGCCTGAACGACGCGGCCGCGCGCGCGATGGTGTACGGTCTGCAGCACAACGACGCGGATATGTTCGCGCTGGGCGCCGGGGCCGCCATCATGGGCGGGATTCTCGACGGGCTCTTCTCGGCGCCGTCGGGCCCGAGCGCGGAGGAGATCGAGGCGCAGCGTCGGGCGTGGGAGGAAGCGGAGCGGCGCCGGCTGGAGGAACTGCGGCGGCTCGAAGAGCTGGCGCGGCAGGCCCGCATCACGCACGCCGCCGAGATGCGCGCGGATTGGGATCTGCGCGAGGTCGAGATGAGCGATCGGCTCGAGGGTATTTTCGACGTCGTGCCGGCCCGCCGCGGGGCGAACTTTTTCGGTCTCGAGGAGGACGCGGTGCCGGTGCCGGAGGGGGACGGCGAGGTGTGCATCGTGGATCCCGTGGCCCTGGGGTCAGTCACGAGGGCCGCCGAGACGGAGGCATATGTCGTGGGGCTGTCGCGTTGGGAGGTCGTGCCGGATCCCCGCGGGTCGACGTGGTCGAAATACGCGGACTATGTGCGCGAGCGGGGCCGGGAGGAGCTGCTCTCGCGGGCGGATGAGATGGTGACCGGGCTCTTCGAGGGCGCGAACGTCGATCCGGCGATGTGGCGCTACGGCAAGAGCGCCTCCGCCATGGGGCAGGAGATTCTCGGCCGGCTCGGCACGGAGGACTGGAGCCATCCGGACGTCGAATGGTGGGACCAAGCGCCGCAGCGTCTCGGCACGCAGCTGCTCAAGGACGTGTTCGAGATCGAGAATCCGCTCGACAAGTGGCGCGAGCGTTACGAGAAGGCGCAAGGGTACTGGGAGACGTACACCAAGGCGGAAGAGAAAGCGCGCAACGTGCTGTTGGGATGGTGGAACCGGTAGCGGCTATTTTCCCTTCGATGGCCCGGTCCATTGAGGAGTCCCGCCGCGGGGCGTGAGCTCGAGGCCGCACTTGGGGCAATTCTGCGGCTGCATGTACGTGCCGCCGCAGCGGCCGCACGTGTAGGTCACTTGCTGTTCCTGCACGTGCTGTTGCAGACCCTGGGTGGTCTCCATTTCCGCGCACGCCACGGCGATCACCGCCAGCGCCGACAGCACCGCCGCGCGAACCGCTCCGTTCCAGCCGCGCCATCCGTCCCGCTTCCGGATCATGGTTCCTCCCATCACTTGTTGCGATTGGCGATTTCTTCCTTGATGGCCGCCAGGATCGGCTTGAGGATCTCGATGCGTTCCTGGTAGGCGATCACCCACACGCGCGCCTCCGAGGCGTCGCCCGTGCCTTCCTCCAGTTGCTTCTGGCCTGCGTCTTTGCCGCGCTCGACCTCATGGTTGACGTCGAGCATCACCTGCTCGATCTTCTCGACCAGCGTGGTGAGCTCCGACGTCTTGCGCTCGCGCAGGAGGGACGGCAGCGTCCGGTTCTTGACGGCGATGAGGCCGCGCGTGCGCCAGCGCACCATCGCCACGGTCTTGTCCGTCGCCACGAGGAAGTCTTCGAGCGGCGGTTCCTCCGGGGCGTAGATCTCGACGCGTGCCGGACGGCCGTCCTCGATCACGGCCCGCGCGCACGTCAGCGTCTGCGCGGTCCAGAGATAGCCGTGGGTGGATTGCCATGAGCCGTCCGGTTGGCGGCGCGCCGCGTCGACGACTTCGAACGGCATCGCCCCGCCCGCCGGGTTTTCTCGATAGAGTTCGGCGACGAACTTGGTGGGCGTCAGGTCGGCGGCGCCCTCGTCCCAGCCGGGCGCGAGCACCCACCAGCACGGCTGGCCGTCCAGCGCGGTCTCGCCTTGCGGATGTCGTCCGGATCGCGCGCCCAGGAGCGTCCCGCGGTCGAGGAGTCCGGCGTAGAGCCCGGGCCCCGGGTAGTGGATCCAGCTCACGCGCCGCGGGGCCTCCGTCGGGATGAGGACGCGCGACGGCATCACGTCGCCGCGGACGTCGCGCGTGTAGTGCAAGGCGATGAAGACGTCGCGCACGCTGGAGGCATGCTCCGTCAGGCCTGGAACGCTTCCGTCGCCGGCGACGGGCAGCGTGCAGACGATGCCGCCGGCGAGGGCCGGGTCCTCGGGCGCGCGTTGCGCAAACCGCGCCATCGGGGTCTTCCAGATGCCCGCGGACGTGCCGTCATAGGTGACGAGATTGACGACGGCCTCCGCGGAGGCGCCGTCGGGGGCGAGCGTGAAGGCCAGCAGGAAGCCGGTGACGCCTTGGTAGCCCGCCACCACGACCATGTGCGTCGAGCCTCCCAGCACGCTCTGCGCTTTGAGCACGCGACCGCGGACGGTGCCTTCGATCGCGGTGGTCGCTTCGACGACGAGCGAGCCCCATGTCCGGTCGCGGTCGGCGGAGATGTCGCGCCAAGATCCTCGAATCGTCTCGCCTTCTTGGTGAAGGGTGAGCATGTAGGGTCCCGCCGTCGCCATCCATGTCCCCGACATGTTCGCGAGGGGGCCTTCCAGGGCGGCGCGGTCGTAGAGGCCTTCGAGGCTCGTGCACGACGCAAGCGCGAGGAGCGTCAGGAGCGGCAGGGTCCTCATGAGAAGTCCTCACTGGTTTCGATTTATCGTAGCACACCCGGTCGGATGGGGGCGGGGTCACTCGACGTGACCGTTCAGTCGTTCATCGGTTCGTCCGTTCCTTCGTTCCGGAAGCGGGACTCTGGAACGGCTGAACAGATGAGCTGTTGAATGGTTACTGCTCGACGACCAGTTCGTAGGCGAGTCGTTTGGGCATGCGTTCCTTGGCGTAGAGCGCGGCGATCGGTTCCAGGAGCGGTTTCCCCTGCGGTGATTCGAGGTGGTAGCGCAGGGTCCAGCCCTGGGGCACCGCGCGGCGCAGGAGGAGGCGCTGCAGGGTCAGCAGCAGCGAGCGGGCGCGCTCTTTGTCGAATAGGCCGCGCAGGACGACCGAGTCGGTGACGGTTGAGTGTTCCTCGTCGAAGTGGTCGAAAAGGGTGCGCAGGCCCGGCGGCCGTTTGGGCAGCCGTTGCGCGAACGGTTCGAGCTGGAGGCCGGTTTTGCTCCAGGGGGCGGTCGCCAGGAGGACGGCGTCGGCCGTTCCCTGAGCCTGCGCGCCGAACTCCTCCGCCATCACTTGAAGGTAGGGCTCGGGGATTCCCTCGGCGGCGAGTTTCTCGCAGAGCTCCTTCTCCGCGTCGGGGTAGGCCGGCAGGGGGAAGTCGGCGTCCTGACGGGAGAGCTCCGAGGGTTGGAGGAGATCCTGCGTGGTTTTGCCGAACGAGATCTTGCGCAGGCGGTAGGCCAGGGCGCGTCCGGCGAGGCCGAACCAGATCGCGTGCGCTTCGAGCGCGCGGGAGAGGTGTTCGGCCAGGTCGGGCGAGAGGCTGTTGCCCCAGGCGAAGATGCCGATCCAGGGCGATCCTGTGGAGGCGCAGACGTGGCGCGGCAGATCGGGTTGGGTTTGCAGGCGGGCGGTGAGGTAGCTCTGGAGCGCCTGGGCCACGCCCTGGACGTCCGGATAGCGGATGAAGATATGGGATAGATTGAGGCTCACCAGGGCATGGTAGCAGGCGGGCGGGGTAGACTTGAAGTGATGCGCGCATCGGAGCGCTACGAGTTCCTGGAGGAACTCGGCCGCGGGGCCATGGGGGTGGTGTACCGCGCGCGGGATCGGACGCTGGGGCGCGAGGTGGCCGTCAAGGTGCTTCGTCGCGAAGGCAAGGCAAATCCGCGCCTGCTGGCGCGAATGATGCGCGAGGCGTGGGCGATCGCGAAGCTGGAGCACCCCAACATCGTGCGGATCCATGACGTGCTCGACGACGGTTTGGTCATGGAATTCGTGCGGGGACGGCCGTTGGATC
>JACPRB010000225.1 GCA_016190155.1 Planctomycetota bacterium
TACCCGTTCCTGCGCTCGAAGGCCTTTGCGAAAGGGCGTGTGCGGCCGGCGGAGAACGGATGCCCGCGCGGACCAGAAGCCCGGAACGGGCGAACGGATGAACCCTCCTTCGCCGTCGCACAGAACGCCGAATTGCTGGGAACGGAGGGTAAACGGGTGAACCGGTGAACGGTTATGCCGCACTGGCGCCGCGTCACCGGGTGAGTTAGACTATGGGTAGGTGACGGTCGGTGGCCGAGAAGTTGAAGTAAAGCAGGCGGTGGTGGTGCTCGATCGCGCGGTCCGGTCAGCTCCAGTCGTGCCCTGCGTGGATGCATGAATGCGGGCTGTTGGGTCGTTCCTCCGTCCGTGGGCGCTGACGATCGTGGTGGCGGCCGCGGGGTGCGCCTCGCACCTGAAGCTTCCCCTGGATGGGCACTACTCCAGCCCTCACTACGCGCTGCAAACGGATCTGGACGAGGCGATCGCGCAGAGGATTCTCAGCGTGGCCGAGGAGGCGCACGCGCGCTTTCAATCCGTCTTGGGCGGTGAAGGACTGAGGGACGCGTTGCTGATCGCGTTCGCCGAGTCGCGAGAGTTCTCCCGCTTTCTCGCGCGCCATCCCACGGCGAGCCTGGGCCCGCAGGCGGCGGGCTTCTGCTGCCATCAGGAATTCGAAGTGGCTTTCTTCTGGATGCGCCAGTACGAGGAGTACCCGGGCTTGTTGAGATACATCGTGTCGCACGAGGCGGCGCACCAGTATCTGTTGCGGCAGTGGGGCACCGTGCCGGCGGAATTGTGGATCGGCGAGGGCCTGCCGGATCATCTCGCGACGGGTCACGAGGAGGCGATCGATCTGGGGGCCGTTCGTTTCCTGGTCAGGGCGGGGTATCCGTTCCGGCTCAGGGCGCTGGTCGAGAGGCCGATCGTGCTGCCGTGCCGGGTGAATCCGTTGGAATGGGTCGCCGCGCAGTTTCAAGGCCATCTTCTCCTGGATTTCCTGGCCCAGCATGAGCGGCTGGGGGGCCCGTTCGCGTCCTGGCTTCGGGATTTCGCGCGGCGCAAAGAAGGGGCGTCTTCCCTGTTTCGCTGCCTGCGGGTGGATCCGGACGTCTTGGAGGAGGAATGGCGTCGTTTCCTGGAGCAGAGGTACTTGGATCTCCTCCACTCGGCGCTGCGAGGGAATTGGCCGGAGATGCGGGAGGTCGTTCGCAAGGACGCGGAGCGATTCAGCGGCGAGAGCCTGCGGGGGCTGTCGGGCGAGGAGGCAGCGGATCGATTCCAGCGCTGGCGTGCGGCGCGCGAGACGCCCTTGGGGGTGGTGCATCGCGTGGAGTGGGACGATTTCGAGCGGGGCGTGCGGTTGGCGAGGGAGTAGCCGCAGGTCCGATGACCCGTCGGTAATTCAAAATTGCATCAGCCCCGCGGTACCGGTATACTGTTGGCGGAGCTTATGACATCACCGGCGAAGCTGTCCTCGCTTCGCTTCGAGGATGACCTTACGGGTCTTCACAATTCGCGCGCTCTCCCTCTGCTTTTGCATTCCATGCTCCTCGACGGCGATGGCCGGAAGGACGGATCATTGGTCTTCCTCGAGCTTCACGATTTCGAGGCCATGAGAAAGCAGCTGGGCCAGAGCACCCTCTCCCGCATCCTCGCGCAGTTCGCGGAACGTCTGCGCGGGGTCTGCCGTCCCGGCGATCTCGCCGGCCGACTCCGCGCCGACACCTTCTATCTCCTCTGCCCGGGACTGGAAAAGAAGGGCGCGATGGACCTGGCCGAGCGCGTGAAGCTCTTGCTGTGCACGCATCCGCTGAGGCACCCGCGGAGCCACGCCCCGGTCGAAATCAGCGCCTCGTCGGGCCTGGCGACGTTTCCCGAAGATGGCCGTACTCCGGAGGCGGTCATCGAGACCGCGGGCCGTGCCCTGTTCGTAGGCGGACGTCCAGCCGCGGACCGTTCGGCGGTGGTCGTGCGGGAGACCCTCGCCGGTCTCGCTCCCCCGGAGTTCATCGGACGCGTCGCGGAATTCGATGCCTTTCAAGCCGTCATCGAGGACATCAGGCGCGGAGGACCCGTACTGGCGCTCGTCCAGGGCGAAGCCGGCGTCGGAAAATCGCGCTTTCTTCGCGAGTGTGTCGGCCGTGCGGCCCGCGCGGGCGTCGCTTCCCTCTACTACGCCGGCTCCCGCGCCGTGAAGCGCGTCGAAGGATACCCGCTGCTGTGCCTGCTTGACGCATGTTTCGAGGATGATCGGGAGGCCTTGGAGGATCTGCGCGGGCGACTGAGCGCCGCCGAGCGTCTCGTTCTGGGCGAGCGGGTGCCGGCCTTCTCGTGGCTGCGGGAGGAGCGCCCCGTCGAACCTCCGGAGAAGGTCGCCATGTCGCAAGCGATCGCTTCGGCCCTGCACGTCCTCGCGCGCCGGAATCCCGTGCTGCTCATGCTCGATCACGCGGAGGATGCGGACCGGACAACCCTGGAAGTCGTGCGCGCGCTGTCGGTGCGTGCGGACGGTGCGGTAGGGATCATCGTTGCGTTCAGGGGCGACGTACGCGGCGTTGATCCGGACTGTGACGGCGCGTTGATCGATACCCTCGCCGAATTCGACAAGCTCCACGGCGTGAGGATGCTCGGGCTTGCGCCGCTCCATCGCGCGGAGCTGCTGCGCATGATCGCGTCGATCCTGCCGGGCGTCGCTCTTCCCCCGAGGTTCGCGGAAATCCTCGCCGACGTTTCGCGGGGCAACCCGCTGTATGTGGAAGCGATTCTGCGCTCCTTGGTCGAGAAGGGGCGGATACGCAGGGATGAGCACGGCTGGGAGGTCGCGCCCCTGCGGTGCACGGAGCCGGCTTCATCTCTGAATGCGGCGGTCTTCGGGCGCGGGCGCGTCGAACGGGACGAAGGCGACGTATTGCTGACGGCGCGTGCCGTGTCGACGATCGAGCCGCCTTGCGCGATCGCCTCCGACGCGCCGGCCTCACCGGCGACGGTTGCGCCGCCCGCTCCCGCGAGCGGAACTCCGCCCATCGAAGATCGGCGAGGGGGCGCGCCCGAGTCCATGCCCTCCCATCGAAGGGGGCTCAGGCAGGCCTGTGAGCTTGTTCAGTGGATGGTGCGGATCCTGGATTCCGCGAAGAAGCAGGAACCGGGCTGCATCGACGAGGCCCTGATCTCCGGACTGCGATCGGCGGCCGCGGCGCTCTTGGGCGAAGTGCCGACGGTGACCTATGCGGTGCTCGAGAACGAGGTGCGGATCAACGGAGAGAAGCCTCGCCAGGAGGAATCCGCCGGACTCAGGGCGTTCTTCGAGACGCACAAGCTCCGCGTGCTGACGCTGCTGCCGGGCGTGGAGGCATGGGAGCTGGAGGCGTTCGTCGGCAAGCTCCTGCGCGCCGCTTCTCGTCCGCCGTGGTTGGATCGCGACTCGGGAGTGAGCTTGAACGGCTTGCTGCGCGCGGAGGAAGTTCCGCACGTCACCATTGAAATCGAGTCGTCCGACAAACCGAAGTCGCCGACGACTTCTCGGCCCACGACGAGGATCCCGGCGCCTCAATCGTCCTTGCGCATCGACGATCGGGCGGGCGCGTGGTTGGAGGCTCCGCTGGAGGAGTTCCTGTCCGAAGCCAAGGAGCGTTCGTTCGGGAAGATGCTGGAGGCGCTGAGCTTCGCGGGATTCCAGAAGATCGCCGACCAGTTGGAGGTCCGGCTTGGAGAGGCATTCGGGGCCGCTCAGCCGGAGACCCGCGGGCAGGCCCTGAAGATCGCGAACTGCACGCTGCGCTCGTCTTCGCAGGAGGTGCACGATCGGCTTCTCAATTACCTGAACGAGCCTTTGCACAAGGCCCTGCAGGCCGAGCAGGACTCCGCGGTGTTGGGCGTGCTCGAGGATGTCGTATGCGCCTGGTGCGAGGCGCAGCTGGCTCGGAGCCGGATCTCGGTGGTGGCGTGGATGCTCTGGAAGAGCGTCCGGCCGAGACTCCAGTCCTTCGATACACCCCGCGCGTTCAGGATCTCCTTGACCGCCAAACTCAAGGGCCTGGTCGATCAAGGACCCCACAACCCGATGGAGCTTCTGAAGAAGGGACCTGCCGGTCTCCGGCAGGAGGCCGCCCGGATCATGACCGTCATCGGCGAGGCCTATGCGGCCCCGCTGACGGAGATGATCGCGGGCAGCGACGACGGCGAACTGAATCACGTCGCCGTGGCGATCTTGAAGGAAATCGGGGACAGCGGGGCGACGGCGCTGGGCCGCCTTGTCCGATCCGACGGTCCCGCCGACGTCGCGCGTCGCGTGCTGGGCGTGCTGGAGCTCGCCGGTGGCAACGCGATCATGACGGCCGTCCTGGCGGCGGTCGCCCATCCGGATCCCACGGTGCGGGACGCGGCTTTCGCGCTGTTACGGCGCATGGATCGCGAGGCGGCCTTGCCGGTCTGGCGGAGGATGCTCACGGCGCAGGAAGCACCGGGGTTGCTGGTGACGGTGCTGGCGATGGCGCGACAGCAGGGGCTGGCGGAGCTGGTTCCGGACGTGATTCGCACGGCGGGCACGGTGGAGGACGATACCCACATGCATGCCATCTGCGAGTTCCTCGGCGAATTTCCCGCGCCGGCGGCGGTGCCGGTCTTGAAGAGCGTTTTCGAGCGCAAGGTGAAGGTGTTCGGGCTGGTCAAGGGATTCACCGAGTGCACGCGCGCCGCCGCGATCGAAGCCGCCACGAAGATCCGCGATCCATCGGCGCAGGAGCTGTTGACTTCGGCGCAGTCCGACAAGGGCGATACGATTCGTCGCGTGCTTGAGCGCGGCAAGGATCGGGAGACGCGGCTGAGACTGCGTCCGACTTTGCCGGCGCCGGCGCCCGAGGACGATCTCAAGCGCGCTATCCGCGAGGTGAAATCTCCCGAGGGAGCGGGGTGACGGGGAAGGATCATCCGCGTCTGCAGCGCTCCGGCACGAGCGTCCATCGCGCGGGCCGGGCCGGATCCACAAGGACGACGGCCCGCTCCGTCACGGCCGGCGCGTCTTCCGGATTCCGTGTGCGCAGGGCCGCGAACGCCTCGGGCAGCGTCCGTTGCCCCCGGTTCTCTCGGCCTCGATAGCTGAAGGCGATCGAGTACCGGCGGCGGCCGTTCTCCCAGCGTTCATCCAGCACGACCGCGTGTACTTCGTCGCCTTCCCGCCACAGCACGGTATCGCGCCAGTAGCCGCGCATCCAAGCCAGCAGCAGGGCGATCTCTCCGAGGGCGGCCGCTCCCAAGACGGCCCAGAACCCGGATCGGAAGCCCAGGTTCGTTGCGGTTGCGATGAGCATGGCGCCGGCGGCGAACGCGAGCACGGCCATGAAGGCCGGGATGACGCGGTACTCCGCGCGAAGCCAGGCGCTCCAGTGGGGATTCGGCGGGCGGACGGGTGACGGAAGCAGCGGCACCAGGAGCTCCGCGCCGACGAGACGTTCCACGGGCACATCGACCACCTGAGGAAATAGAAGCGCCGAGAAATCGGGACGGGCGAGCACGACCAATTCCTCTCCCCGGGGACCCACGCGGATGTGTTTCTCGCGATCGGGAGGGGGCTGGATGGCGACGCTGAATCCTTCGTGCGTCACCCGCACCTCGGTCCCGCGGTTGAACGTGACCCGCTCGATTCCGTGGCGCAGCAGGCTCATTTCGCGGGCGTTGCGAGCCAGGCCTCTGATGCCGAGCGCCGCGAGGACGATTCCCGCAACCGCCATCAGGATCGTCGGGGCCATGTCTTCGCGGTATCCGCGTTCGATCTCGAGGAGTCTGCGATGAGTCACGGGGTCGATGTAACACATGGACGTTTGGCCTGCGGAGGCGCGCGTCCAAGCGGACGGCGAGACGCGGCATTCGATGGTCTCGGTCGGCGGCCGATCCACCCGGTGCAGCGAGACGTAATACCGCGCCGGTCGTCGGTCGATCTTGCGCTTGCCGACGACGACGCACGGCACGCGGGTGCCCGATGCGGCGAGTCGCATGGACTCCCGGCATTCGTTCCACTGCGCGAGGGCGGCGGCGAGCATGACGCCGCCGACGCAGGCGGCGAGGAGGGTCCAGGCGACGGCATTCCGCAAGCGGCGGCACCACGCTCGTCCGCGGGGTCGCGGCGGCGGAGGGAAGAAGTTGTCGTCGATCATCACGTTCGCGTCCGAGAGCGTGTCTCTTTAGGAAGGTATTCTATCGCATCCAGGACGATTCTTCCCTTGACTCCGCAAGTCTTCTTGCTAATCTATGAACTCTCTTTGGGGCCTTTTTAACCGCTACGGAGTGTACCGGTGCCGGAACTAACCGCGCGCAATATAAGGAAGTCGCTGATCGGGATCGTCACCAGCGATCGGATGGTGAAGACCATTACGGTCAAGGTGGAGCGCTTCGTTCAGCATCCGACGTTCGGCAAGTACGTACGACGCTTTACCACGTGCTATGCGCACGACGAGAAGCGCGAAGCCAAGCGGGGCGACCGCGTCGAGATCATGGAGATGCGGCCCCTGTCGCGTCTGAAGCGCTGGCGTCTCGTGAAGGTGGTGGGCCAAGGCTCGGAGCGGGATCTGATCCGGGCGAGCCGACCGACTACGGGAAAGTGAGCGCGCCATGATCCAACTGAAAACGCTTTTGGATGTCGCCGACAACACGGGCGCCAAGGTCGTCGGGACCATCCAGGTGCTCGGGCACTCGAAGCAGCGCTACGCGCACGTGGGCGACATCATCGTGGCCACCGTGAAGAAGGCGCTGCCGGGGGCGGCCATCAAGCAGGGGGACGTGGTGCGGGGCGTGGTCGTGCGGACCCGCGCGCCCATCCGCCGCGAAGACGGCTCTTATGTGCGGTTCGATCGGAACGCGATGGTGCTGCTCGATACGGATTTGTCCAATCCCAAGGGGACCCGGATCTTCGGCGCCGTTCCGCGAGAGCTGCGTAACCGGTTCATGAAGATCATCTCTCTGGCGGCGGAAGTGGTGTAGCCATGAACATCCGCAGAAACGATATCGTCCAGGTGATGGCGGGGGATGAGCGAAGCACCCGCGAGAAGGCCGTGCGCGGGAAGGTGCTGCGCGTGGAGGACGACGGGCGTGTCGTGGTCGAAGGCGTCAACTTCGTCTGGAAGCACTTGCGGCGCAGCCAGCAGCATCCGCACGGCGCGCGCATCCAGAAGGAGGCGGCCATGGACGCCTCGAACCTGATGCTGGTCTGCCCGTCGTGCGACAAGCCCGCGAAGGTCGCGCACCAGCGCCTTGAGACGGGCGAGCGGGTGCGGATTTGCAAGAAATGCCGCCAGGCGATTGCGACGAGGACGTGACGATGGCGAGGCTGCAAGAAAAATATCGCAAAGAGGTCGTTCCGGAGCTGATGAAGGCGCTCGGGTACGACAATCCGCTGGCCGTGCCGCGGCTCGAGCGGATCGTCGTGTCGATGGGCGTCGGGGCCGCGCTGGAGAACAAGAACCGGCTGGATGCGGCGTCGCGCGATCTGGCCACCATCGCGGGTCAGAAGCCCGTGGTTTGTCGCGCGCGGAAGTCCGTCGCCGGTTTCAAGCTCCGCAAGGGGGCGGACATCGGCTTGAAGGTGACGTTGCGCGGCCGCAGGATGTATGAGTTCCTGGATCGGCTGATCTCCGTCGTGATCCCGCGAATCCGCGACTTCCGGGGCCTTTCGCCGAAGGCTTTCGATGAAGCGGGCAACTACACGGTGGGGATTTCGGAGCAGCTGGTGTTTCCCGAGATCAATCTGGACAAGGTCGAGTTCGTGCAAGGGATGAACATCACGCTGGGCGTGAGGGCGAGGAGGCCGTCGGATTCCCTGCCTTTGCTGCAGCGGCTGGGCGTGCCGTTCCGGCAGCCCGAGGCGCCGAAGGCGGAGAAGAAGACGGCGGTTCCTGTATGATCGAGGGATGAGATGGCCAGTATCCGCTGGAAGGTCAAGCAAGCGAAAACCCCGAAGTTCAAGGTCCGGGCGTACAACCGGTGCAAGCTGTGCGGGCGTCGCCGGGGCTATCATCGGAGGTTCAAGATCTGCCGGTTGTGTTTCCGCATGCTGGCCAATCGAGGCGAGATTCCGGGCGTGACGAAGGCAAGCTGGTAGAAAGAGGATTTAGGGATTATATGGCCAGTAGCGACCCCGTCGGCGACATGATCGCCATGATCAAGAACGCGAATCAGCGCAAACATGCGCGCGTGGCGATCCCTCATTCGCGGTTCAAGGAAGGCGTGGCGCGCGTGCTCAAGGAAGAGGGCTACGTCGCGGACTACAAGACGGTGGGCGACGAGAAGCGGCCCGAGAGAAAGACGCTGTGGGTGTACCTGAAGTTCGATCCGGAGGGACAGCGCGTGATCACGAATATCCTGCGCATGTCCAAACCGGGCCGTCGGGTGTTCCGCGGGGTCGATCGGCTGGGACGAGTGCTGGATGGGCTGGGCATCGTGGTGCTGTCGACGCACCGGGGTCTCTTGAGCGACCGTCAGGCGCGCAAGGAAAAGGTCGGCGGGGAAATGGTTTGTAAGGTCTGGTAATGTCGAGACTAGGAAAGATTCCGATCGCGATTCCCGACAAGGTCAAGGTCGGGGTCAGCGGCACGACGGTGAACGTCGAGGGGCCGCTGGGGAAGCTCTCGTGGGTTCATCGGCCGGAGGTCAAGGTCCGGATCGAGGAGAACCGGATCGTTGTGGAGCGCGCGTCCGACGAGAAAGTGGTTAAGGCGCTTCACGGCACCACGCGAGCCCTGGTTGCCGCCATGGTGAAGGGGGTGGCGGAGGGCTACTCGAAGGATCTGGACATCAGCGGCGTGGGTTACAACGCAAAGATGGTCGGCGACAAGCTCGTGCTGGCGTTGGGCTACTCGCATCCCGTGGAGTTCCAGATCCAGAAGGGGCTGACCGTGACGTGTTCGTCGGCGACGACGATCAACGTGAAGGGCGCGGACAAGCAGCAGGTCGGCCAGTTCGCCGCGAGGGTGCGCGCCGCGCGGCCGTGCGAGCCGTACAACCAGAAGGGCATCAAGTACCGGGACGAGGTGGTCCGCAAGAAGGCGGGCAAGACCTTCGTTACGGGAGCGAGCTAATCCATGAGCCATATCCGGTCGGTCGAACTGAGGAAATGGGAACGTCGCGAGCGCCGGGCCATGCACGTGCGCCAGTCGGTGTACGGGACTCCGGAGCGTCCGCGGCTGTCCGTGTATCGCAGCCACCGGCATTTCCACGCGCAGCTCATCGACGACACGCAGGGACGCACGCTGGCGGCGGCGTCGACGCTCCAGAAGGACTTGCGCGAGCAGTTGAAGAACGGCGGGGACAAGAAGGCGGCGGCGGCGGTGGGCGTCAAGCTGGCTCAAGCGGCGCTCGCCAAAGGGGTGAAGAAGGTCGTCTTCGATCGTAATTTTTATCGCTTCCACGGGCGCGTCCGCGCGTTCGCGGAGGCGGCGGCGAAGGGCGGGCTGGACTTCCTCCACAATCCGAGGAAGAAGAACAAGGCGCCGAAGGTGAAGAAGGCGGAGAAGCCCGCGGAGGGCAAGCCGCCGAAGGCGCAGAAGCCGGCGGGCCAGCCGCAGGAGAAGAAGGAGAAGAAAGAGTAATCCATGGCTTACGGAGCAGGATCGCGGGGCGGTTGGGGGCGCGGGCGGTCGGACCGCGCGGGCGAGGACTTCGAGGAGATCGTCGTCAAGGTGAAGCGCTGCGCCAAGGTGGTGAAGGGCGGA
>JACPRB010000226.1 GCA_016190155.1 Planctomycetota bacterium
ATTGATTCAGGAAGATGGACGTCAAAACGAGACTCTCGACCCCCTGAACGGACGAACCGAGGAACCGGTGAACGGTCGAACGGTTGCGTCAACCCTTGAGTCGCTCGTAAATAGTCGCTTCCTTGCGAGCGAGTCATCCTCCGAAGCTCGCGAAACCTCGAAAATGACGCGAAAGCGAAGGAGGATCTCCATGCAGACTGTTTGAGCATGGTTCTTACGAGAGACTCAACCCTTGCGATACCAAACCGCCACCACATCACCACCCCAACGTTCCTCGTTGTCCTCCATCATGACGGAGATCAAATCCTGCGGGTCGAGGTGGGCGTTGATCCAGTCTTCAACTTCCTGACAGGCATTCTCCCAGGACATGGATCGATCGAAACGAAAGACCTTGTGGCGAATCATGCGCTCCCTCCTTGGGTCAGGAAAGGCATCCGTAACACTCCGGCGCCCCCCTTGTCAACGGATGGCGCGTTCTTCATGCTCTTCTCAGCGTCCTCTGGTGTTGGATTCTTCCTCTGCACTACTCACTCTCCACTCTTCTCGCGGCGCGAGGATTATTCTGCGTGGTTGCGCAATACACTGGGTCTTGGGCCATTGCGGAGATATCAGTCGAAAGAAGTCCGATCCATCGCAGGCCGCTGAGACCAAGCAGGAGAGTGCAGAGTTTTCTTTTCAAGGAAGGAATCTCTGCGTCCTCTGCCCGGGTTCATGGTGAGCGAAGTCGAGCCACTCTGCGCTCTCAGCGGTTGGTCTTTCCCAGGCGAGCGGGGATTCATGCCGAACCCACCAGCCCCTTGTTGGGTTGCGGCACCTGCCGCGCTGCGTTCTCCGGCATTGCGCGTCCGACGCTTTTTTGCTATCTCCTCTCCCATGACACCCTTCACCAACGAACCGATCCTCGACTTCTCCAAAGAAGACAACCGCCGCGCCATGGAAAAGGCCCTGGCCGACGCGCAGAAGCAACTCGGCCGCGAGCTCCCGCTCGTCATCGAAGGGCGGCGCGTGATGACCACCTCGAAGAGCACCCGCGCCAACCCATGCAATCCGTCCGAAGTCGTCGCGCGGATCTCCAAGGCCGATCGCGCCCAAGCCGAAGAGGCGATCCGCGCGGCGCACAGAGCTTTCGAATCATGGAGCCGCACCGCCCCGGAGAAACGCGCCGACGTCCTCTTCCGCGCCGCCTCCCTCATGCGCAAACGCCGCTTCGAGCTCGACGCCACCATGGTGCTCGAAGTCTCCAAGTCCTGGATCGAAGCCGATGCGGACCTCGCCGAAGCGATCGACTTCTGCGAGTTCTATGCCCGCGAGATGCTCCGTTACTCCTCGGAGAATCCGGTGACGCCCGTGCCGGGCGAAAAGAATCGCCTTGAGTATCTCCCCCTCGGCGTCGGCATCGTCATCTCGCCGTGGAACTTCCCCTGCGCGATCCTCGCCGGCATGACCACCGCCGCGATCGTGACGGGAAACACGGTCGTCATGAAGCCCGCCTCATCCGCTCCGCTGATCGCGTACAAGACCTTCGAGCTCCTCGAAGAAGCCGGGGCGCCCCCCGGCGTCGTGAACTACCTCCCCTGCAGCGGCGGCGAAGTGGGCGACGCCCTCGTCGACCATCCGCTCACCCGCTTCGTGTCTTTCACCGGCTCCAAAGACGTCGGCATCCGCATCTACGAACGGGCGGCGAAGGTCCAGCCCGGCCAGCGCTGGCTCAAGCGCGTCGTCGCGGAGATGGGCGGCAAGGACGCCATCATCGTCGACGAAGACGCGGATCTCGAGACCGCGGCCTCCGGCGCCGTCGCGTCGGCGTACGGCTTCCAGGGCCAAAAGTGCAGCGCGTGCTCGCGACTCATCGCCACGGCGCCCATCTACGACAAACTGCTCGCGCTCGTGAAGGAGAAGACCGAGAAGCTGAACGTCGGCGACGTCCGCCGGCCCGACACGCAAGTCGGCGCCGTCGTGGACGAGAATCAATTCAAGAAGATCCTGCAGTACATCGAGACCGGCAAGAAGGAAGGACGCCTCGTGACGGGCGGCGGCCCGGCCACGGACGCCGGATCCGGCTTCTTCATCAAGCCCACGATCTTCGCCGACGTCCCGGAATCCGCCCGCATCGCACAGGAGGAGATCTTCGGCCCCGTGCTGGCCGTCCTCAAGGCGAGGGACCTCGACGACGCGCTGCGCGTCGCCAACGGCACGGAATACGGACTGACGGGCGCGATCTACGGCCGGAACCGCGATCACCTTGAGAAGGCCAAACGCGAATTCCACGTCGGCAACCTCTACGTCAATCGCAAGTGCACCGGCGCGCTCGTCGGAGGCCACCCGTTCGGCGGCTTCAACATGAGCGGCACCGACTCCAAGGCCGGCGGCCGCGATTACCTGCTGCTCTTCCTGCAAGCGAAGGCGATCAGCGAGAAGGTCTGAGCGGCGGCTCCTCCACGACAGGCGCCTCCTCGAGCGGCCCGCTCCCCAACGGCTCCCCGCACGCCGTGCAAGGCTCCTTCTCAATCTCGCGCACCACTCGTCGCGCGCCGCCGCATGTACACGCCGGCAAAGTCGCGGCGAAACGCCGATCGACCTCCGTCGCTCCGCCTCCCGACACCATCGCCTGCCGGAACTCCCCATCCGCGCGCGCATCGAACCACGAGAAGGCGCCGCATCGAACGCAGCGCACGTCCCACACCGTCTCGGTTCCGCACGCGACGATCGGCATCAGCAGGGTGTTTCGCTGCCCACAGGCGCAGGTCCTCGTCGCGGCGGCTCGTTTCACGCCACCAGCGTAGCAGTCGTTGCCGGCGAGGAAAACGGTCTGCTTATGGGCTATGGTTCATGGTCACGGCTGTCGCCGCCCGAACCGTGAAATCTTCGGCGACAGAGAGCGGTATCGGCGCCGTTACCCGCGCGAACAAGGCCCCGCCCACCGCGCCCAACAGCACGGCCGCCGCCAGCACCACCAGCATCCCCAAGGGCCGTCTCTTGCTTCTTCTCATCACCCGCCTCTATCCCCCTGTTCGACGCGGCGCGAGAATTCTTCTATAATTCCCCCTCCGTGATCCTCCCCTCCTGCAAACCCATCGCCACCGGCATCACGCTCCCGCGTGACTACCTCGACTATTACCCGTCGCTGGCGCGCCACCCCTTCCCGTTCGTCATCGACGGAGCCGGCGACACCTCCCTCATCGGCTCCAACCCTTACCGCGTCCTCATCGCCAAGGGCGACCGCGTCACCGATTGGCGCGCGGGCCGCAAGCACGTGCGTCGGGCGAATCCTCTGGACGTCCTGCGCGACGCCCTCGCCGAACACCCGATGACCGACCACGACGTCGGCCTCCCGTTCGTCGGCGGCGCCGTCGGGTACTTCGGCTACGACCTCGCCCGGCAGATCGAACGCCTGCCCGAACAGGCCGACGACGATCGAGGCTTCCCCGACCTGTTCCTCGCCTTCTACGACCGCGCCGTCGTGGTGCGGCATGACGCCCACCGCGCCGCCATCGTGGAGCTCAACGAACGCGAACCCGAACGCGCCCTGAACGCCGAACAATACGAAGAGGAATTCCGCGCCCTGGGGCCGCTGCGCCCCGACACCCCATCCGGCTCGAACTTCACGCGGGACGCCTACCTCCTCGCCATCGAGCGCGTGCGCGACTACATCGCGGCCGGCGACGCCTATCAAGTGAATCTCTCGCAACGCTTCCACGCGCGCGCGACGGCGCCGCCCTTCGAGATCTACCGGCGCCTGCGCGAAGCGGCCCCCGCGCCGTATTCCGCCTACCTCGAATTCGGACGCCGCGCGATCGTCAGCTCATCCCCGGAACTGTTCCTCGACGTGCGCGACCGCCGCGTCGTCACGCGCCCCATCAAAGGGACGCGCCGCCGCGGCGAGACGCTCGAAGAGGATGAACGGCTCCGCGCGGAGCTCCTCAACAGCGAGAAGGACAACGCGGAACTCTCCATGATCGTGGACCTCGAACGCAACGACCTCGGACGCATCTGCGAGGTCGGCAGCGTCCGCGTCACCGAACCCCTCGCCCTGGAGACCCACCCGAACGTCCACCATCTCGTGGCCACCGTCGAAGGCCGCCTGCAGCGCGACGCGAACGCCGTCGACCTCCTTCGCGCGACCTTTCCCAGCGGATCCGTCACCGGAGCGCCGAAGATCCGCGCCATGGAGATCATCGACGAGCTCGAGCCGACCCGGCGCGCCGCCTACACCGGCGCGATCGGCTTCATCGGCTTCGACGGCGCCATGACGCTGTCCGTCGCGATCCGCATCATCGAGATCCACGGCGACGACCTGTGGTTTCAGGTCGGCGGCGGCATCGTGTGGGATTCCGATCCCGCCGCCGAATACGAGGAGACGCTGGTCAAGGGATCCGCCATCGCGCGCGCGGTGGGAGCGACCCTCCGATGAGCGGATACGTCTGGGTGGACGGCCGCATCCTGCGAGCGCATCAGCCCGCCATCCCGACCATCGACCCCGCCGTCCTGTACGGGTTCGGCCTCTTCGAAGTGACGCGCGCCTATCGCGGCGTCCCTTTCCGCCTCCACGATCACCTCGACAGGATGCGCCGCTCGGCCGAGGCGCTGCGAGTCCCGGCGCCCCCCGACGATGCGACGCTCGACAAGGCCGTCCGAACGCTCTGCCGGCGCAATCACACGCCGGAGGCGTACGTGCGTCTGATGGTCACCGCGGGCGGACGTCACGTCGCGCTGACCCGCCCGCTCGATCCGCTGCCCGAGCGCTGGTACCGCAAGGGAGCCGCGATCGCCCTCTCCCCGTTCCGCCGCGACCCCGCGGGCCCGCTCACCGGCCACAAGACGCTGAACTACCTCGAGAACGTGCTCACGCGCCGGGACGCCCTCGCGCGCGGCTTCGCCGACGCCGTCGCCCTCGGCCCCCTCGGCGTGCTCCTCGAAGGGTGCGTCTCCAACATCTTCCTCGTGAAGAAGGGCGAACTGCACACGCCTTCCCTCGGCCTGGGCATCCTCCCCGGGGTCACCCGCAAGCTCGTCCTCCGGATCGCCGGCCACCTCGCCTTGCCCGTTCGCGAACGCGCCATCCAGAAGCGCGAGCTCGCCGACGCCGACGAGGTCTTCATCACGAACTCGCTCATCGAAGTCCTCCCCGTCGCGCGGGTCGCTCGGCGCGAAGTCGGCGGCGGCCGGCCGGGTCCGATCACCCGGCTCCTGGCGATGGCCTACCGGTCGGTCGTCCTTACCGAGTGCGCCGCGGCTTCTCGCCCACCTCGATCTCCACGTCCCGCAGCTTGCGATTCCGCAGCACCTTCGCGGTCACCTTCCGGCCCGGCTCGCACTCCGCCACGCGGAACAACAGCTCCTGCAGGCTCCGGATCTTCTTCGCGTCGAACTCGATGATGACGTCGCCGTACCGGAGCCCCGCCTTTGCCGCCGCCTCGCCCGCCGTCACTTGCGTGATGAAAGCCCCGGTCGGCTCCTCCAGCCCCACGTCCGCCAGCAGATCCTCCAGACGGCGGATGCCGTCCTCCCGCAGCGACTCGACGAGATTCTGATCCAGATCGGCCACGCCCACCCCCAGATACCCGCGCCGCACGCGGCCGTCCTTCAGGAGCCGGTCCCTCACCCACGCCGCCAGGTTCGACGAAATCGCCAGCCCGATCCCCTCGAACGCGCGACTTTGCGAGACGATCGCCGTGTTGATGCCGACCAGCTCGCCGCTGAGATTGACCAGCGCCCCGCCGCTGTTGCCCGGATTGATCGCCGCGTCCGTCTGCAGGTAGTCCTGATACGGCAGCCCTCGCGCCGTGCGCCGGTGCTTGGCCGAGATGATCCCGGCGCTTACGCTGTGGCTGTAGCCGAAGGGGCTGCCGATCGCCAAGACCCAGTCGCCCACGCGCACCTTGTCCGAATCCGCGAACGGCAACGGCTGCAGCTTCACGCCGGCCGCCTCGATCTTGAGCAGCGCCAGGTCGGATTCCGGATCGTCGCCCACGAGCTCCGCGCGGAACTCCCGCCCGTCGCCGAACCGAACCAGCCCCGCTCGGAACCCGTCGATCACGTGATGGTTCGTCAGGATGTGGCCGTCCGCCGAGACGATCACGCCCGACCCGATGTTCTGCGCGGGCGCCTGCAACCCCCAGAACCAATCCTCGGGCTCCGGCCGCGCCTCCGTCGTGATGTGGACCACGGACTTCGTGGCGAACTCCGCGGCCCGATTGAACGCCTCCTGCAGCTGCTTGGCGGACGCCGGCACTTCAACCCGTTCCTGTGCCGCAAGCGCGCCCCATCCGAGCCCCTTTTGCAGGGCGATCCCGCCCGCCACTCCCACCGTCAGGAGCGCCGCGAAGGCGATCGCCGAAGTCGTCCGCGTAAGCATAGGACCTACTCCTCTCCCTTCACCTGCACCGTCTCCCGCTTCCCCCCGCGAATGACTTCCAGCTCGAAGCCGCGCGCCAGAGTCTCGCGGACTTGCTTGCGGAACTCCCACTTGTCGGTGATGGCCTTACCGTCGAACTTCACGATCACGTCGTGCTTCTTCAATCCCGCCTTCTCCGCGCGGCTTCCGGGCTTGACCTCCGCCACCTGCACGCCCTCTCCCTCCGCGAGGTCGAACTGCGCGGCCAGCGTCTCGCCGACCGGCTCGATCTTGAGCCCGAACTCGCGCCCTTGCGTCGGCGTCGACCGCTCCTGGCGTTCTCCGGGCAGCTCCCAACGGCGGCGCGACAGCTCGTCGAGCAAGCGGCGATGCTCCTCGAGCCACTTGCCCAGATCCCGGTCGAGAGGCAAGCGCCATTCCTTGAACCAATCCTCGTTGAGCTCCTTCTCCCACGTGCGCCACCATTCGTTGAAATCCTCCGGCATGCCGCGGCCGCGCCGCACGCGCGGAAGAACCTGCTCGATGTCGTACTCCTTCGCGATCTCGGGATACCTCTCCTTGAATTCCTCGATCGAATCCGCCTTGTACGTCTTGTAGACCTTCTTGCCGCCGTCCTCGTCCTTTTCGGGGATCGTCACCTCGATCCGACCGTCCTCGACGAGGACCGTGAGCCCGCGGCTGAGATCGCGATAGGTGCTTCGAAGGCTCGCCGAACGTCGAGGCCGATTCCGCTCGGGCTCCTTCTCCAGCTTCTCCAGGATGCGGCGCGCCCGATCGGCGCGCTCCGCGTCGGGATCTTCCAGAGCCTTCTTGAGCGCGGGAACGGCCGCAGCGCCGATCTTGACCAACTCCTGCTCCGCCGCTTCGCGCGTCGGGTACTCGTTCGCGCCGAGGTCTTGAATCAACCGATCAATTCGCCCGTCCGCGCCTTCCTCTTGCGCCCAGGCGCCCACCCACAAGATCGCCGAGAACACTACGCCAAGACCGACCTTCATCGCTCAATCTCCTACCACGATCCGAACTTCCGCCTCGCGGCGCTGCCCGCCGCGCAGGTAGCGAATCTGCAAGGCGCGCGGCTCTTCCATCTCCGTCACCCATCGGCGAAGGGCGCGCACGTCCGTCACCGGCCGCCCATCTATCGACAGCAGGATGTCCCGGCGCCGCAGCACCCGGGCCGCCGGCCCCTGGGGGTCCACCGACCAAACCTCGCAGCCCTCGCCCGAACGAATCCCGAACTGTTCCCGAGCCGCGTCTCCCAGCGGCCGCACGGTCACCCCCATCCAGCCGCGCACCATCCGGCCGTGCTTGAGGATGCGCTCGGCCACGAACCTCATCGTCGAAGCGGGCGTGGCGAAACTCATGGTGCCGGCCGGCCTTGGAATGAAGTCCGAGTAGTCCTTCCCGAAAAGCCTCAAAATCCCCAGGCTCCCGATGTCGTGGATCTCGCCCTGGTACGACGAGTGCACCATCCCGATGAGCTGCCCCCGCGAGTTGGCCACGAATCCGCCGCAGTCGCCGGCATTCACCGCCGTCGTCATCTGGATCATGTCCTCGTACTTGCGACCGCCGACCTGGATGGACCGTCCCAGACCGCTGACGAATCCGACCTCCACACTGGATCTCAACCCCAGCGTATTGCCGACGACGATCGCGTAGATCCCCTGTCGCACCTCATCCGGCCGGGCAAACTCCGCCGGCGCCAGCCCTTTCGCCGCGACGCGAAGAACCGCGACGCTCGTGCGTCGATCGACGCCGAGAAGCCGCGCGACCGCCTCACGATCGTCGGGCAAGCGAACCGTGATCTCGGTGGCCCGCTCCAGCACGTTTCCGTCGCACAGGATCACGCCGTCGGCGGAGTGGACGATGCCGGTCAGCTTGAGCGATTCCGTGATCTGGTGCCGCGACTCGAACTCCGCCGTGAACCCCGCGGTGACGCCGACGACGCTCGGGCGGATCTTCTCCGCCACGGCGGCCACCTCGCGCTCCACGCGTTCGAGGGTGGAAGAGGCCTCCTCCGGCATTTGCGCGACCAGAAACATCAGGAAGAACGTGAGCATGGCGTCAGAAGTCCACCTCATCCGCGCCGAGGATCGCCTCGACATGAGGAAGATAGTAGTTGCCGTCCAGTCGCACGGACGGACGTCCCTGGGGGAACCAGCGCGGAGCCGCATCGACCCGATAGGGACGATCGCCGCCGACCGCCGGGACCGGCGCCTCACCGCGAGCGGTCGACGGCTGAGCCTCGTCATGCGTCGCCACCGCCTCGGGCGCTGCGGGCGCGCGCGCCGGCGTCATCGAAGCGATGAACCCGATACCCGCGCCGAACATCAAAACCGCGGCGACGCGGACGACCCAATCCGCAACGGGAACACGCCCGCGATGCGGCATGACCTCGTCGCGCACCCGCTGCCAGACGCGCTCGAAGGTGCCCTCGGGGGCCGCTCCCTCGCGCAGCTCCGCCAGAAGGCCGCGCGTCTCGCGATACTTGTCCAGCTCCTTGCGACAGTCGGCGCAGGTCGTCAGATGGGCCTCCACGGCGATGCGGTCATTGTCGGCCGCCTCGCCGCCCACATACAGCGCCAGCATGTCCCGGGCTTCTTCGCATCCCATCGGCGTCATCCTCGGTCCTTCGCCACTTATACGGATGAGGCGTCCAGGGCGTTGGCGACCGGGAACTACCCTTCCTGCGCTTGTCCCCGGGACGCCTCTTCCTCGCTCCGGTCCATGGTGCGCCCCCAGAGATCCTTGAACAGCCGGCGCGCCCGGTGCAATCGCCAGCGGACCGTCGCGTTGGTGCACTCGGCGATCTCGGCGATCTCCTCGCAGGAAAACCCGTGGATGTCGCGCAAGGTCAGTACGATCTTGTACTTCAACGGCAGGCGGTCCAACACCCGCTGAACCCGCCGCCGCAGATCCGCGCGCTCGGTCGAACCGACCGGATCCTTGCGCTCATCCGGATCCGGGAGGCCGCCGATCTCTTCCAGATCCACCGCGCGCCCGTGCGAGAGCTTGCGCATCTGATCGATGCACAGATTGACGACGATCTGATACAGCCACGTGTAGAAGTTCTTCTTCGTGTCGAAGCGGCCGAGGTTGCGGAAGACGCGGACGAACGCCTCCTGACAGATGTCCTGCGCCAGCTCGTAACTGTTGAGCATGTTGTGCGCGACCCAGTACGTCCGCCTCTGATAGCGCTCGACGAGTTCCCGGAAGGCGGACTCGTCCCCCTCTCGGCATTTCCGGATCAACTCGATTTCGGCAGGATCGGGCATGCCTTCTCCTGATCGTCACTGGGGCGCCGGCGCGGCCTCCCGTTCGTTGCGCTTATCGTACTGCGGGCCCCCGACCGGCGCAACACGGTCGCGCGCCCAAGGATGTTCGCGCTGATCCTCCCTCCCGCCCGAATTGAAGGTACACTTGGGTCAGTCGATCCCGGTTCTTTGGACAGAGGAACAGGTGAAACTCTCATTTCAATCCAAGCTGCTCATCGGCATCTGCGCACTGCTCATGCTCGGCGTAGGCGGCCTCTTTCTGCTGAGCGTCGCTTCGCCGGCCCGAACGACCCTCGGCATCATCGCGCTCCTGATCGTCTTCGTCAGCGTCGGCGGCGCGTTCATCCTCACGCGAGGTCTCTCCCGTCCCATCACCGACCTGGCGGGCGCCGGCTCCACGCTCGCCGGAGAGATGAAGTCTCTCAGCCAGCAGTTGATCGCCGACTCGCAGGACACCTCGTCCCAGGCGAACCTCGTTTCGACGGCCGCGGAACAGGTGAGCAAGAACGTCCAAACGGTCGCCACGGCGACCGAAGAGATGAGCCTGGGAATCCGAGAAGTCGCCAAGAACGCCGTCCAAGCCGCCACCGTCGCCTCGAACGCGGTGCGACTCGCCCAGTCGGCCGGCGAGTCCGTCACGAAGCTCGGGCGCAGCAGCACCGAGATCGGCGACGTCGTCAAGCTCATCAGCTCCATCGCCGAGCAAACGAATCTCCTCGCCCTGAACGCCGCCATCGAAGCGGCGCGTGCCGGCGAAGCCGGCCGGGGCTTCAGCGTCGTGGCCAACGAAGTCAAGGAGCTCGCCCGACAGACCGCCTCCGCAACCGAAGGCATCCGGCGGCAGATCGAAACGATCCAGGCCAACACGGACGCCACCGTCGACATGATCGTCCAGATCTCCAAGATCATCGGACAGATCCACGAGATCCAGAACACGATCGCGACCGCGGTCGAAGAGCAAAGCGTGACCACCGCGGAAATCACGCGCAGCGTCGCCCAGGGCGCCAAAGGGAGCGCGGAAATCGCGCAAGGCATCACCAAAGTGGCGCAAACCGCTCAAGGGACGCACGTCGCCGCGACCGCCACCCTGAAGGCCGCCGAGAGCTTGAACCGATTGGCGGCGGAGCTGGACGAGACGGTCAGCGGCGGCCGGCTTGTCGGCGCGTAGGCGTTCACCCGTTCAGTCGTTCCGGAAGCTGGACGCCGGAACGGGGTTTTCGAACGAGTGAACGGGTGAACTCTTGAACGGCTGAACGGTTACGTCGGCGTCAGTCCTTCCGCTCGACCAGCGTCACCGTGACCTTCATCTGCTTGCGCTTGCGCAGGATCGTCAGCTCGACCTCCTGACCCGGCTTCGCCGATGCGATGAACTTCTTGAGCCCTTCCTCGCCGCGCAGCGGCTTGCCGTCGATCTGCAGGATGATGTCGCCCTTCCGCAAGTCCTTCTCCGCCGGACTGCCCGGCCGCGCCTCGGCGACGGACACGCCCACTCCGTCTTCGATGTCCAGCTGCGCGCGAGCGTCGTCGCTGAGCTCCTCGGGCATCACGCCCAACCACGCCGACCCGCGCTTCTTCGGGACGGGCTTCGCCTCCTCCTGAGGTTCCTTCTCCATCCCTCCCTGCATCATGCGCTTGAACAAGTCGCCCGGGTTCAATCCCTTGAACATCTCGCGATACTCGCCCCGAAGCCGCCACTTGCCGTCGTCGCTCTCCTCGAAGAACATCTCGAGGTTCACCCCCAGCGGCTCCAGAACCTCCCGCATGTGCTCCACGAACGCCTCATCGAGCGCCAGACCGTCTTCCTCTTCCCCAGGAGCGGGCTCGGATCGCTCTTCCCCCTTCCCCTGCTGCTTGTCGAGGAACTTCTTGATCCGCTGGCGCAAGTCGTCCTCGCCGGGCGGCGGCACCGGCTCCGGCTTCTTCTCCGGCTCGGGGCGATCGTCGGGATGACGCCCCAACGTCACCTTGATATCTCGCGTCTCTCCGTCGCGGACGATCTTGAGCGTGACTTCAGCGCCCGCTCCTTTCTTCTGAACGAGGCCGGGCAGCTTCCGGGGTTCCGTAACCTTCTCGCCGTCGACTCTGACGATGATGTCTCCCACCTCGACTCCCGCCTTCTCGGCCGGACCTTCCTGGGGAGGGAACGCCTCCACCCGCACTCCGCCCTCGATCCCCAACTCCTCCGCCTCCTCGGGCGTGACCTCGGACGGAACGATGCCGAGATATCCTCGCCCCTTGGGCTTCGCGGGCTCGGGCTTCCGTTCGTGCTCCGGCGCGCGCTTCGGAGGCTTCACCCCGTTGGACTTCGCGAGCTCTTCGTCGATGATCTTCTCGATCTCCTTCAGGATCCGCTCCTCCTCCGCCTTCAGCTTCTTCTCCACCGCCTCCAGGATGCGCTTCTTGAGCGCCTCTTTGTCCTCCTGCGCGCGAGCTTGGAGCGCCGCCAGCGCGAACACGCACGCCCCGCACACGGTCACCAGCTTCATGCGTCCTCCGCAATGTCTCTTCGGATCTTATACGTGGCCACACGATGTCCCGTTGGTTTGCTATACTCAAAGCCCCTATGAAGACGAAATACTCAGGAAGTCATCGCCCAGAGGGACCGTTTGAACGGCTGAACGTCTGAACGGACTGGAGTCTCATGCCCGTCATCGCCCGACCGCAAACGGAGCACGTCGTCCAGCCCAGGCGCCCCTGGCAGGTGATCCTCTTCAACGAGGATCGGCATACATTCGACGAAGTCATTCTGCAAGTGCAAAAGGCCACCGGTTGCAATCTGGAAGAAGCCACACGCATCACGTGGACCGCCCACACCGACGGACAAGCCGTCTGCTTCTCCGGACCGCTCGAACGCTGCGAGATCGTCGCCGCCAAACTGCAGGAGATCCGACTCAATGTCTCGATCGAACGAGCCCCCTAATCCTACCGCGATAGATTTCACCGCCGAAAGCGCAGAAACCGCCGAAGGAACCGCGGAATACATGAAGAGGACGCCCAGCACGAAACATCCACCATCCGGCGAACAGCTGAACCGCTCCATGTCCTGAGGAGGCCTTTCCGCAGCTCTTCTGCGGATTGGGTGTTTTCGGCGGTAAGAAAAGTGGCGCTGTCGGACTAAGGGTTCGTCACGAAATACCTGATGCAATCACGTGGAGGAATGGAAGAACCGCCAAAACGCAGAAACGCCAAAAGGAAGGCGAATAGGG
>JACPRB010000231.1 GCA_016190155.1 Planctomycetota bacterium
CAATCCGCGGTTGGTTAGCTTCATCGCGGGTCGTTGCTTTTTTGGTCTATGGAATTCGCCACCCGGTTCAGTCCCAAAGACGTCGAACCTCATGTCTACAAGATGTGGGAGGCGGAGAACCTCTTCGCGGCCGACGCCGCGTCGCGGCGCGATTCGTATACCATCGTCATCCCGCCGCCGAACGTCACCGGATCGCTCCACATGGGGCACGCCCTCAACAACACCTTGCAGGACATCCTGATCCGTTGGAAGCGGATGGATGGATTCGAAGCGCTGTACCTGCCCGGCACGGATCATGCGGGCATCGCCACCCAAGTGGTGGTGGAAAAAGATCTGCGCAAGACGGAGGGCAAGACCAAGGAACAACTGGGCCGCGAGGAGTTTATCAAGCGCGTCTGGGGCTGGAAGGAGAAATACGGCAATACGATTCTGTATCAACTGCGCCGCTTGGGGTGCTCCTGCGACTGGTCGCGTTCGCGGTTCACGATGGACGAGGCGTATTCGCGCGCCATCCGGACGGTGTTCGTCTCCCTCTTCAAGAAGGGCCTCATCTACCGCGGCCTCTACGTCGTGAATTGGTGTCCGAAGGACCTCACGGCGCTGTCGGATCTGGAGGTCACGCGCCCCGAGGAGACGCCCAAGGGCAAGCTCTGGTACATGAAGTACCCCATCAAGGGCGAGGCGAACACGTTCATCACCGTCGCCACGACGCGGCCGGAGACGATGCTGGGCGACACGGCGGTGGCCGTGCATCCGAAGGACGCGCGCTACCTCTCGATCGTAGGCAAGACCGCGGTCCTGCCTTTCGTCGATCGGGAGATCCCGATTGTGGCCGACGAGATCGTCGATCCGTCGTTCGGTACGGGTGCCGTCAAGGTGACTCCCGCGCATGACGCGAACGATTTCGAGATCGCCCGGCGCCACACCCTCAAGGCGGTCACGGTCATGGATCCGCGCGGCGTGATGAACGAGAACGCCGCGGGCTTCAAGGGGTTGGACCGCTTCGTGGCGCGGGAACGGGTGGTGGAAGCGCTTCGGGAGAAGGGGCTCCTCGTCAAGGAGGAGGATTATCCGACGCCCGTGGGCCGCTGCTACCGCTGCGATACGATCGTCGAGCCGTATCTCTCCGATCAGTGGTTCGTCCGCATGAAGACGCTGGCGGCGCCGGCCGAGGCCGCCGTGCGAGGCGGCGATCTCCGGGGCCTCCCGGAGCGGTGGGGCAAGGTCACCCTCGATTGGATGGAGAACATCCGCGACTGGTGCATCTCGCGGCAGATCTGGTGGGGGCACCGGGTGCCGGTCTGGTATTGTCCTTGCGGTGAAGCCGTGGCGGCCGTCGAGGATCCGCGGGAGTGTCCGAAGTGCCGGGGCCGCGCGCTCGAGCAGGACGGGAACGTGCTCGATACGTGGTTCTCGAGCGCCCTCTGGCCGTTCGCGACGCTGGGGTGGCCCGAGGAGACCGAGGACCTCGAGAAGTTCTATCCAACGCGGGTGCTGGTGACCGACCGCGGCATCATCAATCTGTGGGTCGCGCGGATGATCATGAGCGGGCTCGAGTTCCGGGGCGAGAAGCCGTTCTCGGACGTGATCATCCATGCGACCATCATGGATGACCAGGGCCAGCGGATGAGCAAGTCAAAGGGAACGGGGATCGATCCCCTGACCCTGATCGATCAGTACGGGGCGGATGCGTTGCGGTTCGCGCTCACGTGGCTTTCGACGGGCAGCCAGGATTTTCGTTTCGGGGCCACGCAGAGCCGCCGGCGAACGGAGGAGGCGCGCAACTTCCTGACGAAGTTCTGGAACGCGGCGCGGTTCGTCGCGACGACGGCCGGTGACGCGGCGCCGACGCCCCCCGCGGAGGGGCTCACGCTGGAAGACCGGTGGATCCTGTCGCGTCTGAACAGCTCGATCGGAACGGTGACGGCCGCCCTCGGGAAGTACGAGTTCAGCGACGCGGCGCAGGCGCTGTATCGTTTCGTCTGGTGGGATTTCTGCGACTGGTATATCGAGCACGCGAAGCGGCGCAAGGACGAGGCCGTCAAGCGCGTCCTGGCGCACGTGATCGACGTGACATTGCGGTTGCTGCATCCGATCGCGCCGTTCATCACGGAAGAGATCTGGCAGCGCTTGCGCGCGTCGGGACCGAAGAGGACCGGGTTCCTCATGAAGGCGGAGTGGCCGCAGGAGGATCCGGCGCGGCGCGACCCGTCGTTGGAACGTCGCATGGAGCTTGTCTTCGAGGTCGTGCGGGCGATGCGCGAGGTGCGGACGCGCTATGACATTGCGCCTGTCGAGCCGCTGGCGGCCGTCGTGTCGGCGAAGGACAAGGAGACGGCCGGCGTCCTGCGCGAGGGCGCCGACACGGTGAAGCATCTGGCCAATCTGTCGAACGTGGAGATCGGAACGGATTTGGATCGTCCCAAGAGGTGGGCGTCCGTGCACGTGGAGGACGCGGTCGTGCACGCCGATGTGGTGGGAAAGTTCGATCCCGCCATGGAGCGGCAGCGCACGGAGAAGCGGCTGGGCGAGGTCCGCGGGCTGGTCGAGCAGACGCAGGGGCAGCTTGCCAACCCGAAGTTCCGGCAGGCGAAGCCCGAGTTGGCGGCGCAGTTGGAAGAGAAGCTGGCCGGGTTGCGCGAGCAATCCTCTCAGCTCGAGGAACACTTACGGGAACTCGAGGGCTGAGCGGGTTCCGGCGGGTTCAAGTGGGCGAGGTTGGTTGAAATGCGGCCGTCGACGAAGAAGGGAACAACGGGGATAAGACTCTCCACGCTGCTGAACGAGGATGTGATTCTGCTGGGGTTCGAGGCGGCGGACAAGTGGCAGGCCATCGAGCGTCTCGTGGATCACCTGGTCGCGCGCGGTCGCGTGAAGGCGGAGCAGCGCCGCGTGGTGCTGGACGCGCTGGTGGCGCGCGAGAACATCGCGTCCACGGGGATGGAGCATGGCGTGGCGATTCCGCATGCCCAAGTCGAGGGGCTGGAAGAGGCCGCCGGGGCGTTCGCGGTGGCGCCGAAGGGGGTGCCCTTCGGGTCGGCCGACGGGCGACCCGCCCTTCTGATCGCGTTGCTGGTGATTCCCCGGCGGTCGATCAAGCAGCACATCCGGACGCTGGCGGGCATCGCGCGGTTGCTCAACTACGAGGACATGCGGGCGGCCCTGCTGGGCGCGCGGGCGCCGAAGGACGTGGTGGCGGTGCTGCAGGCGGAGGAGGAGAAGGGGGCGTGAACCGTTCACACGTTCAGATGAACGGGCGAACGGGCTTACGTCGCGAACTGGGTCCTGTACAGCGACGCATACATCCCGCTGCGCTCCAGGAGCTCGTCGTGGCGGCCGACCTCGACGATGCGGCCGCCGTCCAGGACGACGATGCGATCGGCGTCGCGCACCGTCGAGAGCCGGTGGGCGATGACGATGGTGATGCGCTTCTTGTGGCCGCCGCGAATGAGCTCCGCCAGCGCCTGCTGGACGAGCTTCTCGTTCTCCGTGTCGAGCGAGCTGGTGGCCTCGTCCAGGATGAGGATGTCCGGGTCCTTCAGCACCGCCCGCGCGATCGCCACGCGCTGGCGCTGGCCGCCCGAGAGCTTCGCGCCGCGCTCCCCGACGACGGTGTCATAGCCCTTCTCGAGCGCGACGATGAAGTCGTGGATGTTCGCGGCGCGGGCCGCGGCCTGGACGCTCTCGGCGTCCGCGTCGGGCCGGCCGTAGCGGACATTCTCGCCGATCGTCGCGTTGAACAGGAAGGTGTCCTGCGCGACGACGGCGATATGGCGCAGCAGGTTCGACCGGCGCAGGCGGCGCACGTCCTTGCCCCCGATGAGGATCTCGCCGGAGGTCGGATCGTAGAAGCGGCATAGGAGGTCGCACAAGGTCGTCTTGCCGGCGCCGCTGCGTCCGACGAGCGCCACGACTTCGCCGGGCCGGATCGCCAGGTCGATGTCGCGCAGGACGGGCTCGGTGTCGTACGAGAACGTCACGCGGCGGAACTCGACGCCCGCGGCGATGCCGTCGAGGTCCTCGCCGTGCTCGTGCGCGGGCTCGCGCGAGATTTCCAGGATCTCGAAGATGCGGTCGCAGCCCGCGGAGGCCTCGAGGAGCCGGTTGTACGACTTGGACAGCTCCACCACGGCGGACTTGATGATCGCGATGCCGATGGCGAAGCTGCCGATCTCGCCGGCGGTCATGTAATTGCCCGCCAGGAGGTAGCCGCCGCCGGCGAGCATGACGGCGGTGGCCAGGCCCAGGAAGAGCTGCGAGATGTTGTCGCCGAGCGCCCGCTGGCGGATCGCGCGCATCATGCGCTGCAGGAACGCCTCGTTATGGCGCTTGAACTCGGTCACCTGCGCGGTTTCCATATTGAAGGCCTTGACGACCTTGATGCCGCCCAGCGTTTCGACCATGGCTTGCGTCATGTCGCCGAGGCTCTCCAGGCTTTGCTTGCGCGCGCGCCGCATGAGCTTTCCCAGCTTGACCAGCGGGTAGATGTACAGCGGGAAGAAGAAGATCGCCGCGAGCGCGAGCTTCCAGTTCGCGGAGAAGATGACGCCGCCCGCGCAGAGGATCGTCGCGGGTTGGACCAGCACGTCGTCGAAGAAGAAATTCGCCGCGGGCTCCATGGCCTGGATGTCGTTGCTGACGCGCGAGACGAGGTCGCCGGCCTTGCGGTTGTGATAATGCCGCAGCGGCAGGTAGGTCATATGTTCCACGAGCTCGTTCCGGATGTCGGTGACGATGCGCTTGCAGACGTAATTGGTGAAGGTGTCTTTCAGCACGCCGAACAGGAACATCAGGACGGAGAGCGCCAGAGCGAGGATCGCGATGTTGCGCAGGAACGTCAGACTGAGTCCGGCGAGCGTGCCGGCGGCGGGCCTCATCCTGGCCCATTCGGGCTCCTCGTCAGCGGGAGGAGGAGGCGCGGGCGCGGAAGTCGGAACGGCCGTCAGGATGATCCTCTCGAGGAAGGAAGGGCCGTTGTCCCGCTCGGACGCGTTGCTGTGGGCGAAGCGGTCGATGACGGGTTTGATGAGCATGGCCTGCAGCGCCTTCGCTCCGCTGGCTATCATCACGACCGCGAACGTGATAAGGATTATGGCCATGTAGGGCCGCCCACGCTGGACGAATTTGCGACCGAGCCGCCAAATGGCCTTGTGGTCGCTCATGCAAGCCTTAAGCCGTAAGCCATAAGCCGTAAGCAGCCCTAACCCGCCTTATTCATGAATACTGGGAAAACATCGACAGTCTGTTCGATCGGCGGGAAATCCCAACCCCCAACTCCCAGCGCGGCGACCGCAACCGAACTCGGGGATCCTCCGTTTTCCGTCCGGAGAATACTCTGAGGAAGCCAGGAAGCCAGGAGGAAGACCGAAGGATAGGAC
>JACPRB010000229.1 GCA_016190155.1 Planctomycetota bacterium
GCCCTCGGCCGGTCGACCTCGGACGTACGTACGCCTCACCATCACGCGGACGCCCTTGTCCGTCTTCTCCACGAGGAAGGAGACCTTCTCGGAGACGTTCGCGCTGCGGCCGACCTCGTACTCGCACGCGACGCCCGTCTTGCGGCAGGCCTCCCGGTAGGGAGTGAGCGCAGTCCGGTAGGCGTCCTTGGCCTCCACGACGGCGGCGCGTGCCTTCTCGGCAAGCACCTTCGCCTCGACCTGGACCTTCTCCAGCTTGGCCTTGGCCTCATCGATCGGCTTGCGCAGGGCGTCGAACTCGACCTTGGATACCTTCGATTCCTTCGCCTCGGTCGCCTTTGCCGCCTTTTCACCGGCTGCCTTGCCACCGTTCTTGCTCTTCTTCTTGCCCATGAGTTCGTTCTCCTTTCGCTTTCGGTTCCTGCACGACCTCCGGCACCTTGCCGAAGGTCACGCGTTCCGCCACGTCCACCATCCGACACGTCGCGCAGAGGCGATCTCTGATCGCCTCAACCACCTTGGCCGTTCGCTCCAGGGAGCCGGCCAGCCCGTGGAGGTCTTCGTGATCCGCAGATCCTGGGTGGGATTCCCGCCACGCCAGTCCGGTGAGGGCCAACCCATCGTTCCGGAGCCGGCTGACCAACTCGGAGAGCAGCGTGGCGAGGTCGGTCCGCGCGGTCTCGACGTTGTTCCGCAATCCATCACCTCCTTTCCGTCGTTCCTGGAGGCGGCCCCATGCCGCCCCAGCGGGGTGACATGAGGGCGTGCTGGCGGGCAGAGATCAAGGAATCCGGCGGGTGGACACCCATCTTGGGCTTTTCGCGGGACCCCATGGGGTTTGACACGACGGCTCGGGAGGCCCCAAAGGCCCGACCTGCCAAAGAGTTGCGCCCTGGGGGCCACGGGGCGCGCCAGGGCGCGCCGTGGCGGAACCCTACCCCCAAAATCCGTTAGAAAATTCGCCCCCCGCCGGGCACGGCTACCCTCGAAACAAAACGCGCCACATCTGGAAAGTCGCTGTTCAGGAACTTCGCCCGCGCTCGCCCAGATTGGCTTGCTTCCCCCGGGGAACATGCCCTCATGTGTGGCGAAAGGAGAACCACGCGATGCGATACGGACCCGACGACAAGTTCTGGGTGGTCACGGACCCCGCACCGGAGAGCGAGCTGGGCGACGTTCTCTTCGAGGCGTCGCTCCGGGACCTCGATCTTCAGTTCAAGGGCGGTCTCAAGATGGAAAGCAATCCGACGCTTTTTACGGAGAAGGGGGAGGCCGAGACGGAAGCCCGCGCCCGGCTGATCGCCAGGAACGTCACGCAGACGATCCAACGGGCCACGCGAGGGATCTCGCTCCTTCACGCCAGACTGGTCCGGTTGATCGACAAAGATGGCGAACTGCTCTTTGAAGGCGAGGTGAGGGAATGATGGACTCGAGAAACTCATCGTCCAAGGCAGCGGGATACGTGCGCGTCTCCCAGGAGCGCGCCGCCAAGAACGGCTATAGCCTCGGCGCGCAGGAGCAGGAGGTTCGGCGATTCATCGAGTACAAGGGATGGCCGCTCGTCGATCTCTACCGGGAGGAAGGCGTCTCCGGCTACAAGAAGGATCGCCCGGTGTTGGCCCGGCTCCTGGAGGACGCGAAGGCCGGCCGGTTCAACGTGACGGTCTTCCCCTCCATCGACCGCGCTGGCCGGTCTGTGCGCGACGTAATCGAGATTGACCAAGCGCTACGGGCTGCTGGTGTAGACACGGTCTTCCTGCGCGAGGGCGTGGACACCTCGACGCCCACGGGCCAACTCTTCCGCAACATCATGGCCTCGCTCGCCGAGTTCGAGGGTCGGGTGATCTACGAGCGCCTCTCCAAGGGTAAGCGGAAGAAGGCCTCCGAAGGCGGCTACACCGGCGGCTGGGTTCCCTATGGCTACCGCCGGACGGACGACGGAGCCATCGCCGTCGTTCCCGCGGAGGCGGCGGTGGTCGAGCGGATCTTCCGCTGGGCGAGGGACGGTCGGAGCCTGCCCGCAATTGCCAAGACCCTGCGCGACGAAAAGGCACCGACGCGCAACGGCGGCACGTGGCGGCCGTCGACGATCCAGGGGATGCTTCGGAACCGCTTCTACACGGGTCGAGTCGAGTATGACGGCACCGTCATCCGCGCCCGGCACGATGCCATCATCTCGGACCTGCTCTTCAACGCCTGCCAGCGTGTCGGGAAGCCCGCCTGACAGGACACGTGTCACTCATCCGGCCCGCGATGCGAGATTGCGTCTTGGTCGACCCAGTCCTCCCGCAGCATAAACTTCGGCGGTTTATAGTGCATTCCGAGGTTTATACCCACCGCCGCAGAATCTCCGGGGGTCACAGGACGTACCACGGATAAGTGCAGACGCCTGAGCGTTTGAAGGCTTGATCCCCTCCGTAGATCAGGGCCAAAGGGGCGTCCTTGTTCCCAGGCAATCCCTGCCAATAGACGAGATTGTCAAAGAAATCAGGGGCCACGGTCTGGGCTGATTTCGCCTCCACGGCGGCGAGTTCGGTCCCACGGTCGTCGATCACGTCGATCTCATGGCCCGCCACGTCCCGCCAGAAATGGAGGCGCGGACGCTCCCCGCGGTGGAGGTAATTCTTGTAGAGCTCCGACACGACGAAGTTTTCGAACACCGCGCCGCGCTCCGCGCGGTGGAGGAGTTCCTCCGGGGCGTGGATCTGAAGGAGGTAGCAGAGGAGCCCGGTATCCACGAAGTAGAGCTTCGGGCTCTTGATGAGGCGCTTGCCGAAGTTCCGGTGGTGGGGGCGAAGGAGCAGGACCACGAAGCTCGCCTCGAGCACCGAGAGCCAACGCTTGGCGGTCGTGTGCGTGACCCCGCAGTCCGATGCCAGCCCCGACAGGTTCACGAGCTGCCCGCACCGGCCGGCGCAGAGGCGCACGAACCGGCCGAAAGCCTCGACATCGCCGACGTTGAGAACGTTCCGGACGTCGCGTTCGAGGTACGTCTGGTAGTAGCCGTCGAGCCAGTCCCGTGCGCGAAGCTGCTTGTCGTGGATGCGCGGGTAAAAGCCCGTGTGAAGCGTCTCCAGCAAGTTGCGGGGGGACGCCTTTGGATCTTTGGGGACGGACCTTCCCAGCGACTCCAGGTCGAGCGGCTCCCGACCCATGAGCTCGGCAAGCGAAAAGGGGAGGAGGTGCATGACCGCGCAACGGCCAGCGAGGGTTTGACTGATCTTCTCCAGGAGAAGAAAGTTCTGCGATCCAGTCAGGACGAAGCGACCTGTCCGGTCGCGATCCTCGTCGATCTGGATCTGGATGTACGAGAAAAGATCGGGGGCGCGCTGGACCTCATCCAGGATCACGGGCCCGTCGAATTGGGCCAGGAATCCGCGCGGGTCCTCCAGCGCGAAGCTCCTCTGGTCCGGCGCTTCCAGGGAGGCGTAGACATGGTCCTTGAAGAGGGTCCGGACCAGCGTGGTCTTGCCGGACTGCCTGGGGCCGGTCAGGGAGATGGCCGGGAATTCCTTCGCGGCCTTCTTCAGTTTCGCCGCCAGGGTTCGCTCAATCAGGGAGGCCACGACAATTGAACATCTAATATTCAATATACACACCCGTCAAGTCATTTCTGATGGCTTGGCAACATCCGGCTGTCCCCCTTGCTCTGCGCTTGCTGGCCTTTCGCCAATGGATGACCAACATCGTCAAGGCCCACATCCTGGGCGCGGAGGAAGGGGCGGTGGACGCGGCGGGCCGCTCGACGCAGCTCCCCGAGGATACGTGGGACTACGGGAAGACCGGAGCCAAGGAGCCGCCCTACAACCTCGACGCCCTCTGCATCTTCCTTGAGATCAACACCTGGCACTACCGCTGCGTGAAGTCCA
>JACPRB010000224.1 GCA_016190155.1 Planctomycetota bacterium
CGTCCTATCCTTCGGTCTTCCTCCTGGCTTCCTGGCTTCCTCAGAGTATTCTCCGGACGGAAAACGGAGGATCCCCGAGTTCGGTTGCGGTCGCCGCGCCGGGCTCTCAGCGGTTCGTCTTTCCCGGACGAGGGGAATTCATGCCGAACCCACCCACCCCTTGTTGGGTTGCGGCGCCGCCGCTCTGAGTCCTCTGGTGTTGAGTTTCGGGTCTTCTCTCGTTCCTCTGTTTCCCTCTGAGTTCTCCAGATGCGCGTTCCACTCTCCTGGCTTCGTGAGATCGTCGAGCTTGCGGACGACGCCGCGTCGGTCGCGAAGACGCTCACCATGGCGGGCGTCGGAGTCGAGGGAATCGAGGACGACGTGCTCGTCCTCGAGATCACGTCGAACCGCGCGGACCTCCTGTCGATCGTCGGCGTCGCTCGGGAGCTGGCGCTGTTGCGCGGCGCCCGGCTCAAGGCGCCGGTGCCGGCGGTTCGCGAGGCGGGGCCTGCGCCGGAGACGAAGGTGGAGGTGGTCGATTCGTCGCTGTGCCCGCGGTACACGGCGCGCGTGGTGCGCGGCGTCAAGGTAGCTCCGGCTCCGGCGTGGATGCAGCAGCGCCTGAAGGCGGCCCTGGGCGAGGAGTACGTCCCGATCAACAACGTCGCGGACATCACCAACTACGTGATGCTCGAAATGGGAGAGCCGCTGCACGCGTTCGACGCCCGGTGCTTGCGGGGGAACAAGATCGTCGTGCGCGCCGCGCGAGCGGGCGAGCGGATGGTCGCGATCAACGGCCGCGAGTATGCCTTGGAGAAGGCGGATCTGGTCATCGCCGACGCGGAGCGTCCCGTCGCGATCGCCGGCGTCATGGGCGGGAAGGAGAGCGAGATCGGCGGATCGACGCGCGATGTGTTGATCGAGGCGGCGATGTTCGATCCCGTCTCGGTCCGGCGCACGTCGCGTCGCTTGGGGGTGGCCAGCGAATCGAGCTACCGGTTCGAGCGGGGCGTGGATTGGGAGACGGTGGAGCTCGCCTCGCGGCGGACCGCGCAGCTCGTCGCGGAACTGGCGGGCGGGACGGTCGCGCCGGGGGCGGTCGATGTGAGCGTGCCGCGGCCGGAGAAGAAGTCGTGCGCGGTTCGCTTCGAGCGCGTGCGGAAGCTCCTGGGAATGGAGGTTGCGTCGGAGCGCATTCGGGCGATCGTCGAGGGGCTGGGGGCGAAGGTCGAGCGGGCGGACGGTGAGCGGATGGTCGTTCGGCCGCCGGCGCATCGACGGGATTTGGCGATCGAGGTGGACTTCATCGAGGAGATCGCCCGGATCGAGGGGTACGACCGGATTCCGACGGACGTGCAGTTGGGGCTTTCGGTGGCGGCGGACCGTCGCGAGGATCTGGTTCGGGAAGAGATACGCTCGACGTTGACGGGTTTGGGGGCGTTCGAGGTGCTGACGTGGAGTTTCGAGGAGGCAGGGGCGAAGCCGGTGGTGACGCACTGGTCGAAGGAGCCGCTGCTGCCGCTGCGGAATCCGAAGGGGCATGTGGATCGGACGCTGCGCAACGCGTTGGGGCCGTCGCTGCTCAGGGTATTGCGGACGAACGCCGGTTGCGGCGAGACGTTGCACCCGGTCTTCGAGATCGCGCGCGTGTATTATGAACCGGGCGTGGAACCGATGGATCGGTCCGTGCTCGGTATCGCGAGCGCCGAGAATGGGGGACTGGCGGGGGTTCGCACCCTGGTTCGAGAGGTGTTGGCGCGCCTGCAAATCGCCTTCGAGATTGACCACGACGAGATCGTCGTGGGCGGCGCGTCTATCGGGTATCTGGAGTCGGGGATCAGCGAGATCTTTCCGGCGGCGGCCGTGGCGGAGCTGGATTTCGATGCGCTCGTGAAGGCGGCGAGCCTGGTACGCAAGGCGAAGCCGTATTCGACGCATCCCGCCGTCCGGCGCGATCTGTCGATGTCGTTCCCGAAGAACGTGATGTGGACGGCGATCGAGGAGGCCGTTCGGCGTCTGGGGATTCCGATTCTCCACGAGTTCTCCTATCTCAACCATTTCGAGGGACCTCAGGTCGGGGAAGGGCGTCGGGCGATCGCGGTGGCGCTGACGTTCCTGGCTCCGGATCGGACGTTGACCGGCGCGGAGGTGGAGGCGGCGGTCGGCCGAGTGGCGGCGGCTCTGACTTCGGCATTCGGGGCGGCGCGGCGTTGAACCATTCGAACGGTTGAACCGCGGAACGGATGAACGGATTCGTCGGGGAATCGCGTCCACTATGGAAGGGGCGGACCGTTCGCTTGACAGGTTTTCGAAGGCTGGGATAGAATTTTCAAAAGTAGAGGCGGCTGGGGAGGCACATGGCGGAAGCGCGCGATCGCCTAGGACGGATGCTCCTCGACGCGAAGATGATCACCGAGGAGCAGTTGAAGATGGCCATGGACTTCCAGAAGTCCGTGGGCGGCAAGCTGGCGGCCATCATCGTGAAGCTGGGCTTCGTCGAGGACATGGCGCTCACCAACTTCATCGCCAAGAAGCAGGGGTTCCGCGTGGTGGACCTCGAGGAGCTCGTGGTGCCCGAGAACCTCGTCAAGCGCCTGCCGCGCCGGCTGATCGAGATGCACCACGTCCTGCCGATCCACTACAAGGACGGGGTGCTGACGATCGCCACTTCCGATCCATACGACTACGAGTCCATCGAGGAACTGCAGCTTGCCGTGGACGCCAAGATAGAGATCCAGGTGGCGGCTCGGTCGCAGATCCTCAAGTGCATCAACCAGCTCTTCTTCCAGGAAGCCGCGTCCGCTCCGCCGAAGGAAAAGTCGAAGGAGGAGCTGCTGAAGGATCTCGAGCCGGCGCCGAAGCCGCATTCCGAGAAGGTGGCTCGGTTCCTCCTCCAGGAGGCGCTCATCTCCTTGCTCATCGAGAAGGGCGTCATCACGGAGGAGGAGCTCGTTCGCAAGGCGCGGGCGCTGGATGCGGGCGGAGAGAAGGAGAAAACGTAGCGCATGAGTGGCGTCAAGCTCGATGAGCTGAACAAGACGATCAGCAAGCAGCTGAAGGAAAGCGAGGAGCGAAGCGCGCGCTTCGTCCAGGCATTCGTCGGCTCCATCAAGGGCGCGCTCCTGTCCGGCAAGGACATCTCGCTGGCCGGCTTCGGGAGCTTCTCGCTGGCGACGGCGGATGGGAAACCGCTGCCGGCCGTGGCGAAGGCGGACATCGAGAACGACTTGGCCAAGCGGCTGTCGGAGTCCAACGCGACGCGCATCCAGAGCATGATGGACGGGCTGCTGGAGGTGATCAAGAGCGAGATCCTCAACGGCCGCTCGATCGAGCTGGACGACATCGGCGCCCTGGAGCTCAGGCGCGAGAAGCCGAAGATCGAGAAGCAGGCGAAGGGACACCGGCTGATCAAGCCGGCGTCCACGACCCTGAGCTTCACCTGCCCTCAACCGATCGTCACGCCGGCCGGCCAGGCCAAGCCGCTGTTCTCGCCCGCCGACGGTTTCAAGAAACGCGTTGAGCAGAGCCGCGAATCCACGATCTTGCTGGTGATGCCCGAGCGGGACTACTTCACCAAGACTCTCGAGTACTATTTCGAGAACGCCGGCTGGGACATCGAGACGATGACTTCGGTGGAGGAAGCGATCAAGCGCGTGGAGAGCGGGAAGGCATATCTCGTCATCATGGACGCGGTCCTGCCGGATCACCAGAAGTTCGCGCAGCGCCTCAAGTTCCGCGGCGAGACGTCCAACGTCCCGCTGATCGCGCTGTGGCCCAACGAACAGGCGTGGAAGGTCCTCAAGGAAGTCGCGATCGTCGGCGACGAAAACCTGGCGCAGCCGTTCGAATTCCGGCAGCTGCTGGATTATGCCGACAGCGAGATCATGCGGGCGGCGGAGGAGGAGCTGATCTTCCGCCAGCAGATCAACATCCACATCCCGACGGACGAGCAGTCGATCGAGAAGGTCATCGACATGGTTCACCAGCTGGTGGACCTGAGCGGGATCACGGAGGAGGGGCAGGTGGCGTTGTGCGCGGCCTTCCGGGAGGCCGTGGTCAACGCCGCGCAGCACGGCAACAAGTACCGGCGCGACAAGAAGATCGAGGTCCAGTACCTGCTCGACGCCGAGAAGATCACGGCGGTGGTGAAGGATCAGGGCCAGGGATTCGACCACAAGATGTACACCAGCCGTGGCGCGTCGAAGGATGCCGTCACGGCCGCGCGCGAGCGTCACGCGCAGGGGCGCATGGGCGGACTGGGGATCCTGCTCATGCTGCGGTGCACGGACCATCTGGAGTACAATGCCGCCGGCAACCAGCTTACCCTGACGAAGCACTTGAAAGGCGCGCCGAAGGAGGCGTGAACCTGACCGTTCCCCCGTTCCGGCGCTCGAAGGCCTTTGGGTGCGCGGTTGGTGGAGAGCGGATGCCCGCGCGGACCGGAAGCCCGGAACGGCCAAACCGGTCGAACGGCTGAACTGTTGAACCGCTGGACGGATGAACTATAATTCGCGACCGCATGGATGTCGTCATCAACGGTCAGAAGCGCTCGCTGCGGGACGGAATGACCTTGCGTGATCTGGTGATCGAGCTGGAGCTCGAAGGCAAGCCGATCGCCGTGGAGGTCAATCGCGAGGTCGTCCCCAAGACGCGTTTCGCGGCGACCGCGCTGCGTGACGGCGATCGGTTGGAAGTCGTTTCGCTGGTCGGTGGAGGGTAATGACGTGGATGCTCCGCTGAGAATCGGGTCCGTGGAACTGCGTTCGCGGGTGATCCTGGGAACCGGGAAGTACGCGTCGCCGGAGATCATGGTCAAGTGCCACGAGGCCTCCGGAACGGACATGGTGACCGTTGCGGTCCGCCGGGTCGATCTCAACGACAAGTCCAAGGCGTCCTTCCTGAACTGGATCGACCGATCCAAACTCAAGATCCTGCCCAACACCGCGGGCTGTACTACGGCCGACGATGCGATCCGCGCGGCTCACCTGGGGCGCGAAGCGCTCGCCACGAACCTCGTGAAGCTCGAGGTGATCGGCGACGAGCGCACGCTGTACCCCGATCTGGCGGAGCTGGTGGCCGCCACGAAACGCCTGGTCAAGGACGGCTTCGTGGTGATGCCGTACACCTCCGACGACCTGGTCACGGCGCTGCGGCTGGCGGACGCCGGGGCCGCCTGTGTCATGCCGCTGGGGGCGCCCATCGGCAGCGGACTCGGGATCCTCAATCCCACGAACATCCGCATCATCATCGAACGCGTCAAGGTGCCCGTCGTCGTGGACGCGGGCGTGGGGACGGCCAGCGACGTGGCGGTGGCTATGGAATTGGGGGCGGATGGAGTGCTCCTGAACACGGCCGTAGCGGGGGCGAAGGAACCCGTGGCCATGGCGACGGCGGTACGGCATGCGTGCGAGGCCGGTCGGTTGGCCTACCTGGCGGGTCGCATCCCGAGGAAGCAGGTTGCGACGCCGTCGAGCCCGATGGAAGGCAGAATCGTCTAGGAGGCCGGATGAAAGGGATCAAAGGAGTCGTGCTGGCGGGCGGTCTGGGCACGCGTCTGTCCCCGTTGACGCGCGTGACGAACAAGCACCTGCTTCCGATCTACAAGAAACCGATGGTCTATTATCCGATCGAGAAGCTGGTGCGCGCGGGCATCAAGGACATCATGATCGTCACCGGCGGGCCCTTCGCGGGCGACTTCCTGAAGCTGCTCGGCAATGGCCGGGAGTTCGGCTTGAAGGATCTGCATTACACCTATCAGGAAGGCGAGGGCGGCATCGCGGAGGCGCTGGGTCTCACGGAGCACTTCCTCGACGGCGATCGCGTCTGCGTCATCCTCGGCGACAACATCTTCAGCGGCGACATCACGGCCGGACTGACCGGCTTCATGGAGCAGAAGAGCGGCGCGAAGATCTTCCTCAAAGAAGTGGCCGATCCCCAACGCTTCGGGGTGGCCCAGCTCGACGGGGAGAAGGTGGTGGGCATCGAGGAGAAGCCGAAGCAGCCGAAATCGAAATACGCCGTTACGGGCGTCTACATGTACGACAGCGACGTCTACTCGATCGTCAAGACGCTCAGGCCGTCGGCGCGGGGCGAGCTGGAAATCACCGATGTCAACAACGCCTATGTCGGGCGGGGCACCCTCACGTACGAGATGCTCGACGGATGGTGGACGGACGCGGGCACGTTCGAGTCGCTCCTGCGGGCGAGTCAGCGCGTCGTCGAGACGCCCGCGATGCACGAGGTCGTGGCGCCGAAGAGGTAGGGCGTCGGGACTACGATCGTCCTCGCGCTTCCTCCAAGATCAGGCCGCGCCTCAAGCCGTGCTGACTGACGAGGAGGCGCGGCATGGTGAGCGCCCGCATCGTCTCGATCAGGATCAACAGGCCGCCCACGATGATGTCCGCTCGGTCGGGTTCGAGCCCCTCGATCCGCCGGCGCTCCCCCGACGGCATCGCGGCCAGCTCGGAGAACAGCGCGTCGATCTCGGGCGCCTGCGCGGCCATGCCGTGCAGCCGAGGACGTCCCGGACGGCGTTTGGCCAGGATGGCGGCGAGCGTGATCGAGGTCCCTCCGACGCCGACGAGGTTTCCTGAGGCGATCAGGGGCTCGCGCAACGCGTCGGGCGGGAGAGGAAGGCCTCTTCGGATCGCCTTCCGCGCTCGTTCGACTTCGCCCTCGCGGGGCGGGTCGGACGTGAAGTACTTCTCGGTGAGAGACACGGCGCCGAGCGGACGGCTTGCGAAGAAGGAGAGACGCTCGGCGCGGCCTACGATGATCTCCGTGCTGCCGCCTCCGACGTCCACCGCCGCGAGCAGCCGGTCGGGCCAATCGGCCGTGGCCCCCGAGAACGACAGCGTGGCTTCTTCCCGTCCGTCGATGACGCGCAGGCGGAGCCCGGCCTCGTATTCGCAGCGCTCGATGAACTCCTTGGCGTTGCGGGCCCGTCGCAGGGCTTCCGTGCCGACCGCGACCACTCGATCGCAACCCAGCCGGTCGCACAGCTCCTTGAAGTCGGACAGCGCCTGGAGCGTGCGATCGGTCGCGTCGAGCTTCAGGATTCCGGTCTTGTCCAATCCCGCGCCCAGACGCGTGATGACGGCGCGATGGGCGAGCGTGCGCAGGCCCCCGTCCCGGCGCTGGGCCACCAGGAGCTTGACGGAATTCGTGCCGACGTCGATGGCGCCGATGATCATCCCGTTCACCCGTCCAATGGTTCGAGCGTTCATACGTTCGAGCATAACCGAAGAACGTCATCGACCGTAGCGATCATGGTGCGCGAGTTTCCGATGGATCCTACGACGCGCGATGTAAGATGGCGCGCATGGCGCGCACCTTCCTGAAGCTCGGAGTGGGATCGGCGGCGATCGGGGTGCTGGCGGCCATTCTGGTCGTCCTGGCCGTCGGGGCCCGCCTGAAGGGAAAGCTCTCCCATTGCCGCAACAACATGCGCTACTTGGGCGTGCTGGCCCGCAAGGAGCTGATGAGCGCGCCGGATCAGCCGCCCGAGGAGCGGGGCCGCGCGTTCTGGCAGTGGGTTCGGGAGCAGCAATACCACAATCCTCGGGATCAAACGTGGGTTCTCAAGGGAGCGCTCAACCCCTTCGGCTGTCCCGTGCGAGGGCGCGCGCCGCTGGATCTGACCTCGCTGTCGCGACAGGAGTACGCGAAGATCATGTCGGATCCCTCGACGATCGACTATCGAGGTCCGAAGTCGCTGCCCGATCCATTGGAGGGGAACGTCATGTTGGGCGCGGACCGCGAGGGCAACCATCCTTCCGGGGGACACGTGCTCATGGCCGACCTCTCCGTGAGCGAGAAGCAGCAATCCGGAATCCAGGTTCACGCGAGCGAGGAGATGTGGCGGCGGGCGGGAGTGGAGACGCGCGACTGAGTGCTTGTAACCGGCATGAACAGGGAACTGGGAACCGGCGAACTGTGCCGCCAACCCCGCACGGTAACCGTTCAGCCGTTCATTGGTTCTTCCGTTCACCGGTTCTCGCGTTTACCGTTCCTGCGCTCGAAGGCCTTTGCAAGAGGTCGTGTGCGGCCAGCGGAGAACGGATGCCCGCACGGACCAGAAGCCAGGAATGGGCGAACGGATGAACGGATGAACGGGTGAACGGTTACCCCGCACGATCATCTGAACGGCGGCACTGAGCGTCACCTCATCCAGATCATCGCTCCGAACCGGCCCGTCCGCTCTCCGTCGCGCCGGTAGGAGTAGAACCACTCGGCGCGGCAGCGGGTGCAGAGGTTCGAGGTCTCGATCGATCCGGGCGCGACGCCGGCCGCGGTGAGCTGCCCTCGGAGGGCGGCTTTCAAGTCGAGCCGGGGGCCGTCGAGAACCTCCGGCGCCCAGGCGCGCCAGTCCGCCAGCGTCTCCTCGCGAAGCTCGTAGCAGCACGGTCCGATCGAAGGGCCGATCACGGCGGTCAGTTCGGATGGGTCCGTCCCGAAACGAGCCGTCATGGCTTCGACCGTCTTGCGTCCGATCTCGCCTCGCGTGCCTTGGCGGGAGGCGTGTACGTTCGCGATCGCCCGTCGGCGGGGATCGTAGAGCAGCGCCAGACAGCAGTCGGCGGAGAAGGTCAGCAGGGAGATGCCGGGGCGGTCGGTGATCAGCGCGTCGGCGTCCGGTTTCTGCTCGAGCTCGGCCGGGACGACGGCGGCTCCGAGGACTTGGTTGCAGGTCGCCAGCCGCTCCACCGGCGCTCCGGCCGCCGCGCCCGCGATCTGCCGGTTGCGCGCCACATGCTCGGGAGATTCGTCGGGGCGATGCGCGAGGTTGAGCGACGCATACGGGCCTTGGCTGACGCCGCCGAGGCGCGTGGTGAACGCGTGGCCGACTTCCGGGAAACGGCTCAGCGACTCCGTCACGAGAACGACGCCTTTCAATCGCAGCGTCATGGCGATGCCTTCTGCTCCGTCACCTCTTGGACGACCGGCATGAGGTAATCCTGGACGAGGATGATCGTGGCCGAAGCCAGGGGGACCGCCAGGAGCAGCCCGAAGAAGCCGAACAGGTCCCCGAAGATGAAGATCGACAGGATCACCGCCACGGGATGCAGGCCCGTCTCCTTGCCCAGGATGTAGGGCTGCAGGACGACGCCCTCGAGGGTCTGCAGCAGGGCGAAGAGTCCCACGACGAGGAGGAACGTCGTCGAGAACCCGCCGGTGTCGGCCAGGACGAACAGGGCCGTCACCAGAAACGTCGCGGTCACTCCGACGAACGGGATCAGGGCGAGCACCGCGTACATCGCCGCGAACAGGAGCGAGAACCGGACGCCCAGCACCGTCAGTCCCAGGAAGAGGATCGTCCCCTCGATCAGGGCGATCGTGACGGCGCCCCGGAAGAAGGCGGCGTTGGCGTGATGGATGCGGATCAAGGTGATGGCCACGCGCTGGCGGTAGGCCGCCGGAATCAACGCCTGCGCCCGATCCCACATCTGGTTCATGTTCTTGAGGAGGAAGTAGAGGTAGACCGGCACGAGCAGGACGAACGACAGCGCCGTGATCAGCGATCCGATGCTGGCGGTGACCCACCCCGCGATCGTCGCGAGCACTTTCCCGGCCGTCGTGGCGATCTGGCCTTCCGATCCCGCCAGCCGTTGCCGCAGCTTGCGCAGATTCTCCATCAGATCTTCCGAGCCCGTCAGCGCTTTGAGCCGGCTCTCGGCCCAGTCCAGAATCCGCGCGATCTTGGGGGCGTCCCACCGGCCGTCGCCGTCCAGATCGCTGAACACCTCGCCGGGATCCACGACGCCGTCCTTGTTGTGGTCTTCGAGGATCGGCTCGCCGACGAAGACCTCCTTGGCGAACGACGCGGCCTGATGGGCGAGCATGGGGACGCCGACCAACACCGTCAGGGCCAAGGCGCCCAGGATGACCACGTAGAGGCCGGCGATCGACCATCCTCGCTTGACGCCGCGTCGCTCGAGAGCGGTGATCGGCGGATTGGCGATGTAGGCCAGGACGAACGCCACGATGAGAGGAGTGAAGATCGCGCGGAGCCGGTACGCCAGAACCAGGAGCGCGATCGCGAGGACGGTGAGAAAGACGGTCTGCCACGCCCGGCGCGCGTCCCACCCTCTCGTCGGTTCGCTCAAGTCGTCCTCTTGGTGCGGGACGACCGTTCGGCGTTGTGGACGGCGAAGGCCTCCGAGAAGGCGTAGACGCCCCGGAAGTCTTCCTTGGAATCCTGCTCCGTCTTGCCCATCAGCCCGACCTCGACGAGACTGAAGACGATCTCGCCGAAGTCGTCCGTCGATCGAACGCCCCAATGCCCGAACACCGTCGGCGCCATCGCCCCGAACTGATCGATCGCGTGGAGGCGGATGCCGTCCAGAAGCTCGCGCCCGCTGACGTGGCCGGTCTTCCGGCCGGAGTTCTTGAGCGTGAAGTCGAGCGCCTCGAAGATGTATCGATAAGCATCGACGTGGTACCGCGGGTCGCGCTCGACGAGCCGACGGAGCACGTCTTCGGGTCTACGGTCCATGCTACGCCTTGTTCTCCCCGGTTTCGATCCGCGGGAAGAGGGGGTTCCCCTTCCTCACGCGCGTTCCATCTTGAATATACTCCGGGTTCGCGGCGGCGTCCAGACGCAGCGCGCTTTCCGGGTCCAGCCCGAGCTGCTCCAGGATGCGGCGGGTGCTGACGGGCAGCACTGGCGAGATGAGGATCGTCAGCATCCGCAGCGCCTCCGCCGCCCGCCGCAGCGCGTTGGCCACGGCCGCACGCCGGCCTTGCTTGTTGAGCGTCCACGGGGCGGTGGCTTCCAGATAGCCGTTGGTGGCCCGCACTGCGCCCCAGACCTTGGCCAGCGCCGTGTGGAACTGCCAGCGGTCCATGAGGGGACCGACTTCCGCGACGGTGCTCGACACCTGATCGCGCAGTCGCGCGTCCGCGGGTAGGTCCTCATAGGGGCCGCCGAAGACGCCCCCGCCATAGCGCTCCATCATGCTGACGATGCGGTTGAGCAGGTTGCCCAGATCGTTGGCGAGGTCGCTGTTGAAGCGGTTGCGGAATTTATCGTCCGTAAACTCGCCGTTCTGGCCGAAAGCAATCTCGCTGAGCAGGAAGTAGCGCAGCGCGTCGCCGCCGAACTTGTCCGCGAGGTCGACGGGGCTGATGGCCGTCCCCAGCGACTTCGACATCCTTTGGCCGCGGGCGTAGACGAAACCGTGGACGGCGACTTGGCGGGGTGGCTCGATGTCCGCCGCGATCAGCATCGCGGGCCAGACGATCGAGTGGAAGCGCGTGATATCCATGCCGATGACGTGGCAATCGGCCGGCCACTGTCGTTGGAATCGAGCCGGTTCGTCGGGGAAGCCCGCGCCGGTCGCGTAATTGATGAGCGCGTCGAACCAGACGTACATCACTTGCTCGGGATCGTCCGGAATCGGCACGCCCCACTTCGTCGTGCGCCGCGAGATGGAGATGTCCTCCAGTCCTTGTTCGATGATCTGGAGCATTTCGTTCGCTCGGAAGGCGGGGTCCACGAACCCCGGCCGCTGCAGCAGCTTGCGCACCGGTTCCGCGTATTTCGAGAGGCGGAAGAAGTAGTTCTCTTCCTCCATCTGTCTGAGAGGCGTTGTCGGATGGTGGGGGCACTTGCCGTCCACGAGATCCGACTCCGTCTTCAGCGCCTCGCAGCCGACGCAGTAGAGTCCTCGGTAGAGTCCTTTGGTGATGTCCCCCTTGGCGCGAATGCGGCGGAAGATCTCCTGGCAGGCGCGCTCGTGTGCCGGCCAGGTCGTCCGGATGAACGTGTCATACCGGATGTTGAGCTTCGCCCACGTCTCCCGGAACTTGCCCTCCATCTGGTCGCAGTAGACGAGAGGATCGAGCCCTTGTCGCGCGGCCTCGTTGGCGACGTTCTGGCTGTGCTCGTCGTTGCCCATGAGGAAGACGACGTCGTCTCCGCGCAGGCGCCGCCACCGCGCCATCGCGTCGGCGAGGATCTTCTCGTAGGAGGTGCCGACGTGCGGCACGCTGTTGACGTAATCGATCGCGGTCGTGATGTAGTACTTGGGCATTAGATCCTCAACATCGCGTCTTCAACGGTCAATGGAACGTTCGCGTTCAGGTCGATCGTGCGGATGTGGTCGAGCACGCCTTGGATGCGGTCGGCCAGCTCCTCCGCGTCGAGCCGCGCGAGCCGCTGGGCGAAGTCGGCCGGAACGAGGTCCGGATCGGGCGTCGTCTGCAGGGCGCACGCCCGCATGATCTCGCGCAGCGCGAAGGCGAGCAGGGTCAGTTGCTCGCGCGCCCGCTCGCGCGCCTGGTCGATCTCGCGGATCTTGGAGATGCGTTCGACGATCGTGTTCAGGTCGCCCGAGGCGACGGCCGCCAGCAACTCCGCCGCGCGGGCCTTCAGATCGGCCGCTTCCGGCGCGAGGGCCGCGGCGCGTCCGGGGCAGCCGGCGGCGAGACGCGTGATGAGACCGGCGGGCGCGGCGTCGAGCTTGAGCCGTTCGCGGGCGAAGGTGAGCACCGCTTCGTCGCTCAAGGGCATGAAGAGGATCGTTTGGCAGCGCGACACGATGGTCGGAAGGAGCAGGGCTGGGGACGCGCTGATGAGAACGATGACGCACCGGTCCGGGGGCTCCTCGAGCGTCTTCAGGAGGCAGTTCTGGGACTCCTCGTTCATCCGCTCGGCTTCGTCGACGATGACGATCCGCGGCTTGTCGTCGACGGCGCGGAACGACAGCTCGCGCAGGAGCTCGCGGATCTGATCGATTTCGATTTCGCGCTTGTGGTCCGCGCGGGCCAGGAGGCGCAGGGACGGGTGCCGGCCGGCCTCCACACGGGCGCATTCGGGGCAGGCGTCGCAGCCGCCTTTGGCGCAAAGGAGGGACTTCGCGAAGGCGAGGGCGGCGAGTTTCTTGCCGACGCCGGCAGGGCCGGCCAGGAGGTAGGCGTGCGCGACGCGCCGGCGGGCGACGGCGCCTTGGAGGCGCGCCAGGGCCGGGGCGTTGCCGATGATGCGGTCATAAGACACGTTCCACCTCCCGCAGGATTTCCTGGGCGACGGCGTTCGCCGGTTGCGCGGCGTTTACGATGCGGAAGCGCTCCGGATCGGATTTCGCCATCTCGAGGAATCCCGCGCGGACGTGACGCTGGTATTCGAGGCCTTTCTGTTCGATGCGGTCGCGGGCGGCGCCGGTGCGGGCGAGGGCGGCGGTCGGATCGAGGTCGAGGAGGAACACGCGATCCGGTTGGGGGAAGCCGGCGATATCCGCGAGATTGAGCACGAAGGGGATGCCCACTTTTCCGGCGGCGCCTTGGTAGGCGGCCGTCGAGTAATAGTAGCGGTCGAGCACGACGATGTCGCCGTTGTCGAGGGCGGGGCGCAGGAGATCGCAGACAAGTTGAGTGCGGCTGGCCATGAAGAGGAAGACCTCGGTCATGGGGGCCAGGTCGAGTTTCCCGTGATCGAGGAGGAGTTTGCGGACGGCTTCGCCGACGGGAGTGCCGCCGGGTTCGCGCAGGTGGGCGGTCTTGAGGCCGCGTTTGCGGAGGGCGGCTGCGAGGAGTTCGGCCTGGGTGGATTTTCCGCAGCCGTCGATGCCTTCGAAGACGAAGAAGCGTCCGCGCATGGGGGAAGATGATAGCGGGGGCTGGGGGGGCGTTCAACCGTTGCTCAGTTCACGGGTTCGCCGGTTGATCGGTTTATCCGTTCGTTCCGGAGTTCTGGTCCGCGCGGGCGTTCGCTTTCCGCCAGCCGCACGAGACCTTTCGCAAACGCCCTCGAGCGCAGGAACGGGTGAACTGGCGAACGGGCGAACAGATGAACGGTCATGGTGGCGGTCGATCTGCCGTTCGGGCAGAAGCGTCGCTATAATCGTAAGCCCTCGTCGTGGCTTGCGGCTTGCTTAAGGCTGAGTTCATGACTACCATTCTCGCTGTTCGACACAAGAACGCGCTGGCCATCGGCGGCGACGGCCAGGTCACCC
>JACPRB010000232.1 GCA_016190155.1 Planctomycetota bacterium
GAAGGATAGGACGACCGACTTCCTTTCCTGGTTTCCTGGCTTCCTCAGAGATACGCAGGCGACTGGCCTGGAGGTTCATGAAAAATCTTGTCGTAGCACAAAGATCTGCCCGATTAACACAGCAGGGGACCCTGAGAAGAGGCTCTTGTGCTCGACAAGCCTGCCGCGACTGTTACCCGCATTTGAACCATGCCGGAAATGGGTTGTGGCCGCCGGGCCGGGAGATGGGAAACATCAAATCCCGCCATCTCCCCGTCACCGAATCTCCACGTTTTCCTTCGCCTCTGGTCGATTGGGGAATCCCTGGGCGAACGGGCGACCCTCCTTTCCTCCTCCGCCAGTCGGCATCGCGAGGACGAGCGCCGTCGCATAGAACACCCAGCGGTTGGGAAGACTTCCCCTACTCCGCTGCGGCGAAGCCGTAGCTGCGAAGGGCCCTGCGTAGCTCGCCATCGGCGATCGGAGGAGGGGGAGGGTGAGCCCGCCGAGCGGAAAGGACTCTTACGGCGGACTCAACCGGTGAACTGTTGAACGGGCAGACGCCGGGAGGGTAGGCTCTTGCCCGGATGAAGCCGCCGCCCATCGACGCCTTGCGCGATCCGGATCACCGGTTCCTTCTGGAGCATGATCGGGCGGAATGGTTTCATCCGTCGATGGCCGCGTTCTCGGCCCAGGCTTATCGCAGTCGCGTGCGCAGAATCGTTCGCGCCGCCGCGCGACTGCCGGCGGGATCACGCGTCCTCGATGCCGCCTGCGCGCAAGGCAATCTCGGATTGCTCCTTTCGGAGCGCGGGCACCGGGTCGTGTGGCTCGATCGGCGCCGGTCGTTTCTTGAGTTCGTGAGGCGGAAGGAAGAGACCGCGCGCGACTTCGTCAGCGGCGACGTGTGCGCGCTTCCCTTTCGGGAGGAGTCGTTCGATCTCGTCGTCCTGTGCGAGATCCTGGAGCACTTGGCCGATCCGGAAGCCGCGTTGAGAGAGTGTTGTCGGGTCTTGCGCGCCGGAGGACGCCTGCTGGTCTCGACCCCGAACGCGCGCCGCCTGTTCGCGCATTTGCCGACGTACACGCAGTCACGCTCGGACCCGACGTTGCGCGATCGGCAAGGACGGCCGGACGCGGACGGCCATCTCTTCCTGTTCGACGAGGGTGAGCTGATCGCGCTGATCGAACTCGGCGGTTTCTCCGTCGAGCGTCACGAATACATCTGTTCTCCGTGGGTCACCGGGCACTTGAAGTTCCGTCACTGGGCGCGGTTCGTTCCTTCGCCGATCCGATCCGTGCTGGATGCGCTGTCCTTGGAGAGCTTCGTGGCTTCGCGGTTGGCGGAAGGACACCTCGTCGTGGCCGTCCGGCGCGAGCACACGTGCAAGTAGTCTCTCGCGATGCGGTCCCACTGGAAAGAGCGTTGAAACAAGGCGTGTCCCGCATCCGCGAGGCGGCGGCGGAGCGCCGGATCCTGCGCGAGACGGGCGATTTCAGCCGCGATGTGCGTCGCGTCGTTCCTGTCGACCGGCCAAAAGTCAGTTCCCCTTCGGAAGGGGGCGTCCGTGACTCGGCTGAGGTTGGCGACGATGGGAAGTCCCGCGGCGCAGGCGGCGATCACCGTGCCGCTCTTCGTGCTGATCCCGCCGTGGGGGTCGAAGTCGAGGTGCACGAAGAGGTCCGCGATCGCCAAGTGCCGGAAGAGGTCCGGTGCTTCGAGATAGCCCGTCATCACCACCGCGTCGCCCATTCGTAGTTCTTCGATCTTCCGAACGATGCGGTCGTGGGCAGGGCTGCGCGGATCGCCTTGCGCTCCCAAGATGAGCAGCTTTGCGGCGTGGCCGGCCGCCCGCAATCCGTGCAGGGCCTCGATCAGTCGGTCGAGATGACGGCGGCGGGCATGAAGACCGAAAGTCGCCAGGAGGATCTCGCCGCCCGGCGCCAGGCGGGCGCGCAGGGTCTCTCGGTCGGCGTGGGTGAGCGGCACCGGCAGGATGGCGGAGCCGATAGGCAGGACGCGCGCTCTGGACGCGAATGGCCGCAGGAGGCGGCGATAGTAGGGGACCGTGATGACGACTTCGCTCGAGAAAGCCGCCAACACCCAGGCGATCATCCGTTGCGCGAAGCAGAGGCCCCAGTACTTGGGTTTGCGCGGATCGAATCGGACGGCGACCTCGTGAAACGTCGTGACGAGGCGAATCCCCGAGAGCCAGATCAGGAAGGCGAGGGCGGCGAGATAGAGGGGGACGCCGTAGCGGTGGTACATGTTCGGCACATACTGTAGGCCGACGGCGTGCGGCCGAACGCGACGAATCTCACCGAGCATGCGCGGAAGAGAGCGGACGTTCCACGCGGGAACGACCGGCAAGACGCGCATCGGCTGCGTGAGCACCGGTTCGTCCTTCGACGTGAGCACGCGCACGTCGGCGCCGAGTCGCATGAGAGAGGCGCCCAGGTGGAATGTGTAGTCCGCGACGCCGCCTCTCATGCGGGGGAATTCAGGAGAGATCAGCAAGCATCGCATTCGCGCGCAGATTGTGCGTCTTGCAGAAGGGCTTCGCAACGATTCCGCGCTTGCGCCTGCATTCCGCGGCCGGTAACATCCCGCCGGAGGCGACATCGGATGACGGATGTATCTGACGAATGGCGCGACAATTTCAAACGCTACTGGTCTCCCGGGAGCGGCCCGTCGCGGTGGCAGAAGCTGCTGGACGAGGGGAATTGGATGCGGCTGGCGCCCGTGGAAGAGCGGATCCTGGAGCGGCTTCCGATGCGGTCTGGAATCTGTCTGGACATCGGGTGCGGATTCGGGCGCGAGGCCGCGGGGCTTGCCGGCCGCGGGTTTCGCGTCGTCGCCGTGGAATTGCTGCCGCACGTGGCGCTCAAGGCGGCGTGGAACCTGAGGCAGGCGGAGGATCAAGTCTCCGTGGTCGCGGCGGACATGCGCGCGCTCCCTTTCGGCGGATCGGCCTTCGATCTGATCTTCATCTCCGCGGGGGCCCTTCAATACGTCCCCGGGCGGTCGGCACGGAAGCGGGTCTTGCGTGACCTGGCCCGGTTGTCCAGGCCGGAAGGCAGGCTCGTCATCCATGTGTTCAATCCGGTGCCTCGGGTGATGGGCTGCTGGGTGGGGCCATCCGTGCTGTCTCGCGCGGGCAACGTGTTGAGCGCGGTTCTCTTCTGGACGCTGGGGGCGGCCGTCTCGATGGCTCGCCGGCTCGTCGGCGGGCGGATAGAGCCGTGGGACGCGCGCGTGCCGAAGGTGGGACTGTACCATTTTTACTGGCCGTGGGAGCTCGAGGAAGACCTGCGCGCGGCGGGATGGGCGGTCGAGGTCGCCCAGCCTACGGAGGAGTTTCTGGGAGCGCCGCGGGATCAGCTCTTTCTGCGGCTCCAGCGCCACCACTGGTATTTCATCTGCGCGCCCGGTCTCCAGAGCGCCCAGGAGATCGGCAGCAGGCACAGCTTGACCAGCGCGTCGCCCGGTCCGCGCGTCGCGCGAAGCTGAGCCTGAAGGTGCATCGCCCATCGGCGAAGCGTGCCGGTGGGAATCGCCGGCGGCGGCCATGCCGGCCGCAGCCTCGCCGGCCAATCCGGAGTCGCCTCGTCGGGCCAGCCGTACGTGGCCCGCGCCCAGTTCAGCGCCTGCGTCACGCAATAGCGCAATCCGTGACGGCCGGCGCGCGTCCACAGGGATCGCCAGTCCAAATCTCGGGATCGTTGCCTTACGAGGCGCGCGATGTCGTAACACCACAGCAGGAGTACGGCGTGCGCGTGATCCAGGGTGAGGTGCTCGGACATGGCCAACATCTGGTCTTCCCAACCCAAGGCGGGCAGGAGCCGGCCGCCCAAAGAAAAGTGCTGGAGCCTCGACCAATCGATGAACGGCTTGTGAAAGTGGACTTCGAGCGTGGACTGATGAGGTTTCTTCCAGACCTCCTCCCCGTGATAACGCCGCGCGACGCTGAGGCGCCAGCCGAGCGTCCGCAGGCATCTCGACAATCGCTCGTGGTGCCCGGGGGCGACGATGAGGTCGATGTCCGCGCTGCCGCGCAGGGCGGAACGCGGATAGAGCAACGTCTCGACGGCGCGCCCGCGTTCGACCGTCCATTTCAGGGACTTCGCGTTCAGGATGGGGGCCAGCGCCAGCAACGTCCTCTCCTGTCGCTCGAAGAGAGACGTTTGCAGCAGCATGCGCAGGCGCGTGGCTTGGTCCAGGGGAGGCGGGACACGCGTGAGGACGAGCCCCAGGATACGGTGGCGATGGGCTTGCTCCAGCAAGGCGACGTCCGGTCGATCCCCCGGAACAGGATGATCCACGTCGCTCCAGGCGATCAATTGCCGCACGGGTTCTGTCGCTTCGGATGCCATGGGAACAACCAGATCGGCCGAAGGAACCGGAGCAGTCGCCAGAGGCTTTCGCGCGCCTCAAAGGCCTTTCGCAGTCCTTCGAGGCCGTCGGGCGCGCTGAACATCCGATACGAGCTCATTTGCTTCTCGACCGCGAGCCGGGGGGCGAGTTGGGCGGCTCTCTCGATGAGGTCCATGAAATAGCGACAGGTGTCGGGATTCACCCCCTTCCGCGTTCGGCTCAGGTGACATCCCCGGCCGCATACGGCGCGGGCCCAGCAGTCGCGGCATTCGGGGGCGTCGCTGGTGAACCCCGCTTGGAAGGCCTTAAGATGCCGCTCCAGGTCGGGATCATGGACGGAGGCGATCTTCCACTCCTGTCCGATCACGACGGACGGGCGGCAGCTGTAGACGTCGCCGTCCGGCGTGAAGGTCAGGGAGACGACTCCGGCGGGACAGACCACGACGGGACGCATGTGCGGGCCGCGCAGGAAGTCGTCCAGCAGCATGCGAGTGAACGCCGGCGCAGACGATGCCGCGCCTTCCAGGAACGCGTCGATCTGC
>JACPRB010000233.1 GCA_016190155.1 Planctomycetota bacterium
CCTCAAAGCCTCGACGGGACTCATCCGCGCCGCCTTCACCGCCGGATAAATCCCGAAAAACACCCCCACCGCGCACGAAAACCCGAACGACAGCACGACCGATCCCATCGACACCACGCTCTTCCACTCCCCGCCCGACAGCATCTGCCACACCGGAAGCCTCGGCACCAGCTGCGCGCCCCCCACCCCCAGGAGAATCCCCAACAACCCGCCCAACAAACTGATCACCACGCTCTCCACCAGGAACTGCCGCAGGATGTCCGCGTTCCTCGCCCCTACCGCCTTTCGGATCCCGATCTCGCGCGTGCGCTCCGTCACCGACACCAGCATGATGTTCATGATGCCGATCCCGCCCACCAACAGCGACACGACCGCGATGCCGGACAACAAGAGCGTGAACGCCCCCGTCATCTCGTCCATCCGCTGGCGGATCTCCGTCATGCTCCCGACCGAGTAATCTTTCTCCCCGTTCGCGCCGATCCGGTGCCGCCGCGCCATCGCTTGATCGATCAGCTCCATTCCGGCGTCGATGTGCTCGGGCGCGTCCAGACTCACGATGATCTGATTGAGCGTGTTCCTCTTCAGCAGCCGCAGCTGCGCCGTCGTCACCGGCACGTAGATCCACTCGTCGAGGTTGATCCACCCGCCGCCGCCCTTCTCCTCCATCACCCCCAGGACGCGGAAGTTCTTCCGGTCGATCTGGATCGTGTGGTCCACCGGATCGCCGCCCCCGAACAGATCGCGCGCCACCTTGGCCCCCAACACGCACACCCGCCGCTTCCCGATCACGTCCGCCCGCGTCAGAAACGCGCCGTTCTCCACCTTGAACGCGCGCACGGCCGTATACTCCGGCGTCGTTCCCACGATGCGCACGTTCGCGTTGCGGCCGAGATACTTCACCTGGAAATTGCGCGAGACGTCCGGCGCGATGGACTCTACGTACGGCAGCCGCTCCAGCGCCGCCGCATCCTCCAACGTGAGCGTGTCCGCCATCGCCGTGCGCGCGTGCCCAGGCCCCATCCCCCGCTGGCCGGGATAGACGAAGACGAGATTGACGCCCAAACCCGAGACCGACTGCGCGACACGCTCCTCCGCGCCCTTGCCCATCGCAATCATCATGATGACGGCGCTCACGCCGATGACGATACCCAGCACCGCCAGCACCGAACGCAGCTTGTTCGCCGCCAGGCTCGCCGTCGCCGCCCGCAGGAGCATCATGGCCTCTTCTCCACGGAGCTCACCAGACCGTCCCGTAAATGGATGATCCGTCGCGCCCGCTCCGCCACAGCCCGATCGTGCGTCACGAGAATGATCGTCACCTCGCGCAGCGACAACGCGTCGAAGAGCTCCAGAATCTCCTGACCCGTCCTCGAATCGAGATTCCCCGTCGGCTCGTCGGCCAGCACGATCGCCGGCCGCGTCACCACGGCGCGCGCGATCGCCACGCGCTGCCGCTCCCCGCCGGAGAGCTGGCTCGGATAGTGCTTCAGCCGTTGCGCCAGCCCCACCGACTCCAGCGCCCGCGTCGCCTCCTCGCGCGGATGGGCGGCCCGCTGGTAGTAGAGCGGCAACGTCACGTTCTCCAGCGCGCTCGCCCGCGGGAGCAGATTGAACGTCTGGAAGACGAACCCGATGCGCCGGCCGCGCACCTCCGCCAACTCATCCTCGCGCAGCGCGCTCACCTCCCGCCCTTCCAGGAGATAGCGCCCCGCCGTCGGCACATCGAGGCACCCCAGGATGTTCATGAGCGTCGACTTGCCGCTGCCGGACGGCCCCATGATCGCGACGTACTCGCCCCGCTCGATCTCCAGATCCACGCCCTTGAGGACCTCGAGATCCACCTCGCCCATCCGATACGTCTTCCTGAGATTCGTCGCTCGGATGACCATCACCACCGTCCCGGCATCCGCCGGCGCGATTCCGGCGCGCTGATCGCCGCGACGATCGCGACCTCGTCGCCTTCCTGGAGCCCCTCCACGATCTCGCAGCGCGTCCCGTCGTCGAGCCCCGTCTTCACGTCGATCCTGCGCTGTCCGTCGGCGCCGAGCACATAACGCCGCCCCTTCTCGCTGCGCACCGCCTCGCTGGGCACCCAAACGACCCCCTTGTGCTCGTCGGCCCGGATCGTCACCGTCGCCGTCATCGACGCCTTGAGTCGCCCGAAGTGCTTTCCCTCCAGACCCACCTTCACCTTGAACACGACGATGCTCGAGTCGATCTCGCCCTTGGGAGGAATGAGCTCGACGCGGCCGCGGAAACGCTCGTCCGGACGCGCCTCGACGGAGACCCAAGCCTCCTGGCCGACGTTCACCTTCCCGATGTCCGTCTCGTCGACGTTGGTGACGACGACGAGCGCGCTGACGTCGGCGACGATCGCGATCGTCGTGCCCCCGCTGGTCGAGGAAATGCCGCTCGAGACGATCTGTCCCTCTTCAACCTGTTTCTTGAGCAGGATGCCCGCGATCGGCGAGCGCACCTCCGTGTCCGCCAGTCGCTCCCGCGCTTCCGCCACGGTGCTGCGCGCCCGCGCCACCTCCGACTCCGCGAGATCCTCGTCCGCCGTCTTGCGGTCGCGCGCCAGCGCCAGCGCCGCCTCCGCCTGCAGCAGCTTCTCCTCCGCCAGCCGCGCGTTGAGGCGCGCCATCGCCAAGTCCGTCTCGGTCATCACGCCCCCTTCGAGGCGCTCCATCCGCTCCTGCTCCTTCTTCTGGGTCGCGGCGTCCTCCGTCGCCGCCGCCACCTCGGACTGCGCCTGACGCAGCGATCGCTCGTACTCGAGGCGCATGAGCGCCAAGCGCGCCTCCGCCGCCTTGAGGTTCGCCTCCTCGCGTTCGAGATTGCGCGACTCGAGCTTCTTGTCCAACTCCGCGATGAGCTCTCCGGCCTCGACGATCTCCCCTTCGACCTTCGGAAAGCGGACGACCTGGCCGCTCGCCTTGGACTTGAGCTCGACCTGACGGACGGGCATGACCTCGCCGGTGGCGGAGATCGAGAGGTCGACGTCGCCGCGTTCCGCGCGCACCCGCTTGATTTCCTGGCGGGTCCCGTTGGCGGAGGAGCCGCCGCCGAACCATAGATAAAGCGCGCCGGCGACGGCCGCCACGCCCACCCCGATGAGTATGCGCTTCATGCTACCTCCGCTCCGCCGCGAGCTGATCGAACAAGCGCGCCCGCTGCTCCGCCGTCAGGATCGGCTTGACTTCCATCAAATGATCGACGAACGCGCGTTGCAACTCGCGGCGCGCTTGGATCATCGCCTCGATGGCCGCGTCGATGGTCGCGGGGGCTGGGGTTTCTCGGCGCACCTCGGAGTACAACGCCTGCCGTTGCCGGCCGACCCGGCGGCAGAGCGGTCCCATGCGTTCCTCGAGTTGTCGCAGGAGAGGCTCGATCTTGGCGCGCTGCTCTTCCGAGAGATCCAGGCGATCGTATTGCGGGCGCAGGCCGTGGGGTTTCCTGGACGGCTCCTGCGGCCAAGTGAACGCGGCGACCGCGGCCAACGCGGCCCCCAAGAGAAAGATGATTCCATATTTCATCGATGCGGCTCCCTGGAATAGGTCGCGATGTAGTCGTCGGTGACGTCCAACGCGGGCTCGACGGCGACGGGAACGGGCGGGGGCGCTTGCGACAAACGCGCTCCGGCGAACCCGGCCAGCGCCCCGAGGAGGAAGGCCGCGGCCTGCGCGATCCTCCGCGCGCGGCGCCCGCCGCGCACGCGTATCAGGAGGCGCGCGTCAAAATCGTCGGGCGGTTCGAGCGCCCTCCATTCGGCCAGCCGTTCCGGCAGGCGTTCCAGCGCCATCGCCCACGCGCGGCACGGCGCGCAGGAGGTCAGGTGGGCCTCCGCCGGGGCCGGCAGGGGGCGTCCTTCCGCGGCGGAAAGGGCTTCTCGCGTCGCTTCGCAGTCCATGTACGGTTTAACCGCGGAGGGGGGCCGGGCTTGCGCTGGCTCCAAAATTGTCGGCACGGCCCGTCAAAACACCTCCAATCGCAGATGGCACACCGATTGCTCTCTCGGTCATCATGCGGCTCTTCGAAGGCGAACGGATGATGTTCCTCTCCGTCGGGGTGATGGGGCTGGCGGCACTGGTGCTGTTCTTCGGCGTATAGGATGAACCGCCTCCTTGATCGCTCCGGGCCACCTCTGATGGGCATTTTCTCGAGACTGTAGCGAGGAAGTCGGTAGCGTTTTGGACATTGACAAGTCTCGGACGAGAACGGAACCACGGATTGCACGGATTTCGCGGATTTGAAATCGAGTCGGACACGCGCACATCCTTTCGGTCATCTCCCTATCCGCGAAATCAGCGAAATCCGTGGTTTCCTCCTCCGCATGCTATGCCGGAAGAGCGCTCCATGCCGACTTCTTTCCTACAGTGTC
>JACPRB010000227.1 GCA_016190155.1 Planctomycetota bacterium
AGGCACAGGACCTGTCGGACAAGGATGTAATGAGGGCGAGGCTCTTCCATGAGGGAGGAGTCTCCTGCAGCCGACATCCGCGCCATCCGCGGAATCCGTGGTCGGTTTTCTGAATGGCCTGCGCTTGCGGCCCTTTCGGTTGATGCGGCTGCCGCGCTGGGAGTTTGGATTGGGGATTCTTCATGAATAATCGAGTTAGGGTCCTCCCGTCCGGACTCCCTTGATCAGCTCGACGAACGCGTCCCGCCAATCTTCGACCGTCCCGCGTGGGCCGAAGAACTTGAAGAAGTGCAGGCCGCCCGGGGTTTCCACTACGGCGCCCAACATGCGGGCGTCGCCCTGGGAGCCTCCTCCCATGTCGGACGCATACTCGCCCGCAACGTCCAGCACGGTCATCTTCAGATCGCCGGCCTTGAAGGTCTCCGTCTTCGCCTCACCGTCGATCTTCGAGAACTGACCCTTCCACCGCTCGATGTTCTGTTCGACCGTGCCGCCCATGCTTCCGAAGTAGATGAACGTGGCGTTGCCCTGCGCTTTCTCTTTGTCGGGCACGGCGTACTGCGCCTTGCGCATGGACATGGCGGGGCGTTCAGCCGTCCACTCGGCGGGGGCGGTGAACGTCAAGTCGCCGGAGACTTGCATGCGAGGGGCGGCCGGAGGGACAGGCGCAGTTTCTTCCCCTTCCGGACCGGTAGACTCGGGAGAGCAAGAGGCCAACAAGAGCGCTAACAATAGGAATCTCATGGTGATGTGCTCCGTAATGCGCCGCCATCTTGCCATGATCGTGCGGTCGAGTAAAGATTGCGTCGAGCTTCCCAGCCCGGTAGCATCCGCGTTGGAGGAGACCGATGATCACGCTCATGGTGTTCGCCGTGCTCGGCCTGCAGGAGCCGACTCCGGCCGAAGACGTCGAGAAGCAAGAGGTTCAGGAGTTGAAGGACCTGTGGATGAAGGTCATCGAGTCGTGCCGCGAGGAGAAGCGGGACGAATTGCAGGCGATGATCGGGGCGATGGAAATGACGCGGGACGAGATGGTCAAGCTCTTCGGGGAGGAGAAGACGGCGAAGGTTTACCCCGCGTATCAGGAGACCTGGAAGAAACAGGTCAAGACGGAGGCCGTTCCGGATCTCATGGCGCGGCGCGTCCGCGGCGGCTGGAACGACGTCGACGTCTGGTGCGTCAACGAGGCGCCGGAACCTCCGGAGGAGGATCGCGTCGTTCTCAACGCCTTGGCCGACGGCGCCGTTCGCGTCTACAACGTGCGACTGCGTCGGGCCGACAAGAAGGAGGGCCTCGTGCTGCGGGGGCTCATCAAGACCGAATCAGGCTGGAAGATGAGCCTGAAGATCGGGCGGGTGCTGGCGGAGCAGTGACCGTTCACGAGGTGTTCCGTGCGGAACGGTCAGGTGGCGGATCAGCCGACGGTGATCGCCTCGATCTTGTCTCCGGGCTGAATCGCGTCCACGATCTCCTGTCCCTCGAGGACCTGCCCGAACACCGTGTGCAGCATGTCCAGGTGCGGCGTCGCGCGGTGGGTGATGAAGAACTGGGAGCCGTTGGAGCACGCCCCCGAGAGCTTCTTGCCCGTCGTCTTGTCGTGCTGGCACCCGCCGGCGTGGGCCATCGAGAGCGTCCCGCGTCCGTGTTTGCGTGCCGGAACGAGCTCGCATTCGGTCGTGTATCCGGGACCGCCGGTGCCCCAGCGTGCCTTGAGCTTGTCGTCCTTGGATTGCGGATCTCCGCCCTGGATCACGAAGTTCGGTACGACGCGGTGGAACCGCTGCCCGTTGTAGAAGCCTTCCTTGGCGAGCTTCTCGAAGTTGGCCACGGTCTTGGGGGCCTCTTTGTCGAACAGCTCGCACTTGATCGTGCCTCGCCCTGTCTTGATGACGGCGGTCTTCATCGCTGTTTCCTCCCGATGCGATCAAACGGTCGCATACGCTATCCGATCCGGCCGGGCTTCGACAAGGGATTTGAGGGGGAGGGGGACGTTCCAGAACGTGTTTGATGTTCCGCTGCCCCATTGGAATCGCGATCTACGGTCGACGGGCAGCGGCTGCTGCCGCGACGTGCGGGGATGTTCGTCAACGGCCTCCCGTCCCGCGAGACTCGGCGGAGCGCGCTTCCACATAACGTTCCGGGCTTCTCAGGATCTTTGTAGTGAGTGGTTAACCCGCTCTATTCACGAACAGAGGCGACGCTTCGATAAGGTGTGGTCGATCTCGCCTGGGACGTGAATAATCCCGGCTAAGGAGAATCAGCTATGAGATGTTTCGTCGTTGCACTCGCTTTGCTGGCGTCGGTTGTGCTCCCGCTGCGGGCGCAGGAGCGGCCGCAGGAGCGGGAAGGGGAGCGAATGCGGGAGGGAATGCAGGACGCGAAGAAAGGCGATACCGAAATCCGGGTCTATTTGATGGAGAAGGACCGCCGGTCCGTCGACATCGCCGGCATCAGCGCGAAGCTGACGTTGACGCCGACGGCGGGCGGGAAACCGCAGACGGTGACCTTGGAGTCCGTGACGGCGCGCATTGGAGGGCCTGTCCCCGGCGCGCGTGAGGGGGACGAAGGGATCTTGGGCGACGGCCGCATGCAGCAGCCCAAGGCCGACGGCGAGTACGGCTTGGGCGAGCAGCAACCCCAGGGGAACGGCCACCGCGCGATGGGCGATCAGGAACAGCCGTCGATGGAGATCGGCATGCACGGTGGGCAGATCAAGACCATGAACGGATACAGCGTCGAACTCGTGAGCCTGTCGATGCCCGGCGCCGTTCCTCAGCCCGGGATGCAGGAGCAACCCAAGGAGCGCTTGCCCGAAGGGCTCGAGGAGATGTCCTACTTCCGCGGGATCGTGGACTTGAAAGCGCCGCCGGAGGCCCAAAGGCCGGGCATGGAGCGAGGACTTCCTCAATGGACGGCCGAGGTGAGTTTCAACATTCGCGGCGATACCAAGACGGTTCGCGGCTTCCAGATCCCGTTCTTCGGCAGCCTCAACACCGTGGTCATGATGGCGGAGAAACACGTCGGCCTCGCGGAGCAGTCGCTGCGCTCCAACAACCTGCAGGAAGTTCGCCGGCATGCGCAGCATCTCGTCTGGATTCTGGAACAGGCCAGGATTCCTCAAGGCAAGGCCGAGATCGACAAGTCCAGGCAGCAAGTCCTGGAGGCCGCGCGCAAGATAGAGACCACGGCGGCGGCCAACAAGAAGGAGGACGTCCAGAAGGCGGTGTCCGACTTCCGCACGAAACTGGGTGAATTGCAGCGGCATGCGCGGTCGACGGAGCAAGGGCGCGAACAGCAGCCGTTACAGAAGGAGAGGGAATTGCGCTACTAGCCCGGTCGGCCGGCCATCGGGGGAGCTCTCGACCACGAGGGCTCCCCCTTTTTCAGGAGGATGTCTATGAGAACCCTCGCGACGGTGTTCTGGCTCGCGCTGATCGCGCCTCAGCTGTCGGCGCAGGAGCAGGACAAGGCACCAGAGGTCCGCGTCTACATCATGGACCGCAATCTCGATTCGATCGACTTGGGCGACGTGGAGGCCCGCCTGCAGTACGGCACCGGCGAGGTTTTCTCGCTGGAGCCCGTCGCCTTCGAGGTCGCTCGCGTCGAAGCCCCCGGAGCGGGAGTTCGAATGCCTTTCACCAAGGCGCGTCTCGCCGAGGCACCCCACGGTGGGACCCTCATGCCCGTCGACAGTTTATTCGTGGAATTGGTGGTCATTACCCCGGAGATGGCCGCGCGCCAGGTGAGGGCCGATCCCGGAAAGCGTCCGGCGGCCGAGCGCGCCTTTCGTGACGTGCTCGAACTCGACGTCGAAGGACTGACGGCCGGTCACGGGATGGCGGGCGACGACATGCCGTACTTCAGCGCGCGCATCCCGTGGCCGCGCCTGGCGGCCGATGGCGCTCCGTCGCCGTCGACGGCCGTCGTTTCGTTCACGCTGGAGGATCGGACCTACACGGCGAAAGGATTCGACGTGCCCCTCTTCGCGGACTTGAACGAGGCCGTCTCCGCGGCGGACAAGCGGCTGGGCATGATCGACCAGTCGCTGCGGACCGACGACTGGACGCGGGTGTGGGGCCATGCCCGATACATGATCGCGGCGTTGGAGTCTCCCCGCGTGGATCTCGCGGACGAACGCGCCCGGCAGATCAGGAGAAACGTCCTCATGGCCTGCGTCGACATGGAAGAGGCCGCCGCTCGTCGCCGTTCCGATGATGCGCAACGGGCGCTGCAGCGATGCCGCGATGGGCTCCAAGGCCTGAGGCGCCACTTGCGGGAGGAACCGGCGGGGCGACCGTAGCTCCCGAGGAGCCGTTCACCCGTTCATGGGTTCGTCGGTTCGTTCGTTCCGGAAGCGGGAGGCTCGATCGGGATCATCGAACGGCTGAATTGCAGAACGGTCACGCATTCAGTTATCGATGATGCGGATGACGGTCTTCGGGGGCTCGTTGAAGCGAATGCCCCGGTATTTCAGGTCGCCGCCGTTGTTGCGCAGCTCGAAGTCGTCGCCGCGCCGGGGCGGCTTCTTGGAGCTCGTTTCGGCCCAGGCCCAATCGGGGTTGGGATGCCGCACGGTGGCGTTGAACGCCTTGCGGTCCATGATGATCTTCCAGCAGTCCTTGCCTTCGGAGCCCTCCGGACCCGGCCGCCTCCCACCGCCGATGTGATTGGAGGAATCGCACAGCTTCTGCGGATTGGGCGCGGCGCGCATGACGCACTCGCATTGCGGTTCCTGATAGTACTCGTCGGGCAGACCGAAGATGCCGTGGAAGATCTCGTGGGCCACGACGCCCACGCCGTTCTTGCCGGCGCAATGTACGACCCAGTCGGGATTGCCGGAGCCGATGCAGAAGGCGAGCACGCCCTGGCCTTGCGCGTTGCCGGTCCCGCGCCAGTTCATCTTGCCTTTCTCGATGATGATCCTGCCGTCGGAGCTGGCGTCCTCGATCTCGCAGTCGGCGATATAGAACTGTCCTTCGGTGATGTCGAAGACGTACTTGGACAACTCCTGGATCTTCTTGCCCCATTCCTCCATGAACCGCAGGTCGGCCTGATCCTCGACGGCGACCGTGAGGTGCCACGCCCGCGCATTGCGATCGTACTCCACCGCGAGCTGTTTGAACTTGTACTCGATCGAGTTGTGGATGCGGGTGAGCGCGGACTTGGCGCCGTTGTGTTTCGCGTCGAGGCCGACGGCCTCCTCGTATTCCTTCAGCGCCTCGTCGTCGAGCCCGACGGTTTCGCACCACCGTCCGAGATTGAAGTGGGTGTCGGGGGCGTCGGCGTCGCCCGCGGAGGTCTTCTTGAGCTCGTAGGCGGCCGTGTACTCGGCGCGCGCCTCGGGAAAGAGCCCGAGTTCCTTCTCGCACCACTTCGCGATCTTGAGGCGGTGGTCGATCTCGTTCTCGGCCTTTACCTTCTTCTCGGCGAGCCAGGTCTTGAGCTGCACCCCGCGCAGCCGGTAGGCCTTCTTGTAGTGTTCCTCCGACTTGTCGGGCAGGAGGTGCGTCTTGCACCACTTGCCGATCTGCTGCTGCGATTCCCACGTCTCCTTGACGTACTTGATCTTCTGCTCGGTGTACTCCTTGAGGAACTCCGCGCGCTTCTCCCAACGCGTCTTCATCAGGAAGATCGCCTTGCGG
>JACPRB010000228.1 GCA_016190155.1 Planctomycetota bacterium
CCCGAAGAACCACCCCCCGATCGCCGCCGGCACGACCGCCCACGCCGCGAGCGCCCCGGCCAAGAGCGTCAACGCCCCGCCGTGCCCGAACGTCTTCACCGCGTGAATCCCCGCCGGCCCGAGCATCTCGAGCTTCGCGCTCAACGCCAGCAGACACAGCACCTTGGCCAGTTGCACGGGATTCAGAAGCGCCAGATAAAGCAACCCCTCCGGCCCCACCACGTCCGCGATCACCAGCCCGATCGATGCCGAGTCGATCACGAACGCGAACAACACCCACAGCAGCAGCGCCACCGCCAGCGCGCGCATCCGCGAGGTCGACACGACGGCGACGAGCACGCCCAGCGCCAGACTCGCCGCGCCCAGGAGGATCGCGTCGACCGCCAGCGTGACGTAAGCCGCGGCACCGTCAGCCCCCACCTCCCAACCGACGACGAGCCCGGCCAGTCCCAATCCCAGACCGATGGAAAAGGTAAGACTGAGCGACTGCCCGGCGAGTTTGGTCAGGAACACGGACGTGCGGCTCACCGGTTGCGCCAGGATATAGCCGAGCGTCCCGTCCTCGCGCTCTCCGGACAGTCCCAGCGCCCCGACCAGCAATCCCATGAGCGGCACGAACAGCAGCATCAAGTTGAGCAGGCTCGCCACCGTGCGGTTGAACCCGGCGAATCCCAACGTGTTGGCGCCGCTGAAGCTCAGATACGACACGCCCAGCGCCAGCACGCAGAAGACGGCCGTGACCGCGACGAACCAGCGGCTGCGCACCGAGTCGAGCACTTCGCGCGCCAGGATGGCCGTCATGAGAGACCTCCGTCCTCGATCGGCCGCACCGTGATCCGCCCTCGGGCCACCTCTCCCTCGCGCAACCGCTCCAGCGCCGCCACGATCTCGGCGGCGTCGATCGTCGCGCAGAACGATCCGTTGCTGGACGGGAGGGGATCGACTCCGAGCAGCCTCGCGAGGCGCGACTTCTCCGCCGCCTCGTGCGCCTCCACGCAGAGGGACATGCGATCCGGCGGCAGCACCTCGTCAGGCCGGCCTTGCGCGGCGATCGCCCCGTCGCGAAGCACGATGACCCGATCGACGAGCCCGCGCACCTCGCGCGGGCGATGCGACGACAGCACGAGCGTCTTGCCGGCCTTGCGGAAGTCGTTGAGCAGATCCAGGAGATCCGCGCGGGCGGCGGGGTCGAGGTTGGCCGTCGGTTCGTCCAGGAGGATGAGGGGCGGATCGCCCAGGAGCACGGCGGCCAGCGAGAGCCGCTGCTGCATCCCGCCGGAGAACGCGCGGACCGCGCGGTCGGCGTCGCCGTCGAGTCCCACGCGCTTGAGCGCGGCGTCGGCGGACTCGACCGGCACGCGGCGCAGCTTGGCGAGAAAGCGCACCATCTCGCGCGCGGTCATGTCGTAGAACGCGGGCACTTGCGGCACGTAGCCCATGCGCGACCGTGCCGCGACTCCTTGGCGGCGCACGTCGAAGCCGTCCACCTCGATGCGGCCCTCGTACTGCAGCAGCCCCAGCGCGCAGCGGAGGATCGTCGTCTTGCCGGCGCCGTTGGGGCCCATGAGGGCGACGGTCTCGCCGCGTTCGATCCCGAACGAGACGCCGTTGAGCACGCGCTTGGGGCCGAACGCGATCGAGAGGTTCTCGCATTTGAGGATCATCGCAGCGCCCTCCGCGCCAGGAGCGAGGCCGCTCCCGGCAGCATCACCAGCGCGGCGGCCGTGGCGAGGATGCCCGGGTTGGCGCCGTCGCGCTCCGTCGCGCGCGGACGCACGGTCGGTCGCACCGCGGGGCGCGGGTCCTCGAGCTTGAGTTCGCTCTGCGTGATCGGGAAGAGCCGCCCGGCCAGTTCGATCGCGGCGACCGACGGACTGAATCGCATGAGCGCCAGCTCGGGGTGCGCCCCCACGAGATCCTCGTAGATTCCTTCGGGACGGTAGGGGAGATCACTCGTGCCGTCGCCGTCCGCGTCATACGGCACGTGATCGCTCCAGTAGTTGCCGGTCCATGTGTTCTTGATCGAGTCACAGCGGCCGATCATCTCGACGCCGACGAGATTGTCGAGGAACGAATTCTCCTCGAAGCGCGCGCGCCGCGTGTCGGGCAGGATGGAGACGCCGGCGTCGTTGAGGGCGAAGAGATTCCGCCGGATCGTGCAGGTCGCCTCCTCCGACTGCGGCGAATTGTCGAAGTAGAGCCCGCGGGTGTTGTCGACGAACTCGTTGTCTTGGGCCAGGACGTCGTCGGCGTCCTTGAGGAGCATCCCGTAGGCGCTGGGGCCGCGGCTGCGCTCGAAGCGGTTTCCGACCATCGTGATCCGGCGGCTGTACATGATGGTGCCGCCGACCTGGTTTTCGACGAAGCGGTTGTTCTCGAACCGGTTGTCGTCGCAGTACATGTAGTGCAGGCCGTACCGCCCGCGCGAGACGCGGCAACCGCGCACGAGCGTGCGATGCGCGAACCAGATGATGAAGTCGCGCGAGTCGACCATCTCGATCTGCTCGAGGGTCGTGTCGTCGGAGTACCAGAGTCGCACGCCGTCGCCGCGGCGCGGCATGGGGAGGTCCTTGCCGCCGATCCAGAGGCGCCGGAAGGCGCATCGGGACGATTTGGCGATGTAGAGGCCGAAGAGGACGTCTTCGAGCCGGCAATCTTCGATGACGCTTTCGTCCGCGCCTTCGAGCTTCACCGCGGAGTCCTCGGCGAGGAAGCTGTCGCCGCTGCCGCGCAGCGTCAGGCCGCGCAGCGTGACGGGCGCGCCGGTGACGGTGACGAGGGTGCCGCGGCCTTCGCCGTCGATGGTGACTTGGCCGCGGCCGTCGAGCGTGATGGGCTTGGAGATGGTGAGGTGTTCGCGGTAGGTGCCGGGCGGTACGACGAGTGTTGCGCCGGGGAGAGCGTGGTCGATCTGTTGTTGGAGCGAGTCCTGAGCGCTCAAAGGGGAGCAGAGGAAGAGAACGAGGAGAAGGCATCCCCCCTTGGACAACCGCCAGCCGACGGCGGCGGCGCCCGCCAGCAACATCGAGCCCACCAGTTGCAGATACGTGCCGAGCCCGAGAGTGGAGGTCACGTCGAAGTTCGCGATGCGTTGCTCGCCGATGAGCTTGGGCGTGAAGGGCTTGACCGTCATCGAGAGCGCGGATTCCGGGTCGAGGGAGTGTCCCGCGTACCAAAGCCAGGCGTAGAGATCGATGAGCATCCCCAGCGGGAAGAGCACGAGGGGCAGGATGAAGAGGACCTGCCAGAACGTGCGGCGGAACGCGGCCGCGACGACGGCCGACACGCAGACGATGACGAGGAGCGCGAAGGCGATGCTGCGTTCGAAGGTCGCCATCTGTTCGACCGGCCGCATCCCCACGTAGTGATTGAGGATGTTGACCTCGCCTGTGTCGCCGGTGACGCGGTCCAGATAGACTTCGAGGTGCAGCCCGTACGGATACTGGGGCGCCACGAAGCGGGTCACCCACAGCGGCTGCGTGTAGCTTGCGGCGAAGAGCGCCACGACGAGCGCGGCGAATCCGATCCGGACGGCGGGGTGGAGCACCCACACGCGGCTCTTTGGAGGCGAGACCCGCAATGCGGTCTCGTGCGTTGCGTCGATCATGTGGGTGCTCCGATCCCGTACCGCTACTTCCGGCCGCTCCTCTCGTCGCGCGGTTCGACGAGCATCCACCCGGTCATTTCCATGTGGAGCGCGGAGCAGAACTCCGTGCAGTACCATGGATAGACGCCGGGGTGTTTCACATCGAACTCCACCGTGGTCGTCTGGCCCGGGTCGATCGAGAGGTTGACGTTGTGTCCGTGAAGCGCCAAGCCGTGCGTGGCGTCGCGGGCGCGCTCGACGTTGGTGACGTGCAGGATCACGTGATCGCCCTGTCTCACGCGCAGGATGTCGGGACGGAACTGGCTGCGGACCTGCGTCATGAAGACGCGCACGGTGTGTTCGTCCTCGCGCACGACGCGTTCCTGGCCGATGTTGATGCCGTAGGGGTCCTTCTTCATCGTGCGAGGGTCGAAGCCCACTTCAGGGTAAGTCGTCCAAGCGCCTTTGAAGAGGGAGGCTGGGGCGATGTTCGAGGCGTGCGGCTCGCCGATGCCGATGGGCAGCTCGTAGAGGATCTTCATCTTGTCGCCGCTGATGTCGATGAGCTGCAGATTCTGCGGATGCAGCGGGCCGACCGCGGGATGGCGGTCCACCGACCACTTGTTGAGCGACAGGAGGTACTTGCCGTACGGCTTGGCGCTGTCGCCGCCGGCGGCCGTCAAGTGGCCGATGTTGTAATGAACGGAGAGCTTCTGCTGGAGCTTCCAGGGCTCCTCGCCGGGCTTCTGGCGGGGACCGCCGAGCGACCACTTCGCCACGGCGCTGTCGAGGAAGAGGCTCGTGTACGCGTATCCCTTGTCGTCGAACTCGGTGTGGAGCGGCCCCAGGCCGACCTCGACGTACTCCTCGCGCACCGCGTCGTATTTCAGGATGGGTACGCCGAAGCGGTCGTTGCTCTCGAAGTTCTTTTCCGCGAGCGCCTTCTGGATCTTCTCGAAGGAGTAGACCGTGACGTGCGGGTCGAGCTTGCCCGCGGCGCAGATGTACTTGCCGTCGGGCGTCACGTCCACGCCGTGCGGCGACTTGGAGACGGGGATGAAGAAGAGGACGCCCTCGCTGGCGGCGGTCTTGAGCTTGAGCTGGCGGATGCCGCCGACGTTCTCGGTCTTGCCCGCCTTGACCAGCTCCTCGGCCTTCTTCCAATTGATGACGTGGACGAAGTCCATCTCATTCTTCGAGGCGCCGGTCTCCATCGCGGGCTTGCCTTCGAGGGTGCCGCCGGTGGCCATCTCGGTGTTGAGCGAGTTGGTGAACATCCAGCCGGTGCTGACCTTCTTGCCGGCGCTGATGAGGTCCTGGAAGTAGGGAGGCAGCTCGATCTGCCAGGAATCTTCCAGCCGGATGCGGCCGGCGTTGGTGTCGAAGGCGTGGAACGTGATCGTGCCGCGGTACTTCTCGGCGTATTGTTCGATCGGCTCGAACGTGCCGTAGGGTTGCGGCGCGGGGAAGAAGGTGCTGGTGACGAAGTACTCGCTGTTGGGGGTCCAGTAGTTGCCGTGATCGCTGACGGTGTTGGGGGTCTTGACGATCTGCTTCGTCTTCCAGTCGCGCAGGTCGATGATCGCCAGGCGTCCCGCGGCCTTGTCGGCGCACGCGAGGTATTTGCCGTCGTACTCGCCGTTGGTCAGCGAGAGCTTGGGGTGATGGAGATCGCCCCAATCGAGCGGCATGTCTTTGTAGAAGTAGCCCTCCTTGGCGATCTCCTCGCTCTCCTTGGAGCCGGTGAGCCAGCCTTGCCAGGCGTCCTGGCTGTAGACGGCGATCTGCTTGAGGATGCGCATGGAGGGCAGGCCGACGACGACGACGGTGCCGGCGTGGCCGCCGGAGAGGAAGGCGAAGAACTCGTCGTCGTACTTGCCGGGCCGCGGGTAGGTTCGCAGCGCCGCTTCCACTTCTTCGGGGTTGAGCTGGCGCTCCTTGATGACGCCGTCGGCCTGCGGGCCCAGGGCGAGGGCGGCGGTCGAGGGTTCGTCGCCGCGTCGCGACGAGCGGATGATGAAGGCCCCGATGACGATCGCGACGGCGATCAGCGCGAAACCGGTTTGGACGAGACGTCTCTTCTCCATGCGATTCTCCTCAATCATTCGAGCCGGACTGCTCCGGCTGGGCCGGCGGCAGCGTTTTCATGTAATCGATCAACAGGGCGATCTCTCGATCGGTGAGTCCGTAGCTGGGCATGGGGGTCAGGTATTCGGCCAGGAGCTGGCGGGCGGTCTCGTCGGTCGCCAGCATCGTGGGCGGGTCTTTGAGCCAGGCTTTGAGCCATTCGGGGGAGCGGCGTTGCACGACGCCGGCGAGGTCCGGGCCGATGAGCTTGCCCCGGCCGACGGTGTGGCAACTCGTGCAGCCGACGCGCAGGAAGACGCGTTCGCCGGGGTCGATGGGTCGGTAGAGGGTGGTCACGTAATGGGCGAGTTGCCAGCGCTCTTCGTCGCTGATGGTGGTGAAGGATGGCATGGGCGTGCCGGCCATACCGGTGGTGAGGGTGCGATAGACGTCCTCGGCGCGGAAGCCGGCCTTGAAGGTGACTTCCCCGCGCGTCATGTCGGGGACCTTGATGGGTTGGTCGAGCGAGTCGGTGAGGTCTTCGGCGGAGGGGCCGTCGCCGAAGCCTTTCTCGCCGTGGCACTTCCAGCATCCGATGGAGGTGAAGAGGGTGGCGCCGCGTTGGGGGTCGAACTTCTCTGGCGGCTGGGCGAGGGGCATCTTCGTCTTGGCCGGGCGTCGTTCGAAGTGATTGAAGGAGTCATCGCCGAGATCGGCGACGGCGAGCGACTTGACGGTGGCGACGAGGGCCCATCGTTCGAACGGGGTGAGGTCGCCGAAGGAGGGCATGCCGGCGGCGGGGATGCCGGCGGAGATGGTGCGGTAGCGGTCTTCGACGAAGGGGGTTTCTTCGGGGGTGGAGGTCTTGAATTTGAAATAGCCCGCGGTGAAGTTGCGGGGGCGGGTGGTCAGGACCGTGGAGGCGGGGCCGTCGCCCATGCCTTTCTCGCCGTGGCAGACGAGGCAGTGCTGCTTGTAGATGTCTTTGCCGGCGCGGGCGAGTTTGTCGGGGGTGGAG
>JACPRB010000036.1 GCA_016190155.1 Planctomycetota bacterium
ATTCGATCGACACTAGCTCGACGACAACCTCTTGGACGAACCCGCCCCCGAGCTCGGCCTCGACGGCGGCCTCTACGATCGCCTGAAGTGGAACGTCCTGCACGTCGTCGACGTCGCGAAGATCCCGGCCGGCCGCGCCTACTACCGGCACGTCCGCCCGCACTTCCCCGTCCAGGATTGGCTTGACGCATGGATGGACCGCACCGACGGCGCCGTCCGTCGAATGCTCCGGCGCCGCGCCGTGCGCGATATCGCGGCCAACGCCATGTCCATCATCAAATCGAAGGCCTTCGACGTGTGGTTCCCGCTGCAGAAAGGCCTCTCCCTGGCGATCGGCCATACCCTCGTGCGCAACCCCGAGCCCCTCATCACCCGCGTGCAGCTCGACGCGCTGCGACCGCGCCTGGAGCCCGGCGACATCATGCTCGTGCGCCGATCGTGGAAGCTGTCGAACATCGGCCTGCCCGGCTTCTGGCCCCACGCCGCCCTCTTCGTCGGCACGCCGCGCGTCATGCGCGACGCCTTCCGCGGCGACGTCGCCGTACGCGCTTGGTGTGCCGAGCAGGCGGGGGGCGTGACGGACTTCCTCGAGCTCCTGCAGATCAAGTATCCCGGCAAGTGGCCCGAGTTCGTCTCGAAGCCCAACGAGGTGATCGAAGCCGTCTCTCCGACCGTGACCTTCCACACCCTGGAGGAGGCCTGCACCGCGGATCAGCTGGCGATTCTGCGCCCGCGCGTCCCGAAGGCGGCCGTCGCCCGCGCCATCGCCCTGGCCTTCCACTATCACGGCCGCGCCTACGACTTCAACTTCGACTTCTACACCGACCACGAACTGGTCTGCAGCGAGGTCGTCTACAAGGCGTACGAAGGCGCCCTCTCGCTGCCGCTCGTGCCCGTCGCGGGCCGCATGACGCTCCCGCCCAACGAGATCGCGGCGCTCTTCGACCGCGAGTGCGACGCGCCGTCGCGCGGGCTCGACTTCGTGGACTTCCTCGACGGACGCGCGGAGCTCGGCCATGCCGTCCACGCTCCGGTCGCGGAGTTCCGCGCCAGCCATCGGCGAAGCAAGTGGGAGTTCGTCCGGAATGGGTGAGGGGTTCGAGGACCTGAGGGGAACAGAGGACCCAGCGCGGCGGTGCCGCAACCCAACACGGGGCTGATGGGTTCGGCATGAATTTCCGCTCGTCCGGGAAAGACGAACCGCTGAGAGCGCAGAGCCCGGGCAGAGGACACAGAGATTCCCTTCTTGAAAAGAAAACTCAGCGTTCTCCCTCCTGGTCTCAGCGGCCTGCGATGGATCGGACTTCTTTCGGCTGATATCTTCGCGACGGTCTGAGACCCAGTGTCTTGCGCCAACACGCGGGAAACTCTTCCCGCCGCGAGAAGAAGTGGAGAGTGAGTACTACAGAGATTCCTTTCGAAAACGGACGCAACCGCGTGAGCCCGCGCTGGTTGCTTGAACGTCACGAATGATCTTCGCGTCGCGAGAAAATATCGACTGTGAGTAGTGCAGAGGACCCAAAGAGAAAGGCCCGCGGTATCGCTTCAAGAGTTCATCCGTTCAGAAATCTCATTCCAGCGTCCAGCTTCCGGAACAAACGAACGGAAGAACCGATGAACCGGTGAACGCTTCCCCCCTGCTGCCGCGCTTGACTCACGCGGTGAGTCCTTGTATACGATGCCCCTTCATGAACATGTTGCTGCTCCTTCTTTGTCTTGCGTCGATCATCCAAGATGAAGATCCGCTGAAGCGGTTTCTCAACAGCGATGATCGTCAGCTCAAGTACATCGACCTGGGGATGGAATTCGCGAAGTCCGTGGAGCCGGATCTGAACGCCGGCCGATGGCGGGAGGAGGTTCGAACCCTCGCGGGACGAGCCCGCAAGAAGATCGCGGCCGCAAAGAACGCCGCGGAGAAGATCCAGGTCATCAACGACGTCCTCTTCGGAGATTCGGGACTGACCTCGGTCGTCCTGGACGACTCTCTCGAAGGCAAGTTGATCAACCGCGTCCTGCACAACAAGCGGGGCGACTGCATGGGGCTCAGCCTGCTCTATCTTTGCGTCGGCGAGGCCATCGGCCTGCCGCTGTTCATGGTGGAAGTCCCGGGCCACGTATTCGTCCGATTCGACGACGGCAAGTCCCCTCGCAACATCGAATGCACGGACACAGGCAAGGAGGCGGCGAACGACTTCTACGTCAAGCTCAAGAAGATCACGCCCAATGAAATCCAGAAGGGCATCTACCTTCGCAACCTCGCCAAGAAGGAGGTGGTCGGCGTCTTCCTCCGCAATCGCGGGCGCCATCTTAAGAGCCTCAAACGATACGACGACGCATGCGGATCCTGGGAGCTCGCGACGGCCTTCTATCCAAGCTACGGCGCGGCCTACATTGATTGGGCGGAGCTGCTGCGGGAGCGTTCCGAACTTGACAAGGCGATCGCCGTCTATGCGCAAGGGGGGCGAAAGGCGAGCCACGACTGGCGCGTCTGGAACAACTACGGGCAGTGCTTCGAAGAAGAGAAGGACTATCGCCGAGCCATCGAGCAGTACCAACAGGCCATGAGCCTCAACGACGGATCCGATGTCCTCCATCAGAATCTGGCGTTCAGCCACTACAAGCTCGACGATCGTGACATTGCCAAGAAGTACGCGCTGAAATGCGTGGAGCTCAACGACAGGAACGACCAGGGGCATTTCCTCTTGGCGGTCCTGTACTACCACGAGCAAGACTACGATTCTTCGGAGCGGCACTTCCTCAAACTTCTCGAGATCAAGCCGGATCACGCCGAAGCAAGAAGGCAGATCGAAATCGTCCGCCGGAAGAAAGCCGAAAACAAGCGCGGCGAGTGATCGTCGCCCATGTCGCGCGGACGGGCGCATGATGCTCGCCCATTCTCGGGCCGTGGCATGCACGTAGATGTAAACGGCCTGCTGATGCGTCATACTGTCGGCCCATGAAACTCACCGAGGAGTCGGCAACCGAGCGCGTCACGGACCGCGAGCTCCTGCTGCGATATCGACAGGGCGACGTGGAGGCGTTCATGGCGCTCTACGACCGCTACCGGCGCCCCCTCTACGCGTACGCCCTGTCGCTCGTGCGCGATCCCGAGTTGGCGGAAGACCTGCTTCAGGAGGTGTGCGTGCGCCTGATGACGATGGACGCCGGTCGCGTCCAGGAGTCGGTGCAGGCGCTGGCTTATACCGCTGTGCGAAATCTCGCGATCGACCGCGCCCGGCGCGCGTCAGTTCGCCGGCAGACCCCGCCCGTCTCGGTAGATCGCGCGGAGGATCTCCACGAACGGTCGGAGGTCCTCGATCTCCTCGACCGGCTCCCCGAGGAACAGCGGGAAGTCGTGATGCTCAAGGTGTACGGCGGGCTCACGCTGGCGGAGGCGGCCGAGGTCACGCAGGTGCCCCTCGCCACCGCGACTTCGCGCTACCGCTACGCGCTGGAGAAGCTCGCGCAAATGCTGGAAAGCTCAGGAGAAGTGCCATGAAGCCAGAGGACGTGGAGCTGCGACTCCGGCAACTGCCGCTGCCGGAACCGCCCGACGAACTGACGGACCGGATCCGGCAGGAGGCGCAGCGGCGGATCCCGCGAACCGGCTCGGTCTGGGGAATGGTAGGCGTCGCCGCGGCGCTGCTCTTCGCGGGACTGCTCGCGTGGTTGATCGCGACCTGCCCGTCCGGAACTCCCGTTCCGACAAGGCCGCAGGAGCCGGCCGTCGATGCCGCCCAACGCCTGAAGACGGCCATCGAGAACGTCCGCCGCCAGAAGAGCTATCGCACGGAGTTCACCGCGAAGATCAAGGACTCTCACCACGACGCCCTCAAGCTCACAGGCAAGGGGCTGTGGGTGGCCGGCGGCGTCTTCTTCCTCGACTATGGTTCTGTTGGTATCAAGCAGACGTGCATCGTCAACGTCGGCGATGAGGGATGGATCCATCACCAGATGAGTGAGGAATGGGTAGCCTCTGAGCTGGTCGGCATGTCTGGCACCGGCCGGGGAGTCCAGAGTCCGGACGAGATTCTAACCGTCCTCTTCGATCATCTGAAAGGCGTCGCTTTCGGCACTCGAGCGGACGTCGGAGGTCATGCCTGCGATGTCGTCGAGGTCAAGTTCGCTGGCGCCGCCCTGAAGATGCTGAAGGCTAATGCCGAGGAGGCATCCTTCGACTGGGAGAACTCCTCGGCCCGCCTCAAGGTGTACGTCGGCGCGGCCGACGACTTGGTGTATGGAATTTCCTTCTCCGCCGAGCTCGTCAGCACCAAACCCGATATCAAAGGCCAGATCATCTATAACGACTTGGACTTCCGGCTCTCGGATTACAACGCCACGTACGTGATGCACTTCCTCGACGAGACCTCCAAGAAGGAGATCCCCCTGGACCCGGCGATCGTTGAGGCGATCGAGCGCCGCGAGGGCGTTCCTCAAGAGCTCCTCGCCGAGCTACGGGGGCGCACCCAAGAGTCCCCCAATCAATCGTCGCCGAAGTACGAGCTCGCCCTCGAGATCGACTCCCCCGAGCGGTTCGCCTTCGCCCCCGACGGCAGCGCCCTGGCCTATTACGACGGCAAGGGCAAGTTCTGCGTCGTGGAACTCCCCGCGGGAACGAAGAGATTCTCGCGACTGGTCACGCCCGAGAAGCAGCCTAAACGCTCGGCCCCACGCCACTGGAATCACGGCACGCCCGCTTGGAGCAAACACGGGCTCTTCGTCGAGCTGACACCCGGGAAACTCTGGACCATCGATCCAAAGACAGGGATCCCCGATCAACTCCGCTTCCGGCGTGTCGAGGATCGCGCCGATACCATCACTTCGTTGGCCTTCGCCGAAACCGGCGACGCCGTCCTTTCGAGTGGCCAAGATCTTTTCATTTGCCTCGCGAAGAAGAATTATGCGTACCGTCTTGTGCTGGGAAACGCAGGCGTGATCCGGGCCGATGCCGCCGTCATCATCGGCCTCGGGCGTAACAGGAACAACTCGAGTCTCTGCGTCTATGCACGCGAAACCTGGAAGATCAAGGCCAAACAACCGCTCGATGACCCCATGGACTGGATCTGCGCCCCTCCGGACCTGTCCCGACTGATCCTGGCACGAAGCCACGGAGAGGAACTCGTCCACGTCGATTCAACCACTCTGCGCGAGGTGGCGCGCCACCCCGTCGAAGGCAAGATCACGGCCATGACGATGCGCCCCGACGGCCGCGAACTCCTCGTCGCCACCGAAGACGGGCAGGTTCTCCTGTACGATCCCGTGAGCTTCACCCCCGTCTGCCGCCTCAACGTCGCCGCCGGCATCGACTTCCTGGCCATCGCCGACGACGGCTCGTTCCTGGGCGCCGCCACGACCTCCAAGATCCGCATCTACAAGCGCAAGCGCTGAGCTGATGGCTTCATCTGGCGTGGGCATTCACCGTTCATCGGTTCGCCCGTTCATTCGTTCCGGAGGCTTGGCGTCGGAACGGGACTCTCGAACAGACGAACGGTTGAACCCTCTTGAACGGATGAACGGTTGCCTCTGGGGTCGGACGCACACTCGGGGCTGTCGAACCCCATAACCCTATGCGAGCCGGCGGCTAACGCTCCCCTCTACCGTGATTCTACCACGCGGTCGAAGCCATCCCACGATCGCTAAACAACCAAGTATCCCAGCCCCGCGCCCGTCTGCTGCACTACATCGCTGATAGCCGGATCCACCAAAGCTCGGTTGAAAGCCGGCCGGACGGGCATCGACCGCCTGGCCCGCTCGTAGAGCGCCACGGCCGGTTGGTTCGCATGCATCGACGACGAGTACGACAGCCCTTCGGCGGCCGGATAGGCTTCGTAGATGGCGCGGGACCACTGCCGCGCACGCGGCCGCGGCCCCGAGTTGATCGCCATCGAGGCTCCGGCACGCGTCGGCCAAACGCCTCGAAGATCAAGCAGGGGCACCGCGCGCCTCAGGACGAACGCCGCCAGCCATGGCTCCATCCGCCTGGTGTCGATGGTCCGCGTCTCCTGAAAGACTTCGGCGAAGCAGGTCACCGGCCTGCGGGCGGCGTACAGAATGGCCCGCGCTTGTGGCCGCGAGGGCGGCTCGTGATGGTCGAAGCGATTGCCGGTCGGACCGTAGGCGCGAAGCCCGTTCCACGTCGTCGGGTATGGCCCGCCCCGAAAATAGACCCGCCACAGCACCGTGCCCCTGCTGAGAATGCGCACGACCGGACGGATCTTCCTCAGCTCGATCGGAGTCGGCGGTTCCGGAAACTTGGCCACGGGCGCTCCGGACTAGAGGCTCGACGCCAGATCAGCCACTACGGATACCGGTCGGCCCGTTTTCAGCCAATCGAGGGGGCTCAGCGCACCTCGCTCGGCTTCGAGATCCGGATGCGGCGACATGAGCCAGCGCTCAACCGCCACCGGGTGGACGTCCCGCGGGAGCCGGGCGATGACGGCGTCTATCCCGGGCACGAGTCCCGTCCGCGTGAACTGGAACTTCGGAAGCCGCCACTCGAATCCGACTTTCACGCCAAAGAGCGTCGGCGGCGTCTCCGTGAGCCTCTGTCGGACGCGGCTTGGGTCGATTCCCAGATGCGCCGCAGTCTCCGCCACGTCCAGTCCCTCCCGCAGCATGCGCGCGTAGATCTCCGCGGCCTCCTGCACCGGATTCCTGCGCGGCGCTTTCGCGCGTCCCAATCCGCCCTTCGCCAGTACACGGCGTTCCGCGTCCGTCAACTCCTCGGCCGCCGAGCGCTCCAAATGAGCAAACCGGCGGGTCACTTCCTCGACGATCTCTTCGACCTGTCCCAGCCGCAGCCGAAGTTCCTCCATCCAACGTCTTCGACCCCCCGCCTGGCCGGTGTGCCGCCTCAGCGCCATAGCCTCATCGCCCTTAAGCAGCACGATCACCACCTCATCCTCGCCGAGCCGAGGCGGACGTGCGCCCAGGTGGAAAACGACGCCTTCTCCTGACCCCGGAGCCCGCCGTCCGAGCGCCCGAACCAGAGCGTCGAAGTACTCGGCATCCAGTCGCGTGCCCTTCTCGCGAAGCTTCTTGGCTTTGGCGATCATGTAACGATTCCTAACGCCGTTAGATTACGATAGCATGGTATCCGACTCTAGTCAACCTAGGCTATCGCCAAGTCGTCACGAAGCTCGTTCTTCCACTCCCGGAACAAGAAGCGCAGCTGAAGCGGTACCTTCCGGCTTACGGCTCACGGCTTGAGGCTCGTAAGGACTTCGTGCCCCTCTTGGGTCACGACGATCGTGTGCTCGAAGTGCGCCGACAACTTCCCGTCCGCCGTGACCACCGTCCACTGGTCCCCCAGCGTCCGCGTGCGATACGTCCCCTCGCACAGCATCGGCTCGATCGCCAGCACCAGTCCCGGCCGCAGCTCCATCGACAAGTACGGCAGGTTCGGATCGACGTAGTTGGGCACCTGCGGATCTTCGTGCATGTCGCGGCCGACCCCGTGACCGCAGTAGTTGCGCACCACGCTGAAGCCCCGCTCCGTGGAGTATTGCTCGATCGCCCGTGAGACGTCCACCAGACGCTTCCCAGGATTCATCTGCGCGATCCCCGCCTCGAGCGCCCCTTGACAGGCCTCCATGAGCTTCGTCGCGCCGGCCGAAACCCTGCCCACCGGAACCGTGATCGCCGTATCCCCCACATACCCCTTGTACGTCGCACCAATGTCGATCGAAAGGATGTTCCCCTCCTTGAGCACGCGGCCGTCGGAGGGGATCCCGTGCACGATCTCCTCGTTGACCGACGCGCAGATCGTGTGGCGATATCCCCTGTACCCCTTGAACGTCGGGCGCGCCCCGGCGCCGCGGATCATCTCCTCCGCCACCCGATCCAACTCTCCCGTCGTCTTGCCCGGGGCAACCATCCGGACCAACGCCTGCAAGGTCGTGGCCGCGATGCGCCCGGCCTGGCGCATGATGTCGATTTCCCACGCGTCCTTGTAGATGACCGCCATCAGATCCGCAGCGCCGTGAGCGCTCGCTCGATCTCCGCGAACACCCTCTCCGGCGCCGCTTCCCCTTTGATTCGACGTACCAGATTCCGCCGTTCATAGTGCGGGATGATGGCCGCCGTTTGACGGTGATAGCCGCCCAACCGCTCCCGAACGCGGCTCTCCTGGTCGTCCTCCCGCTGAACCAGCGGCCCCCCGTCCTTGTCGCACACCCCCGGCTCCTTCGGAGGCATGAACTTCACGTGGTACGGCGTGCCGCACTTCTCGCACGAACGCCGTCCCGTGATCCGCTCCACGATGATCTCGTCGCGGCAATCGATCACGAGGACCGCCTGAACGGGGACCTTCATCCGCTCGGTCAACGTATCCAGGGCCTGCGCCTGCGGCACGGTCCTGGGAAACCCGTCCAGAATGTACCCCCGGGCGCAATCCCCTTTCGCGAACCGCTCCTCGATGATCCCGATCATGACGTCGTCGGGAACGAGCCTACCCTCCGCGATGATCCCCGCGGCCTTCCGGCCGATCGGCGTCCCCGCCTTGACCGCCTCCCGCAGGATGTCTCCCGTGGAAATGTGCGGAATGCCCCGCTTCTCCGCGAGCTTCTTCGCCTGCGTCCCCTTACCGCTGCCCGGAGGACCGACGAATACCAGTCTCATGACGCACCTCGATTGCACGTGAGATTGCGCGACCGATGCCGGCCGTCCACCGACCTACCGCCTGCCGCGCACGCCGCCGGGGCCGACGAATCCCTCGTAGTGGTGCATCAGCAGGTACGACTCGATCTTCTGGATGACATCGAGCCCGACGCCCACCACGATCAGGATACCCGTGCCGCCGAGGAACGCCAGCTGTTGCCGCTGCAGTTCCCCGCCGAACCCGGCGGAAACCATATCCGGCATCAACGCCACCGCCGCCAGGAACGCCGCGCCGCACAACGTGATCCGCGACAAAATCGAATTCAAGTAGTTCGCCGTGTTCTCGCCCGGCCGGATCCCCGGGATGAACGATCCGTACTCCTTCAGATTGTTGGCCATCTCGACCGGCTGGAAAAAGAGATACGTCCAGAAATAGCTGAAGAAGAAGATCATCACCGTGTAGAAGCTCACGTAGAAGAACGACCCCTGCCGAATGAACTCCTGCGTCCACTTGAAGGCGCTCACCTGTCCCAGCAACTGGGGGATGACCAACAGCGACGAGGCGAAGATCACGGGCATGACGCCCGCCGTGTTCACCCGCAGAGGCAGGTAATTCCGCGACCCCATCATCACCCGCCGCCCCCGGAAGTGCTTCGCATGCTGCACCGGAATACGCCGCTGCGCCTGCGTCATGAAGACGATCGAGAAGATCATGGCCAGGTAGATGGCCCCGATCACGACCAGCGACTCCCCGGTAACCGCTCCCTTCCGGGCCAAGCCGACGAGATCACTTCCCACCGCCGGCAGGCGCGAGACGATTCCCGCCATGATCAGCAGCGACGCCCCGTTTCCCACCCCATGCTCCGTGATCTGCTCGCCCAACCACATCACGAACAGCGCGCCCGCGGAGAGTCCGATGACCATCTCCGCCAGACTGCCGAAGCCGGTGGAATACAGGATCGGCGTCCCCTGCGCCCGCTGCATGCCCACCAGCGAGTTCACGGCGAAGATCCCCTGCACCAAGCATATCGGAACCGCCAGGTAGCGCGTGTACTGGTTGATCTTGCGCTGCCCCGCCGGCCCCTCCTTCACCATCGCCTCCAGCGTCGGGCTCACCTTCGTCATGAGCTGCATGATGATGGAGGACGTGATATAGGGCATGATCCCCAGGGCGAAGAGCGCCAGATTGCCGATCGCCTGTCCCGAGAAGAGCTGCATCAAATGGAACAGACCGCCCAAAGACTGCTCGGCCGACTTCTGGAACTCCTGCAACGCGTCGGTATTGACGCCCGGCAATACGACGTGCGAGCCGAACCGGAAGACGATCAGCAGACCCAGCGTGATGAAGATGCGCCGGCGCAGTTCCTGGATCTTGAAGATGTTCCGAAAGGACTCGACTATCTGCATCGCACACCCCTCGGTCTGGCGACCGCCCGCCGCGAACGCCCTACGCCTTGGGCTTCGCCTCCGCCTTCGGTTCGGGCGCGACCGGCTCGATCTTGACCACCGTGCCGCCCGCCTTGACGATCTTCTCCTCCGCGGACTTGCTGAACTTGTGCGCCTTCACGGTGAGCTTGCGCGTCAGGGAGCCGCCGCCCAGGATCTTGATGGGCAGATCCCGGCGCACGAGCTTCTTCTGACGCAGGGCCGCCTCGTCCACCGTCGCCCCGTCCGCGAAAGCCTTATCCAGCCTCCCGAGGTTCACTTCCTCGTACTCCCGGCGAAACTCGGCGTTATTGAAACCCATCTTCGGCAGGCGGCGGATGATCGGCATCTGCCCGCCTTCGAAGTAGACCCGCAACGACTCGCCGCGCCGCGACCCTTGGCCCTTGTTTCCCCGGCCGCAGTACTTGCCCAGGCCGCTGGAATGCCCGTGTCCCACCTGAAACTTCTTCTTCCGGGGGATCTTGGCCTTTCTCGCATCCGACAGGTTCATGGCGCCCCCACCACCGCCGCCGGCGGCGGCTTCACTTCGCTCGTCTTCTTCTGGACGACCGCGACACCGCGTTGCTGCGCGAATACCTCGACCGTACGCAGCGCCTTCAAGGCCCCGTACGTCGCCTTCACGACGTTGATCGGGTTGGTGCTGCCGAAGACCTTGCACAGGACGTCGTGCACGCCGGACAGCTCCAGCACCGCGCGCGCAGCCGCGCCGGCCTTCACGCCCGTGCCCTTGCAGGCCGGACGAACGAGCACCTCCGTCGCCGAAAACTTCCAGCGGATCTCATGCGGAAGAGTGGATCCGCGGACGATGGGAACGGCGATGAGATTCTTCTTCGCTTCCTGAATGCCCTTCTCCACCGCAAATGGGACCTCGTTGGCCTTCCCGTAGCCCCACCCGACCTGGCCCTTGCGGTTTCCCACGACCACGAGAGCGTTGAAGCTGAAGCGCTTTCCGCCCTTCACCACCTTGGCGCAGCGCTTCACCTTGACGACGATCTCCTCGAAGTCCTCGCC
>JACPRB010000237.1 GCA_016190155.1 Planctomycetota bacterium
CCACGGCGAGATCGTCGGCTTTCTCGGCCCCAACGGCGCCGGCAAGACCACCACCATGCGCGTCTTGACCTGCTTCATCCCGCCCACCGTCGGCAGCGTGCGCATCGCCAACCTCGACGCCCGCCGGCAGTCCATGGCGATCCGCCGGATCACCGGGTACCTCGCCGAGAACAATCCGCTCTACCTCGAGATGCGCGTCGTCGAGTACCTTGAGTTCCGCGCGCACATCAAAGGTGTCCCGCGCCGGGAACGCGAGCACGCCGTCGGCGCCGCCGTCGAGAAGTGCGGCCTGCAGGAAGTCCGCCGGCGCATCATCGGCCATCTGTCCAAGGGGTTTCGCCAGCGCGTGGGACTGGCCGACGCGATCGTCCACAACCCCGAGCTGGTGATCCTGGACGAGCCCACGATCGGCCTCGATCCCAACCAGGTGCGCCAAGTGCGCGACGTCATCCGCGAGCTCGGCGAACGGCGCACGGTCCTGCTGTCCACGCACATCCTCTCCGAAGTGGAGAAGATGTGCGGGCGGGTGCTCATCATCAATCGCGGGCGGCTCGTGGCGGACGGCACGCCCGGATCGATCGTGAACAAGCTTACGGTGACGGGCCGAGTCCGGCTGGACGTCCGCGGGCCCGGCGACGAGATCAAGCGCATTCTCGAGGCGGAACCCAACGTCAAGCTCGTCATCTGGATGCGAAAGCCGGAGGTCGAGAGTTTCCTCATCGAGTCGAAGAACGGCGGCGACCTGCGGCCGGACATCTTCCGGTGCGCGGCAAGGCACGATTGGGACGTCCTGGAGGTGGGCCTGGAGCGCGTCTCGCTCGAGGACGCGTTCGTCGAGCTGACGAGCGGAACGGCCGTCGCGACGGAATCCAAGGCGAGAAACACCTCGAGGACCGCGGCCGACATGGCCGCCGCTTCCGCGGAGAAGCCCCCGGAGAAGGCGCCGTGAGGAATCCGTTCACCAACTACGCCGCCTTGGTCCGCCGCGAACTGTCGGTCTATTTCATCAGTCCGATGGCGTACATCATCCTCACGGCGTTCCTGTTTCTGAGCGGGGGATTGTTCTGCAAGCTCATGTTCGACTTCGCGGACGCCCGCATGCCGGTCGAGTATGGCGCGATGCAGAAGGTCATGGTCAGCCTGCTGACGTTCGTGACTCCCCTGGTGACGATGCGGCTGATCGCGGAAGAGAAGAACCGCGGCACGATCGAGATCATGATGACGGCGCCGATTTCGGAGTGGGCGTTCGTCCTGGCCAAGTTCACTGCGGCGTTCGTCTTCGTGAGCTACCTCCTCTCGCCGACGATCTGCTACGTGATCCTGGCGGCGAAATATGGCGTCGTCGATCTCGGCGCCGTCGCGGCGGGGTATGCGGGCATCCTCCTGGCCATCGGCGCCGTGCTGGCGCTGGGGTTGTGCATCTCCGCGATGTGCGCCAACCAGATCACGGCCGGCGTGCTGACTCTCATCGGCGCGCTCGCGCTGATCATCATGCCGTTGATCGGCTCGCTCTTCCCGCCGCACGCGACCGGTCTGGTCGGGATCGTCCAGCGCGTGTTCGAGCACGTCAACTTGCTGGGGCATATGGACTCGTTCAGTCGCGGGATCGTGGACGCGCGGCCTGCCGTTTATTTGCTTTCGGTGATCTTCCTGTTCCTGTTCCTGACGGTGCGGGTGGTCGAATCCCGCCGGTGGCGCTGATGGGCACGATGCGCGACGACAGCGGGGCGATTCGCGCGGCCAGTCCGCAGGCCGTCGAGGCGCTGGAATTCAACCGGCGCACGCGGGTCTTCGCGTGGCTCAACTTCGCGCTTATGGCGGTCTTGCTGCTGGGCAGCGTCGTGATGGTCAACCTGATCGCGGCCGACCACGGCGGGCGGGCGGACTGGACGGCGGACAGGATCGAGGAGCTTTCTCCGGAGACGATCCAGCGCCTGCGCTTGATCGATCGCGACGTGAACATCCTGCTCAACCAGATGCTGGTCGGCGCGGCGGAAATGGACCGGTCGTTGTCGACGGCCTGGGGGCTGATCGCCAAGATGTTGTTGGAGTTCCAGCGCCAGAACCCGCACATCAAGGTGGCGCTCGTCGATCCGGCGGAGGGCTTGCCGCCCTGGGCGCACGAGCTCGGGCCGATCGAGGCCAATACGGTCTACCTTCAATGTCGCGGAGAGGACGGCCGCGGGGGCACGCGTTTCTTCAGGATCGGCGAGCTGTACATGGGCGACCCGCAGACCGGCGAGGTCGAGGATTTCCGGGCGGAGGTGCGGCTGGTATCGGCCATCTGCACGCTCGTCAACGAGAAGCGGAAGATCGTCTACGGTACCGAAGGGCACGACGAGGTTCGCGTGCAGGATCCGCGGCAGGGGATGACGCTCTTGACGCGATACCTCCGGGAGCGCGACAACGTCGAGTTTCGCCGGCTGGATCTCAGCGTGCAGAGGGAGGTTCCTCGAGACGCGGACGCGGTGTTCGTGGCCGGCCCGCGGCGCGACTTCCCGCTGGAGCATCTGGACGCCCTCAAGGCGTACCTCGAGACGGGCGGCCGCATGCTCGTGGCGGTCGATCCCGTCGCGGTGGCGGGCCAGCCGCTGCTGCGCCGGTTCCTGGAGGCCTGGGGCGCGCGCATCTGGCCCGGCGTCGTGTTCGACAAGAGTTGCTTCGACAACAATCCCGTCCAGCTCCGCGCGCGCGCGTTCGGCCAACACGCGATCAACGGCGAGTTCAGCTCGCCCGAGCTGTATGTGGATGTGCCGTGGACGACGATCGTCCGGCCTCATGAACCTTCCGACAAGAAGTTGAAGGTGGCCTCGCTCTTGCGCAGCAGTCGCGAGTCGTTTCTGGATACGAATACCAATGCCCGTCCGGATGGGGACGAGCCGAAGTCGGACCTCGATCTGGTGGTGGCGATCGAGTCGGGTCCGGTGGAGAAGCCGCGGTTTCGGGAGCGTCCCGCGGCGAAGATGATCGTCTGGGGCTCCGTGCAGGGGTTCACCAACGAGTTGCTGCAACGGATGCCCGGCATGGCGGACTTCAATCTGGCTTACTACGTGAATAACTTCCGCTGGTTGCTCGATCTGGAGCAGGTGATCACGCCGCCCGTCCAGAGGAAGATCCGGATGACGCCGCTGGACTTGCCCGAAGGGGCGCGGCGGCAGATCCAGTGGGTCAGTGTCGGCGTGCTCCCGCTGCTGGGGGTGATCCTGGGGGTGGTGGCGTTCTGGTTCCGGCGCAAATGAGGGCGCAGAGATGAGCAGAGGGCGCAGGGAAAACCTAACCGCAGAGAACGCAGAGCTTGCTGAGAGGCGATCTTGCCGTTCTCCCTTTTTCTGCGAACCTCTGCGATCTCTGCGGTTTGGCCTCTCTGCCCTCCTCTGTTTTCTCGCCGGGGGATTCCGCCCATGAGCTGGCGTACTACCGTCTCCCTGGCGGCCTCCTTCGCGGGGCTTACCTTGCTCTGGCTTGCTCTGCGCCCGGAGAGGCCGCCGGAAATCAAGCCGGAGCCGCATTTCCCCTGGCTGACCGAGCAGTACACCAAGATCGAGATCCAGCCGCGCGATCAGGCCGAGGTCATCCTCGAGCGGCGCCCCGAGCCGGTCGCGGGCCTCTCGTGGTTCATCACCAAGCCCGTCGAACGTCCCGCCTGGGACCCGTACGTCGCCGAGATGATCGGGAGCTTGCGGGAGCTGCGCAACTACGGTCCGGTTCGGCCGGGTTCCGAAGGCTATGATCCGGCCCGGGCGGGCCTCGACAAGAAGGCTGAGCTGGTCGTCCATGTGCACGTCCCCGGGCAGAAGAAGACGATCCGATTCGGGGCGGTTCCGCTGCAGGACTCGTCCCAGCGGTGGTATATGATCGACGGCGATCCGAACCTCTACCTGGGACCGGCCGGCGCGCCCGACCCTTTCCTGCGGAGCATCAGCGAGATCCGGCATCGCGGGATCGCCTTCTTCGACCGCCACCGTGTCGTCAAGATCGAGCTGCAGGAGCATTTCAAGCGCGCGAAGGTGGATTCGACGGGGAATTCGTCCGTCGAGGAGGGATGCGACGTCAGCGAGTTCGAGTTCCTCGAGAATCCCGGCGGGCAGCGGGGATGGTATTGGGTGAAGGCCGGCGATCGCGCGCTGCAGGAGCGGCTGAATGAAGGGCGTATCTATCAACTGCTGGCCGACCTGATCACGATCCAGGCGGAGGACTTCATCGAGACCCCGGACCTTGCCAAGTACGGACTCGATAAGCCTTCCATCAAGTTCCGTATCTGGATGCGCGAGGCCGGTCAACCGATCGAGGTGGGTGTGGGCCGCGCGGAGAAGGCGGGCGAGAAGGAGATCACGTATTTCCTGAGCGGTCAAACCGGCGAGGTTGCATCGGTCGACTCGCGCCGGGTCGAGTTCCTGCCGAGGACGCGCCATGCCTTTCGGTCGACGGCCCTGTACGATTTCTCCGAGGAGGAGATCGCGTGGATCGAGCTGACGGGCGAGATGGGGCGGGTGCGCCTGAAACGCGAGGAGCAGAAATGGGCGGTCGAGCACCCCGAGGGCTTCAAGGCGGACGATCAGGCGCTGGCGCTCTTCGTGGCGGAGCTGTTTGCGATCCGCATCAAGGACGAGAACGGCTTCCTGGGCGCACAGCCCGATCTGAAGCTGTTCGGTCTGGACCCGCCGGGGATCACGTTGACGGTCCATCTGCCGGGAAAGTCCGGCGCGAGCGACCGGACGCTGCCGTACAAGTTCGGCCGGGTGAAGAGGAGCGACACGTGTCTGATGAAGCCGGGCAGCGACGAGGTCTTCGCGACCGGCGGGAGCGTCCACACGAAGCTGGACAAGCTGGAGCTGAATTTCCGCGACCCGGTCGTCTTCAGCGTCCGCCGGGACGCGCTCATCGAGATCAGCGCGGATCTGGAGGACGAGAAGGAGCTCGGCAAGCGCCATTACTTCTGGATCGAGAAGAAGAACGGGGCGTGGGCGTTCAGGGATGCGGCGCACCAAGGCGCCGAGGTGGATCCGGAGAAGCTGAGCGACGTCCTGACGCTTGTGAACTACATCGCGGCGGAGGAGTTCCTCTCGCGCCGTCGTGAGGCGGCGCGGGAGTACGGACTGGAGACGAACAATACGGCGGGACGGCTGAGCGTCGTCTATGAGGACGGGGAACGCAAGACGATCGTCCTGAAGATCAGCGGGCCGTTCCCGACGCCCGGGACCGACGAGAAAGTCCGCTATGGGATGATCGAGGGGGATTCGACGGTCTTCCGTTTGAAGGCGCCGTTGGTCGAGAAGCTCAAGGCCGGGGTGGAGGCAAGGTAGTGCCCAGGTATGAGAATGGTTTCTTCCTCTGTCTGCCATCCACTCGCACCTGGGTACCGGATAGTGATTGCCGATTTCGCCCGCGGAGATTACGATGGCCGCTCTCATGAATCTCGACGAAATCAAGAAGCTGCTCGAGCTGATGGATGCGAACAAGGTCGTCGAGCTCGAGGTGGAAGAGGAAGGGAAGAAGATCCGTTTGCGCCGCGCGGACGGCGTGACCGGCACCCTATCCGTCCTGGCGCCTCCGGCGCCGCCGGTGCCCTTGATGCAGGTCCCCGGCGTTTCCGCGGCGGCGTCCCTGACGGCGGAGTCCGGAGCGGCGGCGAAGCGGCCGGAGAACATGGCGGAGATCAAGTCTCCGCTCGTCGGTACGTTCTACCGGGCGCCGAAGCCCGACGCCGATCCGTACGTGAACGTGGGGGACGAGGTCGGTCCGGAGAAAGTCCTGTGCATCGTCGAGGCGATGAAGGTCATGAACGAGATCAAGGCCGAGATGCACGGGATCGTCCGTGAGATCCTGGTCAAGAACGGGCAAGCGGTGGAATTCGGCGAGCTCCTGTTCGTGATCGAGAAGAAGTAGGGTTTGGCGGAGATTCCCCGGCGGTCAGGAAAAGACAAGGGGAGATTCGGAGGCCGTCTGCCCGTCATCGAATCTCCACATCCCCTGTCGTCTTCTGTGGCTCGATGAATCACTGAGGATCTGGGGCACGGTTCAATCCGGACTTGTGCGAGGAAACAGAGGGAAGCGGAGCATCCAGCGCGGCGACCTCAACCGAACTCGGGAATCCTCCGTTTTCCGTCCGGAGAATACTCTGAGGAAGCCAGGAAGCCAGGAGGAAGACCGAAGGA
>JACPRB010000238.1 GCA_016190155.1 Planctomycetota bacterium
GCCGGCGGCTTGCTGGAGATGTCGTACACCACCCGATTGACGCCTTTGACCTCGTTGATGATCCTGGAGGCGATGGCGGAGAGGGTATCGGCCGGCAGCCGCGCCCAATCGGCGGTCATGCCGTCGTTGCTTTGCACGGCGCGCAAGGCCACGACGTTCTCATAGGTACGTTCGTCGCCCATCACGCCGACGGTGGAAACGGGCAGGAGCACGGCGAAGTACTGCCAGAGGTCTTTATGAAGCTCGGCTTTCTCGATTTCCTTGGCGACGATTTCCTCCGCCTCGCGCAGGACGTCGAGGCGCTCCTTCACGAGGGGGCCGAGGCAACGCACTCCCAGTCCTGGACCCGGGAAAGGCTGCCGGCTGACGACGTGTTCCGGCAGGCCCAGCTCGCGGCCGATGCGCCGGACCTCGTCCTTGAAGAGGGTGCGCAGGGGTTCGATCAACGTGAACTTGAGTTTCTCGGGAAGCCCGCCCACGTTGTGGTGGGTCTTGATTTTCGCGCTGGGGCCGCCGAACGTGCTGCGGCTTTCGATGACGTCGGGGTAGAGGGTGCCTTGGGCGAGGAAGCCGACGCCTTGGATCTTCTTCGCTTCTCGTTCGAAGACCTGGACGAACGTGTGTCCGATGAGGGTGCGCTTCTTCTCGGGGTCGGAGACGCCTTTGAGCCTCCGGAGGAATTCGTCCGCGGCGTCGACCATGACCAGATTCAGGTGCATCTGATCGGCGAACACGCGCTTGACCTTCTTGGTTTCGTCCTTGCGCAGCAGGCCGTTGTCGACGAAGACGCACGTCAGGCGATTCTGAATGGCCTTGTGTACGAGCGTGGCGGCGACGGCGGAATCGACCCCGCCGGACAGGGCGCACAGGACGCGTCCCTGGGGGCCGACCATTCGGCGGATTTCGGCGACGGCGCCGTCGATGTAGGACTTCATCTCCCAGTCGCCCCGGCAGCTGCAAATCGCGTAGACGAAGTTGCGCAGGATCTGCGCGCCCTCGGGTGTATGAGCGACCTCGGGGTGGAACTGCACGCCGTACAGCTTGCGCGTCTTGTGTCGGACGGCGGCGTAGGGGCAGTTCTTGGTGGCCGCCAGGACCTGGAACTCCTTGGAATTGGTCTCGACGCGGTCGCCGTGGCTCATCCAGACCACGGTTTCGCGCGGGACGCCCCGGAACAGCGGGTCGCCGTCGAGGATCCTGATGTTCGTGCGGCCGTACTCGCGATCCTTGGCGGCCTTGACCTTGCTGCCCAGGATGTAGGTGGCCAGCTGCATTCCGTAGCAGATGCCCAGGACGGGAACTCCCAGGTCGAAGATGCGCTTGTCGCACTTCGGCGCGCCGCGCTGATACACGCTGGCGGGGCCGCCGGAGAGGATGACGCCCTTGAGCTTGCGGTCCTTGGTGAACTGCTCCGGAGTGGCGTCGGGTGTCAGGATCTCGCAATAGACGCTGGCTTCCCGGATACGTCGGGCGATGAGTTGGGTGTACTGCGAGCCGAAGTCGATGATGCCGATGAACTCGTTCTGCATAAGAACAGGATGTCAGAGGTAACCCATTCCACGAGACGGGGAGGACCTACACCAAACCGTTCATGGCCGCGTTTTCAGGCGGGAATGGATACCTTAAAGCGTTTCCGCAACAAATTCAACAATTGATCGAAGTTTCGCACGTGAAAATGCGCGCGAGTGCGTCCGATTTCATCGGAATGGCGGCCGCCGCGATCGGCCAGGACCGTCACCATGCCGATGCGATTGGCGGGATCGATGTCCTTGACCGGGTGGTCGCCTACGTACATGGCTTCCCGGGGCGCCACCCGCATCTCGCTGCAGGCGCGTTCGAAGATCTTGGGATTGGGTTTCGAGATCCCGATCTGATCCGAGATGACGACGGCGCCCGGGGTCAGATAAGAATGTACCCCCAGCCGCAGCAGCTTCTCGGCCTGCTTGATGTCGACCCCGTCGGTGATGATGCCTCGGATGAGGGAGGTGCGTGCCAGGCGTTTCAGGGCCGGAAGGACGTCGGGAAAGGGCTTGAGGCGCGTGAACTTGGCGTCGTGGTAGGCGACCACGCCGGCGGCGACCAGGATGGTCCGGTTCAAGCCTCTCGTGGCGGCTTCGGGCAGCCGTAGGAGGAGCTTGTCGAAGTGGTGCTGGTAGTTGGAGCTGAATTCGTGGATGACCTCCGAGAGTTCACGCAGCCCCTCCTCGATCGGGATATTGAGCCCCACATTGACCATGGCCTGGATCGCGTTGCGGCGGGCCAGCGTCGCGAATTCCGTGGTCGAATACAGCGTGTCGTCGATGTCGAAGAAGATGGCCCGCAGCGGAGGAACCATACCGCTTAAGGATAGCACTTCCAGAGGGGAATGGGGAGCGGGGGACCCGTCGACGGAAGAGCCTCAGAAGTGCTTCTCCTCGTGCTCGGCCAAGTCGATGATCTCGGGCGTCACCAGGATCATCAGGCGGCGCCGTTCGTTGGTCTTGCCCCGTCGCGAGAAGAAGAAGTTCAGCACGGGGATATTGCCCAGGAACGGCACGGTCGACTGCACGTCGCGTTCGACGATGTCCTTGAAGCCGGAGATCAGGAGCGTCCCGCGATCCGGAATCATGACGGTCGTCTCGGCCTTCTGCAGCACCATCCACGGCAGCTGCAGGACCGTCGTGCCGGGCGCGGGCGTCCGGCTGCCCGTATTGATGTCGATCACGCGCAGCGTCTGGACTTCGGCCAACGAGGGACGCAGCTCCAGCGTGACGTACTTGCGGTCGTTGGAGACGATGGGGCGTACGTCCAGGACGACGCCTTCGGTCAGGATGCCGATGACCGGGTCATACGCGGCCGCCCACTGCGAGATCTGCGGTTCGAGATCTTGGATGTACGCGCGCTGGTTGAGCACCATGAGGTGCGAGCGCTGCGTGTTGAAGACCGTGATGCGCGGGGCCTGCACGATCGTGGCTTTGGAGCTCTTATGGACGGCGCGCAAGACCATCTGAAGCGCCTGCTCGCCGAGCCACTGGTACTGCAGGCCGATTCCGCCTTGATCCTGCAGCCGGCCGGAGAGCGGATCGATGCCGGTTCCGGTGAGCGGGCTGAAGCTCAGAAGCGTGTGGAAGGTCTGGGCGCGCAGGTCATACCATTCGTTGCGCGCCGATTCGTTGGTGACGAAGCCGGGGCCGACTTCCGAGCCCGGCACGCCGGGCGGGGCGTCGGCGAGCTCATCGACGTCCGTGATGCCGACGCCGGGGATGTCGTAGCCGCCGATCGGCGGACGGTTGATGATGTCCGCGCCGACGTCGTCCAGGAAATCGTCGTAGGCGGCCAGGAATCGGGCGGTGATGGCGACCATCGTGCCGGTATAGCCGCGCAGCCGCTGGAGGAACTCGCGGAGTTCGCGTTGCACCCTGGGCGTGTGATTGACGAGCAGCTGTTGATTGGGCGTTTTTTCGATCGTGTACTCGCCCTCCCAGGTGCCCGGGGCGATGTTGTCCTTGATGAGTTCCAGGATCTGTTCCTCGGAGACCGTGGGCTCCTTGGGTTCTTCCAGCGTGAAGGTGGCGCCGGTCAAGGCCGTGCCGCCGCCGACCGAGGTGAGTTCCACCTTGGGACCGGGGAACTGCTCGATCTTGGCCAGAATATCCCGGATCGGATGCAATTCGAGCACGGCTTGCCCGCCCGCCTGCTCCGGAGTCGTGATACGGATGATCTGGTTGTCCGTGACCGTGTAGTCCAAGCCGAACTGGCTCAGGAGATGGCGCAGCAGGTTCTTCAGGACGAGGTCCTTCACCTTGAGGGGGATTTCCTTGTCGAGGACCTCGGGATGGTTCTGGTGAATCGCCGGATCGATGAAGAAGTTGAGGCCGGTGAAATCGCGAATGTAGTCGATGATGTGCTGGAGCTTCGCCGTCGGGAGGTCGACGTCCATCTTCATCGTATCGAGTTTGCGGGCGATCTCGGAGTCTTCTTCGAGCGCCGCGCCTTCCTGGGTCTTGAGCGTCTTTTCGGTGGCGCGCTTGGAGATCTCGGCCCATTCTTCGGCGGAGGGGAAACGCACCGTCTCGGAGTACGGGATCACGGCTTCGTCGTCCGAGTTGGTCAACGTCTTCCAGTTCTCGATCTTCTTGCGCAGGTAGTCGTAGTACCCGTCGCGGTGACGGGCCTTCTCCGCGTCTTCCTTCAGTTCCAGCGCCACCACGTAGTGCGGATCGATGACGAGAATCTCGTCGCACAGCTGGAGGCACTTGTCGAACTTGCGCTGGTCGAACGCCATGTAGCCGAGCTCGAGCAGGTGGGCGATCTTCTCGAGGATCTCGCGTTTGCGCGCCTGCTCGTGGGCGCTGACGACGGCTTCCGCCTCGCGGCGCTTCATCTCCTCGACGCGCGCCTTCTCCAGCGCGCGCGCGTCCCGGGTCTTCTGCAGGTAATTGCCGACCTTCGGCAGCAGATCCTTCATGACGGGCACGTCGTAGGGGATGCTCTTGATCTTGAACTCCGCCTCCTCGAATTCCCGCACCGCGTCTTCGTATTGGAACGCGGCCGTGAAGCGCTCGCCTTGCCGGATGTGGTTGGTGATCTCCATTTCGGCCTGCTCGATGCGGACGCGGACCTCCTCGAGTTGGTCCTCGGCGATCGAGTGCGCTCCGGACCGGCCGCGCGTGCCGGCGGCGACTTGGCCGAGTTCCGCGAGGAGTTTCCGGGCTTCGGCGTTGGCGGACCAGATCTGCACGGCCTTGGCGGCATCTTCCTTGGCCTTCTCCAGTTCGCCGTTGTTGCGATACGAGAGGGCCCGCTCGTAGTAGACGTTGCTCTCGGCGATCTTCTGTTGATCCTGGAGCGTGTAGGATTTCAAGGCTTCTTCGGCGGCCCGGCGCGCCTCTTCATCTTGGGCCTCGATCGTCGGAGAACCGGTCGACTGGCCGGAGGGCGGCGTCGGAGAATCGACGGGGCGACGAGGCTGGCGTGCCGGTTCCGGACGGCGGGACGGGGAGGAGCAGCCCCACAACGTCATCAAGATTGCCAGGAGGGACAGCAGGAGGCGAGCGGTTCGAGCACATCGTTTCTTCGGGTTGCTCGCAGGCTGCGCAACCCGCTGTCTCGCGGTTGACTCATCACGAGGGCCTGAACCATGGCTCATCTTACCACCTCCCCAAGGGGTCGACGCATCGGCTTCATGGGATCACTAACGTGACGGCGGACGGCGGCCGCATCCTTGCAGTCATTTTGGGCACGGTTCAATTTGGGCTTGTGCGAGGAAACAGAGGGGAACAGAGCTCGCAGAGAAGAAACCGACATCAGAGGACCCTGAGAAGAGGCTCTGATGCTCGGCAAGTCTGCCGCGACTGTTCCCCTCATTTGAAGCAGGCCTCATTCTGTGCGGAAGGACGCAGAGGGTGACGGAGGATTCGAAGTCTCCTGGTTGAATCGAACCGTTTTCGGGCGCGGCCGGCCTATCGAACGGCAGGGAAGAGAGGGCTTCTCTTCTCTGGGTCCTCCGAGTCCTCAGGTGTCGCATCTTTTCTCAGGGTCCTCCCGGATCCGGAAGCCCAGATTCTAGCGTTGAGGTTTCGCCCGTCAATCAAATCGGGACGGCCGGCCCCCTCCCGGGCTAGCGGTTCCAGGGGAACGCCGGGTCGGCCGCGAACTCGATGGACTCGATGCGGAGCTCCTTCAGCGCGTTCACGAGGCCCAACACGTGCTCGTACGGCACCCGGCCGTCGGCGTCGATGATGAAACGGGGGTTCGCGCTCAAGGCGGCCATGTCGCGCGCTCGGCGAGCGGCGGCGCGGTAGTGGGTCCTGGCGTTTCCAGGCTCGAGCACCGCGATGTCGACGTTCTCGACGATGAGCCGGCAGCGGGTGTCGTTTCGGGCGCGGCTCTCGTGAGCCCGGCGATCGGCGCCGTGGTCGCGCGCCTCGCCGGCGCAAACCGTGATGCGTATCTCGTCGAGGAAGGTCGAGAAGGATGGCTCATATCCTCTGGGCAGCGTCAGCAGGAGTTTCCCTTCGACCGGTCGGATGTTCATCGACAGCATGAAGAAGATGAGCAGCTGGAACACGACGTCGATCATCGGCGTCATGGTGAGGGCGGGATAAGGGGCGGGTTCTTCGGCGCGAGGCATGGCGGTCCCTCCGATATGGACGGGCACGCCACAGGATGTAACGCGACGAAACCTACCGGCGCTGGAACTGGCCCCGCTGGCCGGAGCCGTAATAGAGGTCGAAGCGGGGATTGCCCGCGAACTCGACGTTCGAGATGTCGACCTCGCGTAGGGCGTTGATGACGCCGAGCACGTGCTCGTAAGGCACTTCGCTGTCGGCGTCGATGATGATCGGCGCGGCCTTGCTGGGATCCCGGGTGGAAGGCCTCATGTCATCCAGTTGCTTGGCCTTGGCGGCGACGTTCTTGTAGACCGCCCTGTTGGCCGCGGCGGACTTCTCGTTCTTCTCCGTCATGATGAGCTCGCCGCACGCGTTCTTCTCCACGAGGGCCTTGCAGAGGGTGGGATCCTTCTCGATCCGTTCGTGCTCGCCCTTGTTGGATCGGTGGGCGGATTCGCCGTAGTACCGGTCGTTGCTGCCGATGTTGATCGGGTTGGGGCCGGCGGCGCACAGGATGATGCGCACCTCCTCCAACTCGGGGGAGAGCACGGTCGAGGACTGCAGACCTTTGTCCTGCGGCAGCGTCGTGATCAGCTTCCCCTCGATCGCCCGGAAGCGCATCGACAGCATGAAGAAGATGAGCAACTGGAACACGACGTCGATCATCGGCGTCATGTTGAGTTCGCCCGGTTTCTCCTCGCGGGGGAGGCGGCTCTTGGCCTTCATGATTTCACCTCGGCCTGTTCTTGCATGGCGCCCATCTGTACCCGGGTCACGCCTCCCTCCTTCGTGGCGATCATCATGATCATCTGCACCCATTGCCACGGGGCGGAGCGATCGGCCCGGATGAGAACGGGGTACTTCACCTGGTCGTCCTTTCCCGCGACCGTTCGATAGGCGTCGCTTTGCCGGCGCGCGACGAAGATATTCTCGAGCTTCTCCGCCTTGAACTCCTGCGGCTTGTCGAGAGGGGGCGGGGTGAAGACGAGCTTCCCGTCGATCTTCACCGCGCCGTCCTTGCGGATGTTTACGATGAGGATCTGGGGATCTTCGACGGGCTCCTTGATGGCCTTGCTCGCTTGAGGCAGTTTGACGAGCTCGATCTGCCGGTTCGCCATGTCGGTGACCAGCATGAAGAAGATGATGAGCTGGAACGTGACGTCGATCATCGGCGTCATGTTCATGCCTTCCGGTTCTTCGGGATCATGCACCTTGGCCATGGCGTCCTCGTCTTTGTTACTTGTTGCCTTCGGCCACCTTGAAGCGCTCGACGATCTCCAGCGCCACGTTGGAGAGCTCGAAGCTCAGGCGCTGCACCCGCATCTTGAAGACATAGAAGAAAGCGAGGGCGGGCATCGCCACCAGGAGGCCCCAGACCGTCGTGACGAGGGCCGTGAAAATGCCGGTGGCGAGCTCGCTGGGCGACGGCGATGACTGCTGTTCCGCGATCTTCGAGAAGGCGATGACCATGCCGACGACCGTGCCGAACAGCCCGAGCATGGGGCCGATATTGCCGAAGAGCGACAACCATGAAATCTTGTGGAGGAGCTTGAGGTTCTCCTCCTCCGTGGCGGTCTCGGCGGCGACTTTCATCGCCTCGTACCCTTCGCCCACGCGGGCGATGGCCGCACCGACGATGTTCGTAAGGTAGTTCTTGCTGGCTTCGCAGAGACTGATCGCTTCCTCGTACTGCTCTTCATCGAGGAGTGTCTCCAGCTCGACGACGACCTCGGGTGGGACGAGCTTGTCGCGTTGAAGCGTCACGAAGTGCTCGATGATGGCGGCTATCGTGGCGATGGACAGGATCTCGATGGGGAGGAGGAAGATGAAGCCGAAACCGCCTCCGCCCAGGATGTAGACGGTGATGAAGTCGGTCTTGGCGTCGGTTCTCGTACCCCCGTCTTGGGCGAAGGCGAGCGCGCACAAGCCGAGGTTCAAGAGCAGAGCACCCAGGCCCACCCAGCCGGCCTTGCCGCGAAGGAAAGTCATCCCAGCACCCCCATTAATGAAGGACGGTCACCGGCCGCCCGCCGCGGGAAGCCGGGGCACGCCACTTATGAACGTAAGAGTCTATGCATCGGTTCAGATGATTTCAACTGATGGAATCGCCGCGTCCGCTCATTCCGTCGCGCGGGAGGCCGCTTCGTCGGCATAGCGTCCCGACCGGTATTCCAGCGACAGTTCCCGGTACGTGCGCCCGGCCATCCGTTCATACGCGTCCTTCGCGCTCTTATCCTGCGCGGCGGAGGCGAGCTGCTGATAACACTGGGCGAGCTGCCACAAGGCGCGTTCATGCTCGCTCGTCAAGGGCGAGCCGCGTCCCGGATGAAAGCGCACCACGCTGTTGACGTAGTGGTTTTTCGCTTCCGTGAACTGCTTGCGCTCGAAGTGGGAATCGCCCAGGGCGTTGGACGCCACCAGCAGCAGCGCGGGATCGCTGGACGTCGAGAGCACCTGTTCGCAGTAACGGATGAGGTCGTCGGGATTCTTGGAGAGCGTCTTGCATCGGATGACTCCCACGATCCCGTCCGCGCGCAATTGCGGATCCGTGTCGCGGGCCAGCTCCTGAAACAGAGGGAGGGCCTTGTCCGCCTCGTTCTTCTGCAGGTGGATCTCCGCCTGCTGTTTCTGAGCGCGCTTCTTGAGCTGGACCTTGAGCTCGGCGGGCGCCTTCTCGATCTCGGCGATGAACGCCGTGGCCCCTTCGGCGTCGTCCTTCAACCGGTAGCACTCGAGGATCTGCTCGTAGGCCGCGGGCACCAGGCGCGCGTCTTTCTGCTTCTCGATGAGTTTCTTGAAGCTCTTGACGGCGTCGTCCGGGCGGGCCAGCTCCTTCAGGCAGACGCCGCGGTAGAAGTTGATCCACGGCTCGAACCAGAAGGCGCGCGGCACGGGTTTCTTCTCCCGTTTGAGCGTGACCACGGAGTCTTCGGCGCTGTTGATCTTGGCCAGCGCCTCTTGCCACTCGGCGGACTCGATCTCCTTGAGCGCGTTGGCCAGCGCCGCCGGCATGTCCGCGTACTCGATCTTGGCGATGAGGCCGACCTGCGCGACATCCGCCGGGGCGTAGCCGGTGGGCGCGGTCCCGCCCATCTGGATCTCGATCTTGACGTACGTCTCCTTGACGATGGTCCCTTCGGCGACCTTGCCGTTTCGCAGCGTGATGCGGTCGACCTTCCCCTTGGATTGCGCGACGGCCGCCGCGATCAGCGTCAGGAAGAGGACTGCGGTTGAGACGATCTTTCGCGTCATTTCTGGCCTCCGCCGGTCCGTGCATTGAGCTTGGCTCGGAGGCTCTCGAATTTCTCCTTGAAGCCCCACGTGCCGTCATCCCACGTTTGACCGTATCCCTTGACGTCCATGATCTGGAAGAACTTGAGCAGTTCCTCCGGCGCGTACTCAAAGAGGACCTCGGCGCGCTTGTAAGTAAGCTCCCAGAAATTCTCATCGCGCTTCACGCCTTGCAGGCGACTGATGAGCTCGGCGAAGATCTGGTCGGCCTTCTTGAAGAGGTCGACGCGTTGGGCGCTCGGAGGCATGGGGCGGGCCTCGATGATGTAGGAGTCGGCCAGGGCGGCCCAGGCCCATCCCCTGCGCCGTTCGGGGTCGCGTCCCGTGATCTCCTCGATGAGTTTGCGCGCCTCTCCGAACTTGCCCGCCTGCAGGGTGCAGGTGATGATGCGGCTCAGGATCTGGGTGTCCTGCTCGGGCGTCAGGGTGGAGGCGGTCGTCAGCCGGAATTGCTGGTACAGGTCGCGGGCCTGGTCGAAAGAGGTGACTGCTTCCGCCGCGAGCGACTTGTCGCCGGTTTTCTGAGCCTGCTTCATCTTCTGGTCGGCGATCCTGTAGAGCATGCCGGCGATGACGTCGAGTTTGGCGCTCTTGAATTGGTTCTGATCCAGGAGGAAGACCTTGTAATAGTAGTTACCGGACCTCACCATGAACGTTTCCGCCTTTTGCGGGTCGGCGGCCTGAATCCGTGCGGCTTGCTTCTCGAAAGCCAGCGCCATGAGGACGAGCGCTCTGACATAGCTGTCCATGCCGAGTCCGCTTTTCTCATAGCGCGTCTCGAGCGCTTTGATATCTTCCCCTGCCTCCTCGACCCGATCGAGGTCGAGTTTCGCCTCGATGCGCATCGTGAACATCTTCATGAGATTCACCGGATCGCCCGACGGGAACTCCTTGTCCAGGGTTTCGGAGATCTTGAGCGCGGCCTCCGCGCCCGCCTTGGGATCCTTGGTGAACTTGGAATTCAAGTGTATGGCCATGGATATCTGGATGGCGCCGACGGCATTGTGGACGAGATACTTGTCGTCCTTCAGAGGTTGGCGGCGATACCACGCGAGGTACGCGGAGAACTGCTCCATGGCCTTTTGGGAGACGCCGGAGGCCTTCATTCCGTCGCTCTCGGTCTTGGCGGCCTTGGAGAGCTCGCGGGCGTGGAAGTACCAATCAAGGCCGGCCGTGAAAAGCGCCTCGCCGTAGAACGGGCTGCCGGGATCCTTGGCGAGCGTCAGCCACTTCTGCGCCGCCTGCTCGAATTCGTTGCCGTACTTGTCGGCCGCCGCCTTTTCGCGGCCCTCCTTCTCGAGCTCGAGGGCGCTCTGTCGGATGCCCCGCCCGCCGACCTCCTTGGGATACTTGTTCGTCGCCCAGTCAAGGAACGTCGCGTAAGCGTCCGCATCCGGTTTCTGTTTCGTCAGATCCTTGATCTTCTGCAGGGAAGCGAGCTTGTGCAAGGCCGCCTTGCCGCCCAGGGGAGTGCCGACGTAGGGCGCTTTCTCCAGCATCGAGCACGCCGCCGCTGCTTCCCAGTACCGGTCGAGCTCGAAATAGCACTCGCCCAGCCTGTACCAGCAGTGAGGGATGAAGGGCTCGTCCTCGCGCCGTCGGATCGAGGTGAGCGCCCGGCGGTACTTGGCGATGGCGGTGAAGATCTTCACGCCGCCCGTATCCAGCATGCTGTCGGCGTAGGCGACCAGGACGCCGATGTCGGTATCGCCGACGAACTCGCTGATGATCTCGATGGCGGTATCCGCCAGGGGCGTGTCCGGACACTCCTTCTTGATCTCCTCCAGGACCTTGCGACCCTTGTCGATCTGTCCCGCCTTGAAATACGCCCGGCCCTGCTCGATCCGGATGATCCGGCCCATTTCATCCACGCGGGCATTGGGGTAGTACTTGAGGAGGTCCTCCGCGAGCTTGGCGGCCTCGATGAACTGCTTGGCGGCGGCACCTCCCTTGCGGGTCTCGCCGTAGGCCGTCCGCGCCTTCATCTCGTAGTACGTCGCGCGCAGGGCGACCTCGCGGACGCCCTCGTTGGCGCGCAGGCTCTTCTCCGCCATCAGGGACTTGGCCTTGCCGATGAAGTTGAAGCACTTCTTCCAGTAATCCTCGGCCTTCGCCAGCTGCGCCCCGCGGGCCGTTTCCGCCAGGAGCTGATACGCGCGCCCCATGTAGATGAAAGCGTCGTAGGCGAGGATGTACTGCTCGAAGTCCCACATGAAGTCTTCCTCGAAGTACTTCACCATGTCCTCGAGGATCCGTTTCATCTCGTCGAACTTCTCGGGCTTGTCCCGGTATGTCTCGGCGTGGGAGAACAGGCTGATGCCGTAGTTGTACTTGGCGAACATCATCCTCTGCTCCCAATCCTCGAACGCGGCCATCTTCTCGTCGAAGCCGGCCGGCTTGCGGCCGCCGCCGTCCATCTCGGGACGTTCGGGCCTCTTGCCTTTGAGCGAGGAGATCAGCTCCAGGAAGAGCTTCTCCGCCTCTCCGAAGGCGGCCTCCGCCTGATCCGACTTGGCGTGATCCGACATCAAGGACTTGCCCTTCTGTTGGTAGAGGTAGCCGATGTCGGAGTACGCCTCGTTGCGGCGCCGGTGGTTCGGGTGCGCGGTGATGAACTCGCGCATGGCGTTGATCGCGCCGTCGTAGATGACGGCCTTCTTCTTCGGATCCGTCTCCCTCTCGGCCTGCATGCTCTTGATTCGCGCCAGCCCGTACGCCCCTTCCGCGCGTTTGTCGGGTTGCAGTGAGGCGGTGTTCTGGATCCCCTGGAAGAGCTCCTCGGCGAGATCGAACCACCCGCGGTCCGCCAGCGCGTTGGCCAAGTCGTAGTCGTCCTGGCTCGCGGCGGGCGTCGCTGCGCAGGCCCCCAGCCATAGAACCGTCAAGATCGCTCGACGCATGGACGGCTGCCCCCTATAAGTGTGATCTTCGGTTTTGAACGAAAGGGCGGAAGCGGGGGTTCATTATAACCAGCCGTCCGCTTCGGATGTCGAGAGTATTCGTGGCGCGGACGGTCTAGTCGAACCGGCGTCGCTCCTCCTCGTCGGGGATGATGATGCGCGCGCGCAAGATGACGAGCAGTTGCTTCTTCTGGCGGCCCTTGTACTTGTTCGAGCCGAGATTGCCGAGGATCGGGATGTTGCGCCAGACGGGGATCGAGCTCTCGCCGTCCATCTCGAAATAGGTCGTGAGACCTCCGATGAGCAGCGTTCCGCGGTCGGGAATCACCACCGTGGTGCGCATCCGCGAGATGTTGAGGATCGGCGTCTCGATCTCCACGGGCAGGACGGGCGTGACGGGGTTGCCCGGAACGGCCAGAGAGATCAGGATCGAGAAGACGTCGGGGGGCGCGGGGAAGAGCGTGGCGATCGTGGGGCGCAGCTCGATCGTGACGAAGCGCCGGTCCGCGCTCACGATCGGCCGCACGTCCAGCGTGATGCCGTCGCTGACCACGTCGGGTACGGGATCGGGCGCGACGGCGGCCGTGGCGATCTGGATGTCGTAATCGCGGATGTACGCGAACTGGTTGGAGATGCGGATGTTGCCGCGCTGCGTGTTGAAGAGCGTCATCTTGGGCGCGGTCAGCACGTGCGAGCGCGAGTTGCGGCTGACCAGGCGGACGATCGCCTCCAGCGCGACGTCGTCCATCAAGGTGTACTGCAGCGACGCGCCGCCGATCGGGTACATCACGGTGCTGAAGAAGCGCTCGACGAGGAAGTCGTTGTTCATGATGTTCTGGACGCGGGCGGCGAAGTTGCGCTGGATGTTGCGTCCGCCCTGCCAGGCGATGCCGGGCGAGGTGACCGGCAGCGGGCCCGCCGGACCGTCCGGATCGATGAAGGTGCTGGAGGGGGGCATGCTGAACGCCGGATTGATGTCGTCGAGGTTGAGGCCGACCGGCGCGCCGAACGCGTCCAGGTCGCGGAAGTCCATGCCGACCTGCTGCAGGAACGTATCGTCGACGGTGAGGAACCGTGTTTCCACGCTGACGAGGATCCCGGTGGAGGCCCGCAGCTCGGTCAGGAACTTGGCGAGCTTCTTGTGCATGTCGATGGTGTTTCGGGCGATCAGCAGGCCGTTTTGGTGCTGGATCGACTTGCCTTCGTCTTCCCAATGATCCTTGTCGATCGTCTTCTTGATCAGATCCACCAGGTCTTCGCCGCTGAAGACCTGCTTGGAGCCCTCCTCAGGCATGACCGAGGCGCCCATCTGATCCGGCGACAGCGACATGTCGACGCCCGGGAAGTCCTGGACACCGACCGTGAGATCCTGCACGTCGTACAGTTCCAGACGCACCTTCTTCTGGAGCGCCTCCTTGGAGGTGATGATCACCACGCCGTCTTCGACGACGATGTCCGCGCTCACCGATTCCAGGATGAGGCGAAGGGCGTCGGCCACCGGGACTTCCGTCACTTTGATGGTGACGAGCTTCTGGTCCGGGGTCTCGACAGACGCGTCGATGATGAAGTTCAGCCCGGTCAATTCCCGGACATAGTCGATGACGCTCGGCAGCGGGGCGTCCTGCATCTCCAGCGTGATCGGGATGCCTTTGAGTTTTTCGATGATCTCCTTGTCCTCGGGCTTCATCTCCTCGCGTTCGAAATCCTGGATGCCTTTGGGGCGGCGCTTGGCGATGAGATTCTCCCAGATCTCCCGATCGGCGAACTGGAGCTCCTCCGCCTGCACCACGCCCATCAAATCGACGTTCTCGAACGTCCGTTTCCACTCTTCGATATAAGTCTTCAGATTGTCGCGCTCCGACTTCACGTGGCGGAGGCGCTGGGCGACCGAGCGCATCTCGTCCACGGAATGCAGGTTCGGGTTCATGTAAAGGATGCGCTCGCAGATCTCGATGCAGCGGGTGTAGTTCTCCTGCTCGAAGTACAGCTGCGCCTGTCCGAAGAGCATCTCCAGTTCCCGCTTCTGCTCGATCTTCTTGCGCAGCTCGTCGCGGGCTCTCTCCTCGTCGATCATCTGGCGGCGGACCTTCTGTTCGTCGATTTCCTTCTGGCGCTTGGCGATCTTCGTCTTCTCGTACATATCCATCGCCTGCTTGCGACGGATCTCGAGGGCGGGACCGGTGGGCAGCCATTTCGCGTACTCCAGGATCACGCGGAAGCTCTGCTCGGCCTCTTCGTAGGAGCCCGCGTTGTAGGCGCGCACGCCGGCGGAGAACTTGTCGTCGATCTCCAGAAGCGTCTGTTCGTGGCGCACGACGGCTTGCTGGATGATCTTCTGGTATTCCTCGCTGGCGGGAGTGGCTTGGCCCTTGTTCAGCATGAACTGTACGTCGAGGTAGAGCGCGTGGGCCGGGGCGTGTTCCGGGTTGAGCTGCAGCGCCTTCTGGCACTCCAGCTCGGCCTTCTCGAAATCGCCGGCCTGGTACCAGCGATCGGCCATACGGTAATGCTCGTCGGCCTCGGAGAACTTCTGCTGTTCGGCAACCTGATGTTGCTGCTGCAGACGGCGCAGCAGTTCGTCCCACTCCTGCGCGGCCCCCGCGTTGGCGGCGGGGGAAGGGGGCGTGGAATCGCCGTCCGGCGCGTAGGCCTGCACGTCGGGGGCCGGGGCCGCCGGTTGAGGGGCGGAGGAGCAACCCACCGCGATGAGCATCACGCCGATCGCCAGTCCGAGGATCGACCGATTCATAGACTCACGCTCCGGAAATCGCGCGACTAGGGCACAGGACGCACGCACACCCGTTCGATGGCTCGGGGAACCCGGGGCGGGAGCCGCTCCGGGGCGTCGGTACTCGTTCATGCTTCTCGGTCCCCCATCCGAAAACGCGGGGTGCGTCGGGCCTGAAGTATAGGCCACGAGAACCTAGACGCAAGAAAAAAGGGGAGTCCTGCAGGGGGCGGCGAATTTTCAGAGGGCGCGATCACTTCTTCAAGTTCTCGCGGCCCTTGCGGATGTTATCCTCGATCGCCTTCGCCTTCTTCTTGAATGCCTCCGTATCCGAGAACCTCTTCTTCAGCTCGTCGTACTTGTCCACGGCCTTGCGCCACTCGCTTGCGGCCCACGCCTTTTCGGCCTCGGCCAACAGCGCCTGCGCGGCCTTCTCGTGGCGTTCCTTGATCTCCTCCGGAGTGGGGCCCGTGGTCGCGGGCGTCCCGTCGCAATCCGCGCACAGCTCGTCCTGTGCTTTGGGCTCCTTGGCATAGCGGGTTTGCGGCCGGCCTTCGTCGTCGATATAGACCAACATCGAGGTCGAGAACGGCTTCGTCTTCTTCAGCTTGTTGCACTTGATCTTGACGCCGCCCGCCCCGTACACGGGGTCGCACACCACGTACTCCAGCACGGTCTTGAATTCCTTGATCTCCTTGATCGTCCAGCCCGTGTCGAAGTCGATCTCGGCGCCCCTGCCCCCGGGGAGCGAGAGGTAGTGTTTGGAAGTCGGCTCCTCGCCGTCCTTCTCGGGCCACCAGCCGACGCGTTCTCCTTCGACCTGGATCCGCGAGACCGAGACCCGCTTGTATTCCTGGTCCGACTTGACGATCTCGAGCCACACCTTGCCTTTCTCTCCATCGTGGCCGGGGATGATCGAACGGAACGTCACCTGGAAGATCCCGACGGAGCGCGCCTCGACTTCATTGGAAACTACCTTGGTCGCCTTCACCCCCTCCGTTTCCGCCGCGACACGATATCGGTAGGACGTCTTGGGGGCCCAGGCGGTGTCCGTATGCGCGGTCGATGGCTCGGTCTTCTTCTTGGGGTCGCCCCGAAGCCTGGCGATTTCCTCCCAGTCCCCGGCGCCCGATTTCTTTTCGACGACGTAGTAATCGGGTTTGACCTCCTTCTTGTCGTCGGAGACCTTCCCGAGCGACCACGTGAGCGCAATCCCGTCGATGGACACCTCTTGGACGGACAAAGTGAGAGGCGGCAAGGCCGCGGGCTTCGCGCGTTCCGTCCCCGTCTCCTTCTTGGGGTCGACGGTGATGCGGGTCACATAGGACATGGCCCAGTTATTCCCGGGCGTCACCGGTGGGACTTCGACATAGGGGGCGAGCGCCGGGCCGCTTTGCGGCGTTCGTTTCGGCGGACTGGATTCGGTGGAAGTGCGCACCCTGTCGTCGATCGCCCCGTCCGCGCTCTTCACTCGCGCAATCCCCGTATTCGGTTCCGCCAGGAACACGCCGAAAACGAAGAAGATGAGCAGGGCGGAGGCCGCCACGCCCAGCCCGACCTTCTCACCATGCTGCGCAAAGAAGACGGCCAGTCGCGACGTCTTCGGTTCTTCGGCCATACGTCGAGTCCTCCTTACGCTTTCCTACTCCGCCCACTTGGGAAAACCGGCGGGATTGAAATCCAGGACCTGGCAGGTCAGCCAGACCGTCGTTCTCAGCGGATGGACGGCCTCTTCCAACTCTTTCTTCTTCTTGGCGACGTCCGCGGGCTCCGCTCTCTCGTTGATCTCGACGGGGTTCTGAGGTTTCTTGCAGGTCTCGCAGCGCTCCGACAACGGAGCCGAATCGAGTTTCTCGGCGCACGCACACTTGTCCACGAAGATGCGGCAGGCGGTGATATTGAGGATCACGTGGGGAGATTGCGCCGGGTAGAGCAACTGCTTGAGGAACTCCGGAAGCCTCTCGTAGGAAAGCTCGACCGCCATTCCGAAGGTGATCGTCGTACCGAGCTTGTCGGGAAGATCGGTTTCGGAAGCGGACTGAAAGCCGCCTCGAGGGGCCGCCAGATACTGGGGACGCGCCGTGGCGCCGCCGATCGGATCCTGCAGCTTCTCGATCGGTTTGAAGAACCACAAGTCGACGAGACGGTGCACGAGAGGTTCCTCGCCGGACGCGCAGGCGTTCGCCACATGCTCCGCAATCCAGTACCGCTTCTGCAGGGCGCGAATGATCAGAGCTCTGTCCTCGGTCTTGACGTCGTTCCAGGGGAACTCGGTCAGCTTGGGCCAATTGAACCCGAAGTAGCTCTTGGGAATGCCGCCGGTGCTCGTCGCGTCCTCTTGAATGCCGATCCCGACATGCGCCTTCATCAGCCTCTCGTCGATCTTTCCGGTGGCTTCCGAATACGGAGACATGAATTGGTCCTGATGGGGCGTCTGTCCTTCGGCCAGCGGCCCGAGTTTCTCCAGCCACTTCTCGATGTCCATGTCGCGGCTTCGGTAGAAGCTCGCGATCGCCTGGTAGTCCTTGATGAGCTCTTCCTTGCGGTCCGTCCACGCCTTGATCGCGTTGTCTCCGGCCACCACGCCCTTTTGGTTCTCCAGGGTGCCGGCCAACCTGACCACCGAAGCCTGCTTCGTGGAGCGGTCGCCGGCCAACGGCAGGACGAAGAGGCCGACGAACCCGACCAATACCGCGCCCAGCCCCCCACATAACACCCAGAATCCGTTTTGCCTGAGCTTGTTCACGGTCGCCTCCTAATTCCCCGAGGTCGGTTGCTTGCTTGCTTCCGCCGCCTTGCGAGCCTCGACGATCTTCCGGCGCACTTCGGGATTCGTCGGGATCTCGAGCGTCACGACGAAGCGCCAGTACTTCTTCTCCGCTTCCTCCGGCTGGCCGTGCTGGGTCAGGAGTTCCTTGGGAACCAGATGGGTCGTGAGGAAGGCATTGGCGCCCCAGCGCATGCCCTGTTGATCCGAAAGCGTCAGATCGAACGCCTCGATGACCGAATCCTTGATGTGTTTGACGCGCTGCCCGTTGACCGTATAGCCGAGGAGCTTCATCGTCACCCAGTTTCGGGCCTCCTCTTGGCCTCGATTGCCTCTGAGGATCGCCCCCTCGATCGTCACGTTGAGCTGCTTGTCGGTCACGTACGTCGACGTGGACGCCGGAGCGCCCATCCCGGTCGGCGCCGTTTCCGCCGGTTTCCCGCGCGGGACCTCCACGAACTGCCAATCCAGGATCCAGAGCTTCTCGGTCTCCACCACGTCGCGCCTGCTGTTGTCCGGAATGTTCGGCTGTATGAGGTTCATCACCTTGAGGATGAGATCGCGCTCATGGCTGATGCTGGTGAGCTTCTCGAGCTTCGCCTCGTACTCGCCGAGCTGCTTGGCCGTCTCGAGCTTCGCGTTCTGGTCCTCCGCCCTCTTCTTGATTTCCTGCGCCTTCTGGATCGTCTGGTCGAGCGCGACCACCTCGCTCCTCCAGAGCTGCCACACGGTGAACGCCATCAGGTAGAGCGCCGCCGCGATGCCGATGACGTAGGGCTGCTTCTTCTTCAGCTCCTTGCGCTTCAAATAGGCCGGCGGCAGCAGATTGATCGTGTTCTGGGACTCCCCCAAGCCCTGCAAAGCCAGCCCGATGGCCGTGCCCATCGTGCCGACATCCTCGTTGAAGTCCCCCGCGTTGACCGAACGGGCCAGCTGGATCCGGTTGAGCTTCGTGACCAGCGTGGCGGGCATCTGCAGCGACTGCGAGACATAGCGCTGGAAGTTCAGCGTCTTCGTCGAGTTGCCCAGCAGGATGACCTTGTCGAACTTGATGGTCTTCGAGATGGACTTGTAATAGCCCAGCGAACGGTTCACCTCGCCGATGAGATCGCGCAGCACGGGCTGGATCGCGTTGAAGATCTTCTGCGCCTGCTGGGATTGCGCGGCCTTGAGCTTCAGCTTCTCCGCGTCGGCGAACGGGATGTTGAAGGCCTTCTGCAGCTCCTTCGTGATGTTGTTCCCGGAGATGGGGAGATTGCGGATCCAGAACTTGGGGCCGTCGACGATCACCAGGTCCGTGTTGTCCGCGCCCATGTCGACGGCGACGACGCATGACCCGAGCTCCTGGTCGTGACTCAGGAAGTTGTACAGCGCCACCGGCGCGAACTGGACGGCGTCGACGTTGAGCCCCAGGTGATCGATGTTCTTGAGGAACTGCTCGACGATGTCGCGCTTGATGGCGAAGAGGATGACCTCCTTCTCCTCCCCCGGCCCGTAGTCGCGCTCCACGAATTGGTAGTCCCAGATCACTTCGTCGATGGGGAAGGGGATCTGCGACTGGGCCTCATACTTGACGACCTCCGGAATCTTCTCGTCGTCTACCGGAGGCAGCTTGATGAGGCGGTTGAACGTGGAGTGGCCCGGCAGCGAGAGGACGATGCGTTCCCGGCCGATCCCCAGCCGCTGCTTCATCTCCTCCAGGGTCGTGCGGATGTACTCGTCGAGATTCCCCTGCTCGCCCGTATGCTGGTCCACATACGGCGCCACTTCCGCCGCCGTGATGACCGGGCCGCCGCCGGCGGCCTCCATTCGGACGGCCTTGATGGAGTACTTCGAGATGTCAATGCCCCAGACACCCTTGCCCATGCTCCGTCCTTTCACACTGAAGGTCGATGCTCGCGCGGGAGGGCGCGTGGGTCAGGGAAGTGAACGGTCATCCAGGGGTGGGTCGTTGCGAATCGGACATCGCTCGACTGGGATCAGGGCTTTGCTGATCGCACCGTGCGCCCCGAAAGGGGTCGCAATTTTTTACGCCGTCTCGGATCGAGCCTTCCGGATTCGGACTCCGCCCGTCCGCCCGTCCGTTCAGTCCTGCCTGCCGCGCCTCCTAAAAGTCCAAGTATATGGACGACGACGGATCACACGTCCTTGCACCCCATTCTAAAACGAAAGGGCGACCCCGCAAGGATTGCGTCACCCGTCCCCTGGAAACTCCCAGCAGGTTCCACGATTCACCCCGGAAGACTAACCGCAGCGCACAGAGGGCGCGGAGAGGACGCAAGGCTCTTTCTTGAAGAATTCTCTGCGGCCTCCTTCGCGATCTCAGCGAACTGCGGTGAACTCGTCGTTCATGCACGACTCAATCGCCTTGTGGAACCTATTGGGAAACTCCCAAGCACGGTGACCGCGCTGGGTTCCTATCCGTCAACTCCATCTTTTCTTGAGGAGGTTTTCGCTCGACTTCTTGAAGGTGTTCGAGCATTTCCCGTGGGCCTCCGCCGGAGTACCTATGAGGAAGGCAGGAAGCCAGGAAAGGAACTGCTGGAGGGGATTCCTTCGAGCTGGACTCTCCCTCCTGGCTTCATGGCTTCCTCATAGTATTTTCCGGACGGAAAACGGAGGGTCCCGAACTCGGGTTGCGGCCGCCGCGCTGGGATGTGGGGGTTCCGTCGCTCGCGCGCGGAGTTCTGTCACGTGTGCAGAGCATCCTGTTGTTGGAATTTGCCTCGTAGTCATGCGCGTGGGCGACTTCGCGCGTCGCCACTGCCGCTTCGCCGTGTGCGCAGACGACTTTCGCGGTCGCGTCGGCGCCTCTCTCATGCGCGTGGATCTTTCTTCGACCCGCGCTTGGGGGTTTGTCGGGCGCGCAGAGCGCTTTTTCAGGCGAATCCGGGGCTTTGTCGATCGAATTTGGCGGTCCACACGAATTCTTGACCGATTTTTCCGGCCGGTCCCCCGGCAACTTACGACTGTTCGTATGTGAGGAACGGAGGTGTCCCATGGTGACGATCGTGTCCAAGGACAAGCTGCAGCGTATCGGGCGCACCCTGCACACGCCTCGCGTCTTGCGGCAGGCGCGGTACACGCTGGCGCTGGTGGAGTCGGATTCCGAAGTCATGGCGGTCCTGGGGCGGGACTTCGTGTCGGAGATGCGCGCGGCGGTCGATGAGCTCGACGCGAGCCGCATGGAACACGAACTGGCCCGAATCGCCTCGAAGGAGGCCACTCGGGAGGAGCGCGAGGCCATGGTTCAGGCCCGGCGATATCGCCGCGCGTTCGTGACCCGGATGGTCTCGGCTCGCTGTCGCGGCGGGGAGGTGCCGGAGGCCGCCACGCGCAACGGAACCCGGGCGTTCAACGCTTCAACGCTGTCGGAGGACGTGGATCGGCTGGTCGGCCTGGTGCTGCCGATCGTGGACGGTTTGGCGAACGCGGGCGTGTCGCGGGAGTTCCTCCAAGAGGGCGAGGAACATGTCCGCCGGCTCAAGGAGTCGAGCCTCCGCCAGGAATTGGCCATCCGCACGATCCAGCGGGATGCGCTCTCGCGCCGGCGGGAGCTGGCGGCGCGCTTGCACTTGGGGCTCAGGGCCATCCTCAACGCCGGCAAGTCCGTGCACGTGGGTGACGCGGCGAAGCTGAAGCAATACAC
>JACPRB010000235.1 GCA_016190155.1 Planctomycetota bacterium
GGATCTGCCCAGGCTCTCTGCACCTCTCTGTTTCCTCGCACGTAACCGTTCAGCCGTTCACTCGTTCGAAAACCCCGTTCCGGCGTCCAGCTTCCGGAACGAATGAACGTGCGAACCGATGAACGGGTGAACGCTTACCCTCGCACACGCCCAGATTGAACCGTGCCGGTTCGCCTCCTGACTCACAGTCGCCGAAACCTCAGGATTCGGCAGGCCGAATTCGATGAAGGAATCTCCGGTCGTGTCGAACAAGAGAGAGCTTCCAAACCCGGAGGGAAACAATCCTATGGTGAGCCGATTCGCATCATCTCCTCGTCGATCGCTGTTTCTCGTGATGCTGGGCCTGTGCGTGACGGCGTCCGGATGGACCCCCTGCTGGGCCGCCCCATCCCCGACCGATCCTATCGATGCCGCCGAGCAGGCCGCCTGGGCTGCCGAGAACCCCGGGCTGGCGCGCGCCGGAATCGTAGGTACGGAGTATCATCCCCCGCACCAGTGGCCGAAAGGACTGGCTGTGGCCGGGGCAGCGGCAGGAACGACGGCAGGCGTCATCTCGGCGTTCTGGACGCTGATTCTCCTCGCCGAGGGTCCCCTCTCAATGAGATGGCTCCTGACGACGCTCGCGAGCTGGACGGTGGCGGGAGTGTCCTTCTACGGCGTGAAAAAACAGCAGGATCTCGAACAGAAGTGGAGCGGGCTCCGCGTGCAACAGGTTCGTCCCGGCAGCCGCGCGGCCCAAGCCCAAATCAAACCCGGCGACATCATCACTCATGGCTTCTTTCTCGGCGGTACCGATCGAATTGTGAGCGCGAAAGACCTCGACGAGCTGCTGCTCCTGAACCGAGACCGCACCATCGCGATCCAGCTCTGGAGAGGCGACCAGAAGTTGAAACTGCCCTTGGACCTCTCGGACAGCCAGGAGGAACAGAGCGGCGTGACTCAAGCCATCGAGCAGATCGAGCGGTGATAATCGTTTCAATGCCCCGCCTTCGTTTTCGCGTCGGTGAGCACCTTCTCCGCCTCCGTGCGTTTGGACCAATCCCCTGGGGCCAGCGCGAGCGCTCGCTCGAGATCCGTGATCGCGCTCTCGTATTCCCGAAGCACCGCCAGCCGCAGCTGCCCGCGCGCGAAGAAGGCCTCATAGTGCTTGGGCTGAAGCCGAATGGCCTCACCGTAATCCGCCAAGGCGCGCTCGCATAACTCGCCCCCCTCACGGCGGCGCCCCTCGCGCGACAGAAGAGCCGCCTTGTTCCACAACGCGTTCGCGCGGTTGTGGTGACTGTCGGCGTCCGTTGGAACGAGACGGATCGCCTCACTGCAGTCGGAGATCGCCCCATCCAGATCGCCGGTCTTACGACGCAAGACGCCTCGGTTGCGATAAGCGGATTGGCAGTCAGGATGCAGCTCCAGCGCCTTCTCGAAATCCTCCCCCGCGCCCACCAAGTCGCCCTGCGTCAGCCGCAAGACCCCTCGCTCCACGTATCCTCCGCAGCGCCCTTCTTCCCGCCGGATCACCTCCTCGAAATCCCGCAGCGCCTCGCCGGCGCGCCCCCATCGCCCCAGCAGCCGGCCCCGGTCGAGATAGAAGTCGGCGTTGTTCGGATCGCATCGGATCGCCGCGTCGAAATCCCCCATCGCCTCATCCCACCTTCCGGCCTTCTGGTAGGCCATGCCGCGGTTGTAGAGCGCCAACGTATACCGAGGGTTCAAGCGAAGCGCCTCCGCGCAGTCCGCGATCGCTCCGTCGACGTCCTCCAAGGCCAACCGCGCCCGACTGCGGTTGTTGTACGCCTGCGCCAGATCGGGCTGGATCCCCAAGGCCGCCGTCTGATCTTCCACGGCTCCCTCAGGATCTCCGCGATGCAATCTCGCGATTCCGCGGTTGACGTACGCCGGGGCATGACGGGGATAGATCTGAATCGCGCGATCGAAGTCCGCGATCGCGCCGTCCAAGTCCCCTCGATCGAGCCTCGTGACTCCGCGCAAGACCAGCGTCTCGACGTCCCTGGGACGAAACTGCAGCACGCGATCCAGCGCCCGCAAAGCGGAGGCGCTGCGGTCGCGCACGTGATACCACGCATGGCCCGCCCAATGCCAACTGCGAGGATCCGACACCTTCTCCTCAGCATAGCCCTCCAGGAGGCGGGCCGCCTCCTCGTAACGCCCCTCCGCGAACGCCAGCACTCCTTCCGGAAACGGCAGCGCTTCGGGGTCGCTCGACAGCCGCCTCACCTCGTCGAGGTCCCGCTTGACTTGCGCGCGCAACCGGAGCGTCTCGCTGTCCTCTTCGCCGATGACGCCGGACAACCCGTGCCGAAGTTCCTCATATCGTCCCAACAGGATGAGCGCGCGCTCGAGAAAGGGCGGCGCGAATTGAGGATCCGCCTCGATCGCCCGGGAGAGATGCTCCAACGCCTTCTCATTGTCGCCGAGAATCCGGTAGGTCGAGGCGATCTCCAAGAAGGCCTCCGGATGCGACGGGAATTCGGCCAACGCCCGATGAAACTCCGCCCGCGCCTGCTCAACCAAGCTTCGGGCGGCCGCCGGATCGGCCTCCTCCTCCGCCGTCATCAATCGATCCACTCGCAGAAGGATGGCCCGTCCCGCTTGAAGATGGGGGCGCGCCCGGACGATCGCCGCTTCCCGCGCCCACTGCGACCGGATGACTCCGACCGCCAGCAGCGCCATCGCCAGGCCGATGAGCGTCGCCCCCGCCGCCACGCCGCTCAGGACGGGCCTTTGAATCACCCGCCGGACCGTGCGCGCGACACGACTGGGAGAACGGGCCGACACCGACTCGCCGGCCGCATACCGCTGCAGATCATTCGCGAACGCCCCCGCGTCAGGGTAGCGCCGGCCGGGGTCCTTGTCGATCGCCTTCAGACAGATGGCTTCAAGCAGCCGGCCCGCCTGTCGATTGAGCCTCCGAGGCGCCGCGGGCTCCTCGGACACGATCTTCTGGTACGTCTCCACGGCATCACGACCCGTGTGGGGCGGCCTTCCGGTCAGCATCTCGTAGAGGATCGCTCCCAGGGCGTAAACATCCGTTCTGGGCGTCATCTCGTCGCCGGTCCCCCGAACCTGCTCGGGCGCCATGTACGGCGGCGTCCCCACGGGCGTGCCAGTGCGCGTCACGGACGACGCGGAATCGACCACGCGCGCCAAGCCGAAGTCCGTGACCTTCGGCTCTCCGTCCGCGCGCACCAGGATGTTCGCCGGGGAGATATCCCGATGCACGACCCCTTTTTCGTGCGCGGCCGCCACGCCGCGCGCGGCTTTCTCCAACAGTCGCAGCCGACTTGTCAGCGGCTCCTGGGGGCCGGCCAGCACCTGCCGAAGCGACTTCCCCTCGACCAATTCCATCACCAGGTAGAGTCGCCCGTCCTTTTCTCCCGCGTCGTGGATCTTCACGATGTGGGGGTGCTGAAGCTGCGCCAGGATCTCCACTTCCCGGTGGAAGCGTTGACGCAGCGTCTCGTGGAGGGCCATGGCGGGCCGCACGATCTTGATCGCGACCATGCGGTCGAGTTGTCGATCCCGAGCCCGGTGCACCTCGCCCATGCCACCCTCTCCGAGGCGGTCGAGGATCTCATACCGGGCCAGCTCGAACTCGAACGGGCTCTTCGGGGAGCGGCCGTGCATGGCCAGGCGTAGGATCGCCTCGAAACGATCATCCGCCGTTGAAGAGGACATTCCACTCATCCTCGAGATCGCGTTCGTCCCGGGCCATCTCGGCGAGCTCCGCGCGGATCTCCCCGCGCACCGCCTCGCGCACGACGAAGAGATGCTTGCGCGCGGCGGCCTCGTCCAGCCCGAGCCGCCTGGCCATATCCGCGAGCTTCGGCGCCTCCTCCGACGGCGTCAGGACGTGTTCTTCGAAGATCCGGAAGGACAGCTCCTTCCCGTTCTCCAGGAATCGCTCCCGCACGCGGTCGATCGCGCGTTTGGAAATGGTCACGGCCCACGCTTGATCGAAGGTCTTGTCCGGGTCGGCGGCGCCGGGGGCGGCAATCATGGCCTCCAGAGCCGCCACCTCGTCGATCGCGATCACGCGCACGCCTCCGCCGCGCTTCAGGCGGTGCAACGCTCGTTCGTGATCGCTGGCGAATCGGCGAAGAACGCCTTTGAGGTAGTGACGGAAGCCGGATCGCTCCGGCTCGTACTTCTCGAGCACGCCCCCCTCCATGAGCCATGCAAAGAATGCCTGCGTCAGATCCTTGGCGTCCTCGATGGTCTTGCCGCGCGTCAGGCGCACGTAGACGTACACGGGCTTCCAGTATCGGCGGCACAACTCTTCCAGCCCTCGCTGGCGCTCCGGGTGGTCCGCGCGGCAGATCCGCGAGATGAACCCGGCCGTCGTGTCGGGGAAATCCCTTCGCGCACCCCCAAGATCGGTCTCGTCGGCGTTCATCCCCACCAGCATCTTCCCATACTCTCCATGCAGGAACAAGCGCGGCTCGTCCGGGCGATTTTCCATGGAACGTCCGTCCCGCCGCGACCAATACGCTGGTGGGGCAGCGCTTCGCTTACGTTGGGGGAAGGTTATGAGCATCAGACTTGTTCGTCTCTTGTGCGGATTCGGAACCGCCCTGGTCCTGTCCGGCGCCGGTTGCCTGCCGGAGGATGAGAGCGTGGGGGGCGCGGGATACGCCTCCGGCGAGGTCCGTGCCGCCGTGGTGCTCTCCAGCGGCACGTCTTGGGCCGCATCGCGCTACCTGCAGAAGGGCGTGTTCTCGCTCGCCACAGGCACGCAGCTCAACAGCTACGCCGATCCCTCGAGCGATCCGACCATCCGTCGGGTGATGGAGAAGACGACCCCGTACTACTTCCGCTTGCCCGGCGGGGACGCGATGAACACGTGGGACTGGACCGACGACGCGATCACCCGATACTACGGCGTGGCGCAGCGGGGCGGCTCGCGGCCGCTGTGGGGCTTGAGGATCCTCAACGGCGATCCGGCCAAGACGCAGCAGTTCATCCAGAAGTTGACGAGCCGCGGGCTTCCCAAGACCCACTTCGAGATGGGGAACGAACTCTACTACACCAGCTGGTGGGCCGACGGAAACCCCAATGTCCAAGAATACATCCGCCAAGCCAGGAACCACGCGGCCGTGCTGCGTCAGGCCGCGCCGGGATGCAAGCTGGGGGTGCCGCTGGCCTCGTATCAGCACCTCTACACGATGAGCCCCTTCGGACCGCGCAGCGCGTCGAGCGTCCACGGATGGGCGCGAACCCTCGCCCAGGAGACCTTCTACGACGCGTTCGTGCTGCACCTCTACGTAACGCCGAACGAGTTGGGATACCTCGGCGACTACACCGCCGACGAGGTGGCGCGCTGGGCCTGGATCCGCGCGGACAGCGCGGTGATCGGCCGTTTCTATGATCTCGTGCAGAGCCTCTCGCCCGTGCGAAGGGAGATCTGGGTCACGGAGTGGGCCTTCAACAGCACGCAATACGTCAATCAGTATCCCAACGAGCGCCGGTGGCAGGTCCATCAGACGATGATGGCGGCCCTCTACAATGCGCGGTTCATCCTCAACACCGCCGCCACCCGACAAGACGCGCGCGTGCTGACCCTATGGACGTTGTTGAACCAATTCACGGTGTGCCTGGCGACCGGCGGCAACACCCGCATCAATTACGACATGCTGCGGATCCTGCACGGGGCTTGGAACGGATGCAATCAGATCGCGAGGTTGCAGATCCCGCTGGTTCCCACGGTGAACGGCCCCCGCGGCAAGCCGAACGGCACACAGCGATTCGACCTCGTACCGTCGCCCGCCGTCGACGCCTTCGGCCTCTTCACCAACGGCGTCCTCCGGTCGGTGGTCATCCTCAATTTCATGGACCAAGCGGTCTCCGTCCAAGTGCCGGGACTGCCCTCGTCCCTTCAAGGCAGGACCGCGCTGACGGCCCAGAGCAAGCTGCCGGGGTGGGGCAACTCAGCCAATCCTCTGCCCAGAGACTGGAATCCTCCCTACTCGCTGGTGTCGGTTCCCGTTTCGGGCGGCCGCGTCGAGGCCCCGAAGAACTCCATCGCGGTGGTGACCGTCAACGCGATCCCGTGATTGCTCGCTTTACCCGCGAGATGGAGAGGACCAGGGCAGCCCCTTACTCCCTGTTTTCCACCCTCTCGTCGGCGTCTTCCTCCGCGTCCTCGCGCTGCGGCAGAAACTTCGCCATCTTCTGCCGCAACGTCGTCCGGGGCACCCCCAACAGATCCGCCGCCTTTCCTTGATGCCCGTCCGTCTTCGTGAGCGCCCAGTTGATGAGGGTCTCCTCGACGCGATCGAGAATCGCGGGGAGTTTGACCACCTTCGCTCCCTGCAGGTGAAAACTGACCACGCTCTGCTCGTCCACGCCGGCCGCCACGTACCGCGGCAGGTGATGCGGCTCGATGACCGGACCGGCACTTACGCTCACCCCCTGCTCCACGACATGTTCCAGCTCTCGGACGTTGCCCGGCCAGTGATAGTCGAAGAGCATCTGGACGGCCTTCTCCGAGAATTGAAGACCCGGCTTGGCCTGTCCGTGCTTCTCCAGGAAGTGCGTGATCAGCGGCATGATGTCCTCCTGCCGCTCCCGCAAGGGCGGCAGCTCGATGACCGCCCCGAGAATCCGGAAGAGCAGGTCCTCCCGGAAACGCCCTTCCCGCACCAGCTGCCGGAGATCCTTCTTGGTGGCCGCGATGACCCGAACGTCCACCGAGATCGTCTTCTCGCCCCCGACGCGCTCGATCGTCCTTTCCTGCAGCACCCGCAGCAACTTCGGCTGATACGCCAGCGGCACGTCCTCGATGTCGTCCAGGAAGATCGTCCCACCGTGCGCCAGCTCGAACCGACCACGCTTCTGCTGGATGGCCCCGGTGAACGCCCCCTTCTCGTGGCCGAACAGCTCGCTCTCCAGCACGTCCTTGCCCAGCGCGAAGCAGCTGACCTTCACCAGAGGACCTTCGCGCCTCGAGCTGGCGGCATGAAGCGCCTCCGCCACCAACTCCTTGCCCGTCCCGGTCTCCCCTTGGATCAGGACCGTGCACGGCCGATCCGCCAGCACCGCGATCTTTTCGAAAACCGCCCGCATCGCCGGCGACGTGCCGATCATCCGGTGATAACGCTCCTGGCATTCCAGTCGCCGGCGCAGTTCGATCGTCTCGCGACGAAGCGCCCGATAGCTCATCGCCTTCTCCAGCCGGGCCAGCATCTCCTCGAACTGGAACGGCTTCGTCACGTAGTCGAGCGCCCCTTCCTTCATCGCGGCGACCGCCGTCTCGACGGTGCCGTATCCCGTGATCATGATCACGACGGTCTCCGGCCGCGCCAGCTTGATCTCCTTGAGCAGCTGCAACCCGTCCATGCCGGGCATGCGCAAGTCCGTGATCACGACGTCCCAATCGGAGGCGCGCACCTTCTCGAGGGCGGCGTACGCGCTCTCGCACTCCTCCACCATCCACTGCGCGTCCTCCAACTGGCGCGTCAGCGTAACGCGACTCAGCTTCTCGTCTTCCACAATCAGAACGCGTCCGCTCATGACCACTGCCCCCTCCTGGTAGACTCGGCGATTTCCCGCGCCATGTAATGGCCGTCGTGATGCGTGGAGCTGGTGCCGAAGGCCGGGAACGTCATGATGAAGCAGCTCCCCACCCCCACTTGGCTGGTGACCCGAATGCTCCCGCGATGGTCCTCGACGATCTTCTTGCTGATGGACAACCCCAGCCCGGACCCCTTGCCGACCGGCTTGGTCGTGAAGAAAGGATGGAAAATCAGATCCAGGTTCTCCGGCGAGATGCCGCACCCCGTGTCGCTGATGCACACCTCGACCTTGCTGGGGCTCGTCGCGCAACGCCGCGTCTCGACGTGGATCGCCTTCCCCTTCTCGATCGCGTCCAAGGCGTTGACCAAGAGGTTGATGAAGGCCTCGGAGAGCGACTTCGGATCCGCCGCGATGGACGGGATCGACGAATCCAGCTTCTGCGTCAGCGCGGTGCCCTGCTGGCGCGTCCGGTATTCGATGAACTTGATCGATTCATCGAGGACCTCGTTGACGTGGGTCTGCCGCATCGGCATCGTCTCCCGACGGGAGTGCAGCAGGAGGCGTCGCGTGATGAGCGCGATGCGGTCCAGCCCTTCTTCCATCATCGGGATCAGCTCGGCGGGCTGGTCGGGGTTGCGCAGGTCCCGCTTGAACATCGCCAACGCGCTCTGAACACCGTGCAGGGGGTTGTTGATCTCGTGGGCCACGCCGGCGGCCACCTCGCCGAGCACGACCATCTTCTCCTGGCGGATGAGCTGCTCATAGGCTTGGCGGCTCTGTTCAGCCGTCCGGTTGAGCTCCTCTCGAACCATGCTCAAGATGTAGGCGGTGGCGACCAGGATGAAGACCAGCGGCAGCGTGACGCCCAAGGCCATGACGGGCGCGTGCGCCGCTTCCCCCAGCCCCAGCGGCATGTGCACGTGAAGCCCCGGCAGGGTGAACTGCAGGATCGCCAGCAGGATGAGCAACACGCAGCTCAACGCCAGGATCCGGCGCGCGTGCGTCTTCTGCAGAAGGATGCTCGCGATGATCACGTGCAGGATGGTGACGGCGGCCAGCGGATTCTCGACGCCTCCCGAAAGCTGCAGCAGCAGCGTCAACAGCAGTAGATCGAACACCGCTTGGATGACGAGGAGCTTGTACGGACGCGCCGTCCTGGGCGTCGCGCGCATGAGGACGACATTGAACGCCGCCAGCGCCGCGAAGCACACCAATATCAAGAGGAAGATGTTCAGCGGCAGGGTCTTCAGGACGCAGTGGCTGACCGCCGACAGCGCCACGCCTCCCACGAGGGCGACCCACCGCAAACTGATGAACCAGGCGCAGTAATTGCGGAGGTTGTCCGCTTCATTCGGCATCGACGGCTCGTCCGACGTCGGGAACGGCGACAGACGTCGCCGGAAGATGAGCCACACCGCGAATCCGGCGGCCAGAAAAGTCGTTCCCGCTCCGCGGATCACGTGAAAGACATCGACGGTGTTCGGGTCGGCGTGGGAGAACAACCAGAACCTCTCCAGGAAGTCCGACAGACCGTAGAGCGCGGCAATCAGGGCGGCGAGAAATAAAGCCGACCAGACGCTCGACCGACCCGCGTCGCGGTTCGCGTAGCCCGACCCGTTTGCCTGTGGCGCGTCGATGGCTCCCACCATGCAACGGCCGTGCCACGGAGCACGGCCTCAAGATGCGAGAAAATGCGCTCCAACCACAAGAAACAAGGAGAATGCCGCAACAATCCCCGAAAAATTCCAACACCATATCTATGGGATGTTATTCGGCCAACGCCACGGCGGGATTACGTCCGCAAGGCCCGCTTCAACCATCATCCCGCATCGCAATCGAGGCTCTCTCTTCGGCCCGCGGCTTGCTCTAGAGCGGCCGTGATTGTGTATTTTTGGGGTCCGTCTCTTTGGAGAACTTGCTTATGAAAAAGGGGTGGGGGTCACTCCTGGCATCGGCTGCGATCGCAGCGTTGTTCCTTGTGGGCAGTGTGCCGGCATTCGCCCAGAAGTTCCATGAGCCCGGCAATCTCGTTTGTACGCAGTGCCATACCTTGCACAACAGCGAGAACGGGGCGGCGATAGATCCTGCCGGTCCGAATCACGGGTTGCTCAAGGCGGAACTGACGGATCTGTGCCTGAGCTGCCACGACACGGCGGGCTCGAACGCCCTGATGTCGTGGGGCGGCTCCACGCCTCCCAAGGTGAAGGGCACGGTCACCAACGAGCTGCCCGGCGGCAACTTCAGCTACTCGTTCGCGACACCCTCCAACGGTCACAGCCCGATGGGAACGGGCTTCAACGAGCCGACCCTGACGGTCGCCCCCGGCGGCACCGTCAACGGCGGTTATCCTCGGACCGAGCTGGAGTGCACGAGCTGCCACGGCCCTCACGGCGTCAACTCGGGCATCCCCTCCGGCTACACGTTCGAGTACCGCAATTTGAAGAAGCGCATGGGCAACTTCGGCGCCACGCCCGCCATCACCCTCGGCACCTCCACGGAAGTGACCAACTCCGTGATCGGTAGCGGTGATGGGGACGAGGCCGACATCGTGACGGCTGGAGCAGCCGCCGACCAGAACGCGGCCATCGGCGCTACGAACCACAACGTGTACAAGGGCGAGATGGGCAAGTGGTGCGGGTCCTGCCACAGCAACACCGATGACGTGGGCACCGGCTTCCATGGCACCACACTGACGGATCCGGATACTGCGGACTTGGTGGCTGTCGAATGGTCGAGGCACCCGACCGGCACGGCCTTCCGAACCTCTTTCGCGACGGCCTACGGCGCGAACTCGAACTTCGCTTATCCCATCGTGACCACCGCCGCCGCGGCATCCACCACGGCCGAGTGGCCCGTCGTTGCGGCTGAGTCGTTCGTGTTCTGCCTGTCATGCCACAAGGCGCACGCGAGCGAGTATCCCAATGCCCTGCGTTGGGACCTCACCTCCGGCTCCGGCGGCACGAGCAACAACCGCGCTAAGTGCGGTAAGTGCCACAACCGGTAGTCGCGCTCTCGGCACACATTGATAGACAGAAGGCGACGGGGATGACAAGCTTGTCCCCGTCGCCTTTCCTTCAAGAGTAAGCCATGCCGTACCCAACCTGGGCGCTCCTGAGCCTCCTCCCGCTCATCTCTTCCCCGACGCAAGAGAAACCCAGCCAGGAGAAAACCGTCAGAGCCAACGTCGTTCTCCTCTTGGACGACAAGTCCGCCTCGTTCGTGACCCCTTTCGCGACGGCCGCCGACCCCAAATCGGGCGAAATCTACATCGCCGATCAGGAGGGAAACGCCGTATTCGTGTTCGCCGAGAACGGCCGCGAGAAGGCGAAGCTCGCCGTTCCGGCGCCCATGGGCGTCACTCTCGACAGGAGCGGGCAGATCTACGTCCTGAACACCAAAGGCGAGATCGCGATCTACGACTTCCAAGGCCGCAAGATCGGCGACCTTGTCCCCACCGGCCTGCCTCAGGATGCCGCCAAGCCCCAACCGCTGCAGATCATGATGGGAGACAAGGACGACTTGTTCATCGCCGACGGGGCCAACCAAGCCGTCCTCATGCTCGACTCCAAGGGGAAGTTCCAGCGAGCCTTCGGCACGATCGGCACGAAAGCCAAGGGTCCGCGATTCAAGGGCCTCAAGTCGTTCTGCGTCGGCCGCAACAAGGTCTACGTGATCGACGGCAATACGTCGCAGGTCTCCGTCTTCTCCCGAACATCCGGCGATCTCCTCTTCTCGTTCGGCGAGAGCGGCGGCAGTCACCTGCAGCTGGCGGTCCCCGTCTCGATCACCGTGGAC
>JACPRB010000236.1 GCA_016190155.1 Planctomycetota bacterium
AGCGGTTGCGTCCGTTTTCGAAAGGAATCTCTGCGTCCTCCGGGTCCTCTGGTGTTGGATTCCTCTCAGGGTTCTCTGGTCCCCTCTGCGCCCCCTCACCCATGCCCCATTTGGTTGCGGCACCGCCGCGCTGCGTCCTCAAGTCCTCAGCCCAAACCATGCCCGAATCCCAGCCGCGGTATGCTATCATTAACCTGCGATCAAGCCCGGAGAGAGGGCCATGCCGTCCACCGCATTCGTCATCCTCGGGGTCGTCTTCGTTCTGGCCGCCCTGCTGCTCCTGGCCGCCCGGCGGTCGTCCTCGTCCGGACGCCCCGGCCTCTTCGCCCGTGAAGAGGAAGAACATGCCCGCGACCAACTTCAGCGCCTGCTCGCGGACATCCAGGAGCTCTCGCGCGAACACGTCGCCAGACTCGATACCAAGATCCGAATGCTTCAACAGCTTCTCGCGGAGGCGGATGCCCGCATCCGGGAGCTTCGAGGCCTCGCCGCTCAGCCTCCCATGAACCCACCCGCGCCGACCAAGCCCTCCAATCCGCTTCACGAGCGCGTCTACGCCCTCGCGGACGCAGGCAAGTCGATCGCCGAGATCGGCGGCGAGACCGGCCTGGAACGAGGGGAGGTGGAATTGATCCTCGGCCTCCGCAAGATGCAACCGTGACCCCCCGAACCCACGTTATCCCACGCTACCCCCGTCCCCTTGCGCCTTCGCCCTCACGCGATACAATTTGAATCGAAGAAGCCTCGGCCGAGGTTCCTTGGTTTGAATCGACACGGAGAGCCGCACACCTATGTCTCACAAGATCGCATTGATCTCGGATCTGCACTCGAACGTCGAGGCGCTCGACGCCGTCCTCAAGGACGTCCAATCGCAGGCGGCGGACGAGATCTATTGCCTGGGCGACCTGATCGGTTACGGCCCGAATCCGCGCGAAATGATCAAGCATGCGTTCGATTGGAAGTGGTCGCTGCGCGGCAACCACGAAGACGCGCTGCTCTTCCTTGCCCTGGACTTCAACCCCGAGGCCGCTCAGGCCATCGATTGGACGCGCAATCAGCTCAACGACTCCCATAGCCCCCGCGAAGAGAACCACCGCATGTGGAACTTCCTGGGGGACCTGCAGGACGTCCGCGAAGACGGAGAGATCATCTACCTGCACGCCTCCCCTCGCAACCGGACGAAGGAGTACGTTCGTCCGCATGACGTACAAGATCGCGAGAAGATGGAGGAAATCTTCTCGATGATCAAGCGGATCTGCTTCTGCGGTCACACCCACGAGCCCGGCGTCTTCACCGAAGACATGAAGTTCTACCCGCCCCGCGCCTTCGCCAACAAGGTCAAGCTCTCCGACGGACGCAAGTACTACGTCAACATCGGCTCCGTCGGACAGCCACGCGACCGCGACATGCGCGCGTGCTACGTCATCTGGGACCAAGAAAGCATGATCGTGGAGTTCCGGCGGGTGGAGTACGATTACCGCAAGACGATGGACAAGATCTTCGCGATCAAACAGATCCCGCGACGATTCGGAGAGCGCCTCGAAGTGGGGCGATGATCCGTTCATACGTTCGTCGGTTCGCCGGTTCGGCGGTTTGAACGGGTGAACGGGCGAACGGGTCACTTGCGCGGCCGCACCGCCTGCCGATAGCCGTCGATCTTCCAGCGGCCCCCTTCCACGACCATGGCGTACATCGCCAGAATGCCCAGCGTCTCCGCCGTCACCGTCGCCCCGGTCTCGTCCAGATACACCTCGCGAACCGTCCGCACCTTTGCCTCCGCCGTCACCGTCTGCTTCTCCCGCGTGAGGTGCTCCCGATAGAGATCGAACAGCCATCGGGAATTGAGGAGGCTCTGCGGCAGCAGCTCCGCGCGCTGCGGCTGCTCCTTCTCGTGCGCGTTGAACCAGACGTCGAGCAACCCGCGCAACGCCGGATCGAGCTTCGCCAAATGCGCCTGCGTGACCGTGTCGTTTCGATCGCGCAGCCGCGCCCACAGCCAATGCGACTTGAACCCGTCGCTCATGCCGGCGTAGCCCGCTTCGACGTCCCCGCGCGCCAGAGCTTCGTTCCATCGCTCGAAGGTATCCCGTACGATGCGCCCCTGGCGCTCCTGATCCGTCGTCGCGCACCCCGCGACGCACAGCACGATCAGGAGACCGTTCGCCGCTTTCATTCTCGAGCCCTCCCGATCAACCCCGCGACCTCGGCGAGCGCGACCACGCGCTCGACGCCATCGTCCATGTTCTTGATCTTCGCCTGCTGCTTCGCGAGTTCCTCCGGACCGACAATCACCGCGTACAACGCGCGCAGGTCGTTCGCCCGGCGCATCTGCGCCTTGACGCTGCGCGATTCGTAGTCCAGATCTCCGGCAAGGCCCGCGGCGCGCAACTGCTGCGCGATCCGGAACACCGCGCGTCTGGCCTCCTCGCCCGCCGCGATCACGAAGAAGTCCGGTCGCGCCGCCGGCGCCTCGACCCCCTTGGCCGCCATGAGCACGCGCTCCACTCCGGCGGCAAACCCGACGGCGCCGACATCCGGCCCGCCCATGCCGCCGACCAACGAATCGTAGCGCCCGCCTCCGCCCAAGGCGTTCTGCGCCCCCAGAGCGGTCGACGTGAACTCGTAAACCGTGCGCGAATAATAGTCCAAGCCTCGCACGATCCGCTTGTTGATGACGTACTCGAGCCCCGCGTCGCGCAACCCCTCCAGGACCTTCTCGAAGTGCGCGCGACAGTCGGCGCAAACAAAGTCGGCGATCGCCGGCAGAGATTCCGCCAGCCGCGCGCACGTCTCCACCTTGCAATCGAACACGCGAAGCACGTTGCGCTCAAAGCGCCGCCGGCAGCTCTCGCAGTACTCCAAAAGCCTCTCCCCCATGGCCTGCCGGACGCGGCCGCGGTACGCCTCGCGACAATCCGGGCAGCCCAGCGTGTTCACCTGCAGCGCGAACTCCTTGACCCCGACCTCCCGCAGCACGTCCGCCAGCACCGCCATCGTCTCCACGTCCAGCAGCGGTTCCTTCGATCCCACCGCCTCGACGCCGAACTGGTGGAATTGCCGGGTGCGCCCTTTCTGCGGCTTCTCGTAGCGGAACATCGGACCGATGTAGAACACCTTCCACAGAGGACGCTTGTGGAAGAGACCGTTCTCGATGAGGGCGCGAATCACGCCCGGCGTCAGCTCCGGCCGGAACGTGTACGAATCTTCCCCTTCCGAACGAGAGGGGACCGTGAACATCTGCTTCTCCACGACGTCCGTCGTGTCGCCGGAGGTCTTCAGGAAGAGCCGCGTGTGCTCGAACAACGGCGGCCGGACCTCCAGGTAGCCGTACCGTCCGAACACGCCTCGCGCGATCTGCTCAAACCGCAGCCAAAGCGGAATCTGGTCGGGGAGGATGTCGTCCGTACCTTCAGGGCGTTTGTGGGACATCGGTCGCGCATTCTACTTGAATAGTAAGCCTTAAGCCATAAGCTATAAGCCGTCAGCAGCCTTGAGATTGGAACTTACATGGGGGGAAAAGCCATGGCTGTCGCGCGCGTCACCGAAATCACCGCATCGTCCTCGAAGGGTTTCCACGAAGCCGTCCAGGAAGGACTCCGACGCGCCGCCAAGACCCTGCGCGGCATCACAGGCCTGGAGGTCATCAGCCAGAAGGCCAAGGTCTCCGACGGCAAAGTCATCGAGTATCGAGTGTCCCTGAAGATCACGTTCGTCCTGGAAGACTAGACGTTGCCGCTGTCCATCTACCGACGAAGACGCCGGCTGGCGATCGTCATCGCCGTCACCAGCGCCGTCCTGCTGGCCGTGTGGGAGTATCACGGTCTCTTCCCCGAGGCGTATAGCGACCCGCTCGTCGTCTCCACGCCGGAAAGCCTGGTCGTCACGCACCGCGGAGGACAGCTCGAAAGCGAACAGATCGTCCAGTACCTGGTCGCGCTCGATCCCGCCACGCTGGAGGTCAAGCAGCGTACCTTCTATTACGACCCGACGCTCGTCCCCGTCACGACGCGCGACGGCCTCGTCGCGTTCTTCGGCCGCGCCTACCGCTCGCTCTCGGAAGATCACCCCGCCCAACTCGATCAGGATTGGTCCGTCCTGGCCGTCGCGCGCGACCCGGCCACGGAGACCCTTTGGCTGTTCGGCGTCCACGAAGGCTCGGTCGTCGCGCGCCGCCTGCGCGACGGCGCGGCCGACGCGCCCGAAATCGTCGCGCACACGCGGACGGAAGTCGATCATCTGACGGCGACCTGGTCGGACGAAACGGGCCCCACGGTCCTCTGGAAGGAGAAGGAGCAGCCCGCCGTCCACGCCGCCCGACGCCGGGGCGAGAAGTTCGAGCCCATGGCCGACTTCTCCGTCGGCGACGCCCGACATTGGACCTCGGTCGCCGTCGGGTCACGCCAAATCCTCATCTACTTCGACCGTAAGGACAAGTCGCTGTCGACGCTTACCTTGCAAGTGCGGTGCTGCGCCGCCTGCAATCAGCCTCCGCCGCCTTCACAGTGGACCTTCAAAGATCGTTATCAGATTCTCGCTCGACGCGTCACGGGCCTGGCTCTCGCGACCGAACACGACCGCCTGCGGCTGGTGCTCGCGCGGATGACCGTCCTGCAATCGACCACGATCCCTCTGGCGACGCTCGCGCCGGAACCGGGAACCGCGCTGACGTTGATCCGGACCATGCCGGATTGGAGACGCTGGTTGGGACTCCTGATGCCCAGCGTGCTCCTGTTCTTCTCCTTCTCGCTCGTCTACCTCGGATTCGTCTTGCTGCGGGAGCGCCGCCGCGCGCTGGCGGAGAGCTTGGGGATGTCGTCCGCCCCGGTCTCGCCCTACGCGGACACGATGCAACGGATCATGGCCCACCTGCTCGATCAGATGCTGCTCGCGCCGTTGTTCTACGTCACGGGCCTCGTGCCGGAATCCCCCGATCTGTCGTTCTGGGATCCGGCCATGCTCATGCTGATCGGCGCAGGCTATCTGGTCCACGCCGTGTACGGATTCGCTCTCGAAGCCTGGTGCGGACAGACGATCGGCAAGCGCCTGGTGGGCATCCGCGTGATCGACCGGGGCCGGAACCGCTTGAGCGTGTGGCGCGCTCTGACGCGCAACGTCCTGAGATGCGTGGACGCCTACCACCTGCTCGCGGTCGTCGGGCTCGCCTCGATCATCGCCACGCGCCGCAAGCAGCGCATCGGCGATCTCATCGCCGGCACGGTCGTCGTGCAAACGGCGGAAGAAGAACCGGCGCGCTCCACCGACGAGAAGGCATGCCCGCGCTGACCTCGAAGCTCATCCTGCACGCCTACCGCCGGGGGCTCTTCCCGATGGGCGATCCCCGGACGGGCGCGATCGACTGGCACGCGCCCGATCCGCGCGCGATCCTCCCTCTCGACGCCTTTCACGTCCCACGCAGTCTCGCGCGCGTATGTCGCTCGCAACGCTTCGAGCTCGCCTCCGATCGTGATTTCGAAGCCGTCATCGACGCGTGCGCGCGGCCGACTTCGACGTGGATCACGTCCGAGATTCGCGACGCATATGTCGCGCTGCACCGCGACGGCCACGCCCACACGATCGAGGCGTATGCCGGCGGCGAACTGGCGGGGGGACTGTACGGCGTATGCGTCGGAGGCGCATTCATGGGCGAGTCCATGTTCCATCGGCGCACCGACGCCGGCAAGGTGTGCCTGGTGGCGCTGGTCGGGCTCCTGCGCCGCCAGGGCTTCGCTCTCCTCGACACGCAGTTCATCACGCCGCACCTGCGGATGTTCGGCGCGATCGAGATTCCCCGCGCCGAGTATCTGGACCGGCTCGCCGCCGCGCTGCGGCTCTCTCCGGCCTGGGCGCCGGCCACGCTCTCCGGTTGAGATCACGCCCTTCCCGTTCTAAGATGTGCGCGTGATGGACTTGGCCAAGAGAAGATACGTTCCGTTAAGGACGACCTGAACCATGAGATGGCTTATCGCTGCCGCGTTGGCGCTGTCGGCCGTATCCTGCGAGGGCAAGGCCCCGGCGTCCGCTCCGACCGCCCCCGAAACTCCGAAGACTCCTCCGACGTCGCCGGGGCCCGAGGTCATCACGGAGAGCGGCCTCAAGATCTCCGATGTCGTCGTCGGCACGGGGCGCTCGCCCGGTCCAACGGACCGCGTCGTCGTGCACTACACCGGATGGCTGCAAAACGGGACGAAGTTCGACAGCTCGCGCGACCGAGGCGCCCCCGCCGAGTTTGGACTCAACCAGGTCATCAAGGGATGGCAAGAAGGGCTTTCCACGATGAAGATCGGCGGCAGGCGCAAGCTCGTCATCCCGCCGGAGCTGGCGTACGGACCCCGAGGACGTCCCGGCATCCCTCCGAACGCCACGCTCACCTTCGACGTGGAGTTGCTGGACATCAAGTGAGCCGGAAAAAGGGGATCTTCTCGCGACACGAAGATCTTCCGGGGTGCTCAGGCAACCGACTCGGTCTCAAGCGGTTGCGTCCGTTTTCGAAAGGAATCTCTG
>JACPRB010000247.1 GCA_016190155.1 Planctomycetota bacterium
CTCTCGACCTCACTTCACGCACGCCATGATCTCGACCTCCGTTAGCAGCTGCGTCGACTGCTTGGCCTTCTCAAAGATCGCGTTCACGACCTCTTCCTTGGCGGGAAGCCCGCGCTTCTCCAGCCACCACACGATGTTCGACTTGCCGCTCATCGGCCCGATCGTGATCACCTGCTCGCGCCCGAAATCCGCCGCCGGCACGCCCGAGTAGACCCGATCCGCCAGCCAGCGGTCCCCCTTGCGCAGCGCCTTGATGACCGCCGCCGCATGCACGCCCGTCGCCGTCTCGAACGCGTCCTTCCCCACCACGGGATAGCCGTGCGGAATCGGCACGCGCGTGTGCTCGCTCACCTTCCGGCAATACTCATAAAGCTTCGTGAGATCGTTCTCGATCCATCCCAAGAGCTTGAGGTTCACCAGGATCTCATCCATCGGCGCGTTGCCCACGCGCTCGCCGATCCCGAGGGCCGTCCCGTGCACGCGATGGACGCCCGCCATGAGCGCCGTGATCGCGTTCCAAACGCCCAGCCCGCGGTCCATGTGCCCGTGGAAATCCAGCCGCACATCGCGAATCCCCGCCTCCTCCAGGAAGCGCCGCACCGTGCCGACGAGCGCGAAGACGCCGTTGGGGGTCGCATGGCCACACGTGTCGCACAGACAGATGCGCTTCGCCCCGCACTCGATGGCCGTCAGATAGAGCCGGCGAAGATCCTCCGGATGCGCCCGCGTCGTGTCCTCCGTGACGTACATCACCGAAAGCCCCTGCTGCGCGGCGAACGACACGCTCTTGCGCGTGTGCTCCAACATCATCTCGATCGTCCAATTCTCCGCGTACCGGCGGATCGGACTCGATCCGATGAAGAGGCACGCCTCGATTGCCCGGCCCGTCTTCTGCACGATCTCCGCGATGGGACGGACATCCGCCTCGAGCGTCCGCGCGGCGCAGTTTGCGGCGATCTTCAGCCGATCGCGCGCCATCGCCCGCGCCAGCTCCAGCGTGTCCTCCTTCACGACCCCGCCCGCGCCCGGCAGCCCGATGTCCGCCGTGTCCAGCCCCATCGCGTCCATCAGATGAAGGATCTCGATCTTCTGCTGGACCGTCGGCGTGTGCACCGACGGAGACTGCAGGCCGTCACGCAGCGTCTCATCGTCGAACTCGACGCGATGAGCCGGCCTGCGGAATCCGAAGTCGCCCTGAGCGTTCCAATCGTAGATGAGGCTCTCGTGCTCATGCATGGCGGCCATCCTAACGTTCAGACGTTCATCCGTTCAACAGTTCGCCCGTTCACCGGCGAACGGGAGAACGGATGAACCTGCGAACGAATAAACTGGTGAACGGGTATTTGCGGTATAATTGCCCGCGAATGCCCAATCCCGCATTCGATCCCCCCGCGTCGACGCGGGCCGAGGTCGAGGAGAAGCTGCGCACGGCGCGGGAAATCGTCGGCGCCCTGGACCGCGCCCTTCGCACGCGGCGCATGTACCAGCCCGATCATCCGCTCTTCGTGGAGAACACGCAGGAACTCCTGACGCGCATGATCGAGTTCTTCGACCGGTTCTCCTACCTGCGACTGGAGATCACTCCCACGGAGCTGCGCATCGAGGGGCGAACGCTCGTGCAGGCGCCCGCGCACCCGCAGGAGCTCCCGTTCCGACTCTACAAGGACGGGATCCGCGAGATCCGCTTCCACCGCGGACTCTCGCGCGAAGAGCTGCTCGACTTCGTCGGCATCATGGAGCTCACGGGCGAGGATCTGGTGGAGCTCTCGGAAGATTACGTGTCCCTGCTCTGGTCGCGGGATTTCAAGTCGATCGACTACGTCGCCGTCGACGAATTCGAACTCGCCGAGGACGAGGTGCCGCCCGACATGGATCCCAAGCGCGCCCGCGTGATCAAGGACATCGCGCGACGGATAGGAATGATCGAGCGGCGGATCGCCACGCGCGAACTTGATCCTGGGGCGGAGGAGCGGCGCAAAGTCTATCGCATGGGACTGGACGAAACCTCGTTGGCGTTCCCCGCCGCGCGGATCAGCGAAGTGGAAGACACGGGGGTCCTGGGGACCCTCCAGCCGATCGAGAACGCGCCGGAACCGCCGCCGGAGCCTCCGGAGGGACCGGCCCTGTCGGAGGTCCAGCTCGACGACATCTTCCTCAGGCCCGTGGACGAGTCGATCGAGCGAATGCGTCGCGAGATCGACGGCGAGACCTTGGGCGGCGCCGTCCGGCGATCGCTCGACATCCTGGCCAAGCTGCACGGCGACGGCGATCGGACGACCGTCGTGGAAGTCGACCCTCTCCTGCGCGGCGTCGTCGGGTTCTACGTGCGCAAAGGCGACTTCGGGTGTCTGGGCCACATCCTCTCGCACCTGCAGCAGACGGACCTTCTCGCGCAATGGTCCGGTGGACGCGCCTTGTGGGACCTCCTGGTGGAGGCGGTGCGGCGGCCCGACCTGAAGAAGCCGTTGCTGGCCTACCTGAATCGGCTGCACGAGGACGATCCGGGCGTGCGCGCGTACTTCAAGATCGTAGGCCCGGCGTTCGTGCGACTCGCCTGCCAGCTCTACATCCACGTGCATTCGACCCACGGACGGGCGATCCTGCGCGATTACCTCGTCGAGTTCGGCGTGGCTGAGCCGCAGGCGTTTCGCGAGTTGATCGATACGGCCGCGGAGCGCCATCTCGCGGAGATCTTCGACATCGTTCGCGAGGTTCGGCCGCCCGGCGTGGCGCTCGACCTAGAGGCGTGCCTGCACCATCCCTCGCCCTCGCTGCGCCAGCAAGCCATGGCGATCGCGGCGAAGGGCGAAGGGCCCCTCCGCATCCGGTATCTGCAGGCGGGCCTGGCGGACGCCGACGCGACGGTGCGGGCGCACACGCTGCGCGCGATCGGCGACACGCGGGACCCGGCCCTGCGGATGCCGCTGCAGGATTGGATCGAGCGGCGCGACTTCGCGGACCGAGAGGCGGTCGAGAAGGAGCTGGCGATGCGGGCGCTGGCGCGTGTCGGCGGAGCGGCGGCCTACGTCTTCCTCAAGGGCGTCGCGGCACGACCGGCCGGCGTGTTTCAGAAATCCAGGGGCGCCGACACCCGCCGCGCGGCCGTGATGGGGCTGAAGGAACTGGCCACCCTCGAGGCCTACCAGTTCCTGCGGACCGCCGCGGAAGGCGAGGACAAGGAGCTGGCGGCCTTCGCGCGAGTGGCGCTCGCCCGATCGGAGGTGACCTCTTGACGATGCCCTCCGAACGCGAGCTGCACGCCGCGTGGAACCAGTTCCTGATCACGCTGGGACGTGTGGTTCAGCTGGGCCAGCTGCTGGAGCCGGAGCACCGGGATCTGGTGGGACTGCTGGATCGCGCCTGCGGGCAGCTCGCCGGCATCGTCGAGCAGTGCGGATCGCTCGTTTTCCAGCAGCACGAGGAGAGCATCTTCGTCAACGCCCAACGGCTGCGCTGCGACGGGCCGACCTTCATCCGGCACATGCAATTCCTGCAATTGCTGCGCGCGCGCCGGATCGGCGGCGTCCGATTCGGCCAGGCGCTGACCCGCCCGCAGTGGAATGAGTTCGTGCTGGCGATCTCGCGCTACAACCGAGAGTCGCGCACGACGTTCCAGGATTGCGCGCGCCAGATCCAGCTTCGCGGACTGGCCGAGGCCGTGGAACTCACGCCGGCCGACGACGCGACCCGCGTGCGCCAGGCCACGTCGGTCCGGCTCGACCGCCGGACCTTCGCCACGCGGACCTACGCCAAGGCGATGGCGCTCCTGCGCGAGTACATCCGCCACTTGGACGACGCCGCGCAGCGAAGCTACTACCACCTCAAGCTCAGCCGCGCGGTGCAGGACCTCGTGACGGTGTGTCTCGAAGACGGATGGAAGTACCTCGGCATCGTCCACAACAAGCACTACGACTCCTATCTGCACAACCACTCGGTCAACGTGGCGATCCTGTCGCTCATCCTCGGCGTACAGACGGGCTTGCGCCGCGCGCACCTGCACGAGCTGGGAATGGCGGCGCTGCTTCATGATCTGGGAAAGGCCTTTCTCTCGCCCGAGCTCCTTCGAAAAGCCGGCCGCTTCACGCCCGAGGAGCGCCGGCAGCTCCTGCAGCACCCGATGCTCGGCGTGCAAGCGCTCCTGCGGGTGAAGCAGTACAACGAGGCGCTGCTCAAGCGCATCATGGTGCTCTGCGAACATCACGAGGCGATCCAGGGGGCCAACCACCATCTCTACAGCCGCATCATCGCGGTGGCCGAGACGTTCGACGCCCTCACCAGCGACCGGCCTCACCGGGCGGCCTTCCTGCCGGACTCCGCCGTCAAGATGCTCATCGAGATGGCCGGGAAACGGCTCGACGCGGACCTCGTGCGGCTGTTCGTGCGCACGCTGGGGCTCTTCCCGTGCGGGACGTGCGTCGAGCTCAGCACGGGCGAACTGGCGATCGTCTTCCATCCCAGTCCCGACCCCAAGATGTGGATGAGCCCGATCGTGCGGATCATCCGCGACAAGGATGGGATTCCGTATCGCATGCCGCGGCAGGTCGACCTCGCGGCGGTCCCCAAGGGCGCGACCGAGCCGCCGCGGTACATCGCGCGGACCGTGGACCCGACGCCGCTGGGGATCAACGTGGCGGGGCAGCTCCACGCGGAAGCCGCCACAACCTAGAACCGTTCACTCGTTCACCAGTTCCGCCGTTCATCCGTTCGTCAGTTCACGCGTTCCTTCGTTCGTTCCGCCGTTCGATCAACTGAACAGGCGAACGTATGAACCGTTGAACCGTAACGCCGGGTTGGGTAGGGCGTCTAACCGACGCCATGAACATGACCCGCAGGACCGAGGCCGCGCACACCTGGCGCGGCCGGCCGTCGACGGCGCGCGACGACCTCCTGCTCGCGCAGTAGTCGCCTGGCGGATTGCCTTGACCGCCCACGGGAAGGACACCTATAGTCAAGGCTCGTCCGCCGGCTCCAAGGCGGAGGCTGTATTTGCTGGGGGACATCATGGACTGGATCGAAATCGTCTATCTGGTGAGCTTCTTCCTCGGGCTGGGCTTCGCGATCATGTCGGGCCTGCTGTCCGGGGTGTTCTCGGGACACGCCGAGGTCGCCGGAGACGTGGACGTTTCGGGCGGCAATATCGACGCCGGGGGACACGCGATCGGCCATGGCGAATCCGTTCCGCTTTCTCCCGTCAGTCCCGTCACCATCGCCATGTTCGTGGCGACCTTCGGCGGAACGGGCATCATCCTGAAGAAGTACTTCTTGCTGCCCGCCTTCGCCCATATCCCGATCGCGGCCGTCTCGGGGTTCGTCGTGGCGGCGCTCGTGTTTCTGCTCTTCTACAAGATCATGAGCGTGACGGTGGCTTCGAGCGCCCCGCGTTCGGACGAGGCCGTCGGGCTTGAGGCCGAGATCATCACCGGCATCCCCGCCCAGGGCGTCGGAGAGATCGCCTACGTCCTTCGGGAAAGCCGCTTCACGGCTCCCGCGAAGACCGCGGACGGAAAGGAACTGCCCGCCCGGGCACTCGTCAAGATCGTGAAGGTCGTCGGGGGTACTTTCATCGTGGAACGATCCAAGTAAGGAGAGTCGAGATGGGACCTGAGCTGGTTATCGGCATCGTTGTCGGCCTCCTCCTGATGGTCTTCATCTTCGTCGCGGTCTACGTTTCGCGATACGTGAAAGTCGGCCCGAACGAAGCGTTGATCGTGTCCGGCCGCAAGCGCATCATCCGGACCGGGGACGGCCGGGAACGGGCCGTGGGATTCCGGACGGTCAAGGGCGGCGCCACGTTCGTCTGGCCCGTGTTCGAGAAGGCCGAGACCATGTCCCTGGAATTGATGACCATCGACGTCAAGACGCCGGAGGTCTACTCCAAGACGGGCGTCCCCGTGATCGTCGACGGCGTGGCTCAAATCAAGATCAAGGGCGACGAGGTGTCCATCGCCAACGCGTCGGAGCGCTTTCTCGGCAAGACCCCTGCCGAAATCATGAACGTCGCCCACCACACGCTCGAGGGCCATCTGCGCGCCATCATCGGCCAGATGAATGTCGAGGACTTGTACACCAACCGGGAGATGTTCGCGCAGAAGGTGCAGGAGGTTTCCTCCAGCGACTTCGCGACCATGGGCCTCCAGATCGATTCCTTCACGATCAAGGAGATCCGCGACAACCAGGGCTACCTCGATGCCCTGGGCAAGCCTCGCACGGCCCAGGTCAAACGCGACGCCGTCGTCGGCCAGGCGGAAGCCGACCGCGACGCCACGATCAAGAGCGCGGAGGCGCACCAGCTCGGCCAGAAGGCCCGCTTCACCGCGGAGACCCAGGTCGCGCAATCGCAGCGCGACTTCGAGGTCGCCCGCGCGCAGTACACGGCTTCGATGAACGACGCCAAGGCGAAATCCGACCAGGCCTACCCGTTGCAGGAGGCCATCGCCAAGCAGGCCGTGAAGCTCGAGGAGATGAAGATCCTCGAAATCGAGAAGGAGCGGATGATCGAGATCCGCAGGAAGGAGCTCCAGGCGACCATCGAGAAGCCGGCCGAAGCCGAGAAGTTCCGCGTGCTGCAGATCGCCGACGCGCAGAAGTACCAGATCATCCAGGAGGCCGAGGGCCGCGCGCTGGCCGCCCAGAACGTCGGACGCGGCGAGGCGGAGGCGATCAAGGCGAAGGGCCTCGCGGAGGCGGAGATCATCATGGCCAAGGGCCGCGCCGAAGCCGAAGCGATGCGTCAGAAGGCGGAGGCCTGGCGCGCGTACAACGAGGCCGCCATCGCGCAGATGTTCATCGACAAGCTGCCGGAGCTGGCGCGCGCGATCGCCGAGCCGCTGTCGAAGGTGGACCGCATCACCGTGGTCTCCACGGGCAACGGCCACGACGGCACCGGGGCGTCGAAGATCACGCGAGACATCGTGGACATCATCGCGCAACTGCCGCCGGTGCTCGAAGGCGTCAGCGGAGTCAACGTGAAGGAGCTCTTGCAGCGGGTGCCCGGCCTCGGCGGCCGGATCGACGGAGGCAAGAAGTCGTAGCCCATGGTGCCCTTGCTGATCGTCGCCTGGGCATGCTCCACCCAAGATCAATCCGACGCGGCCACGCTCCCCGGCAATATCGAGGGAGCGTGGCGCTTTCGCAGCGGTGACGATCCCGCGTGGGCGAAGCCCGACTTCGACGACGGGGGATGGAGAACGCTGCACGTCCCCGGAACCTGGGAGGCACAAGGCCTTCCGCAGCTGGACGGCTTCGCGTGGTACCGGCGGACGTTCCATCTCCCCCGCCTTCCCCAAGGCGAAAAAGCGGTCCTGCTCCTCGGGAAAATCGACGACGCCGACGAAACGTACATCAACGGGGTCAAGATCGGCGCTTCGGGATCCATGAATCCCCCGCGTAAGACCGCTTGGCAAGACCAACGGCTCTACCTCGTGCCCCGAGATGCGCTGCGCCAGGGCAGCAATGTCCTGGCCGTGCGGGTGTGCGACTTCGGCGGAGGAGGCGGCATCTTCGAAGGACCCCTCGTCTTCCTCTGGGAGGCCGAGGCGGATTTCTATCTCGATCTCAAACGCGCGCCAAAAACCGGGTTTCCGTGCGCGAATTTCGGCATCTGCGGCGAGATCGCGTCGAACGGGCGAATCTGGCCGAGCGTGTACGTGAATCCCAGCGAGCAGGGCCAGTGGCTGCGGGAGCTGGGCGGCGGACAGCTCTCGCTCGAAGAATCCGGCCGCAAGAAGAGCGACAACGAATTCACGCGACGCCGACTGACGCGCGCGTGGCCCTTCGCGTCCATCGCGCTGGAGGACGACGCGTTTCCCGGATTGCAGATCGAGATTCGAGCGCACGCCCCGGTGGCCCTCGGCGACGCCTTCACCAGTTCGCTGCCCGTCCTCTCGACGGACATCACGCTCGTTAACACCTCGCCCCACGAACGTCAAGCGACCCTTCGCTTCCGATGGATGGCCGCCGACAGCGCGTCCTTCCGCGAAGCGTCCATCGAGGGCTTCGAAGGCGTGTCCGCCGGCCGCGTCTTCATCGGATTCGACGGAGCGTGCGCGCGAACGGTCGGACGGCTGCCGGAGGTGACGAAGGTCGTTCGCATTCCTGCCCGTGGATCCGCCCCCGCGCGCCTCCTGCTGGCGCGGCATGACTCCCAAGGCCCGTACGTCGACCGCCTCGCGACGCTCGAAGCGTTGGTCGGTCATGCGAGTCGACAGTGGGCGGAGGTACGCCAGGCCACGGCCGAATTCGAACGCCACCTGCCGCGCACGGGCGATCCCGTCCTGGACGGTTACGTCCGATGGTACATGGTCGCCGGCGTCGCGCTGACCAAGCTCTTCCGTAACGGGGACGTCGTGACGCTGGGCTACACCGAGCTCAACCAGCGCGACTCGTTCTGGACGAGCTGGCTCCATCTGGTCTACTGGCCCGAACTTGAGCGACGGATGATCGAGGAGTCCGCCGCGCATCAACGCGGCGACGGGAAGATCCCCACGACCATCCTGCCCACCATCGAGCGCGAAGACGACATCGACATCAACGAGTACTTCATCCTCCGCGTCATGCGCTGGTTCGAGTGGCGACGGGATCGCGAACTCCTGAGGAAGCTGTGGCCGTCGGTCAAGCGTGCGATCGAATACCTGAAAGGACGCGATCGCGACGGGGATTCGGTGCCCGACCAAGGCTCTTGCTGGGCCGATTGGAAGGACGTCGAAGGAATGGAAGGGCGCCAGTACAGCCCGCACTTCGCGCTGCTGTGGCTCGCCGTGCTGCGCCGCGCGGCGGACGCGGCCGACGTCCTCGACGATGCCGCCGCGTCGCGACAATATCGCCGACTCTACGAGACGAGCGCGGCACGCATCCACGCTCCGGTCGACAAGGGCGGCCTGTGGGACGGCCGCTGCTACGTGAATCGCTGGCGCGACGGGCGCGCGGATTCCACGGTCGCCGAAGAGCAATGCGTGGGGGCCCTCTTCGGAGTGATTCCCGACGACCGCGTGGGCCGGGTGTTCGAGGCGCTGCGCGCGAACGAAACGAAGTGGGGCGTGCGGGAGTCGTACCCGTATCGGCCGGAGAGCTTCGGCTTTGAACCGGGGGACTACCACAACGGCGGGATCTGGCCGTTCCTGAACTCCGTCGACGCCTTCGCGCGTTTCACATGCGGCGCCTCCGAGGACGGTCTCAGGATCCTCAAGAAGATCGGGTGGAGCGATCTCGAGGCAGAGGGGGATTTCCTGCCCAACGAGATCGTCCACGGCGAGACGGGCAAGAACATCCGCTGGTGGATGCAAGGGTGGGACGCGGCGTACTTCGCGGCCGTCGCCTTCGGCGCGCTCGGAGTGCGGCGCCTCTCCGACGACGAGATCGAGATCATGCCGCGCCTGCCCCGCGACCGTGAGTTCGCCACGCGGCTCCTGCTCCCGGAAGGCGTCCTCGAGGTGGAGCGGCGCAAGGGGGTCGTGAGCGTGCGGTCCGCTCTCAAACGCGATATCGAGCTGCGCCACGGCACCGGGGCCCGCACCTCGCTCAAGAGCGGAGCGACCGTCGTGATCACGGCCGACTGATCGCCGCCGACGCGCACTCGATCAAGCGGAGGTACTCGGTGCGCCGTCGCTCGTAGTGCACGCGCCGCGCCCGCAACGGAGGTCGCGGCGCGACCCGGACGGGATACGCCAACGGCACCACCGCGCCGCGCGGGAGAGCCCGATGCGTACCGTCCAGGCGGATCGGGACAACGGGCGCGCCCGTCTTGTACGCGACCGCCGCGAAACCCGGCGTGAAGCCGAGGAACCGCCCGTTCGGAGAGCGCCGTCCCTCAGGGAACATCACCACGTGGCAGCCTTCACGCAAGTAGTCCTCGCATCGCTTCAGACTGTCGGCCGACGTGTTTCGCCGCTCGAAAGGAAAGACGTTGAAGAGAAATCTCGCGAGCGAGACGATCGGCCCGGGCATCGTGAAGATATGATCCCGCGCCGCCGCCGTGCGCACCTTGGGGATCTCGGAGAACGGGATCGACGCGAAGATCGCGGCGATGTCGAGATGGCTGGCATGGTTGGCCACGATGACGGAAGGCCGGTCCAGCTTGAGCCGCGGAACCCGGATCTGATGGTACGCCTTGAGCCACAGGCGCAGGAGCAGATGCGCGAGTTTCTGGAGCGTTTCTCGAATCATGGCGTCGGTAATGCAATCAGCAGGCCAGGCGAAATTCCATCAAATGACGGGCGGATTGCGCAAGGGTTTGCCCACACAGTCCGCTTGCCCTACCATGGCTTTCCATGGCCCGCCACCGTTTGGAATGGATCGCGCTGTCCGCCGGCGCGATCGTCTGGGCGGCGCTCGCCTTCTGCGGCGGCGTCGTCCTTTGGGTGGGCGAGCCCCGGCCCGCGTGCCTGACGAATCGTGAGATCTCGGGAGCGCCGGCGAACTACCGCTTCGCCGTCCTCGGCGACACGCAGAAGGGGATCACCGGCCTGCGCCGCATGCTGGAGCGCCTCGAGGCCGAACGGCCCGCGTTCTACGCCCACACGGGGGATCTCGTCAGCGACAACGATCCCAATCACTACCGTCTGGTTCGATGGGCGCTCGCCGAAGCGGGACTGGACACGCCTCTCTTTGTCGCCCCCGGCAACCACGACGTCAAGGGCGGCACGGCGTTGTTCGAGAAAGAGATCGGGCCGCGCGAGAGGTCGTTCGATCACGGCGCGATTCGCTTCATCACGCTCGACGACGCCGCGGGCGCACCGCCGCCTCGCGAGGCGCTCGAACGACGGCTGAAGGAGGCGGGCGGCCGCCCCATCGTCCTCTTCATGCACGTGCCGCCGCTCGACGACACGTCGGCCGACTTCCGTCCGAGGGCGGGCTTCGAGGGCTTCGTCGAACTGGTGCGCGCGCACCCCATACGCTACGTCTTCAGCGGCCACGCCCACGGGTATCGACGAGTGCAGGACCGCGGCACCGTGTACGTCGTGAACGGCGTCGGAGGCGATTATGACGCGTGGCAACTCGACCAGAAGGTGTGCGCCACGGTCGTCGAGGTCGATGGGGAGAAAGTGCGGGATCGGCTGATCGAGATGCCCCCGTCGCACGGCGTGTGGGACAACGTGGTGCACGGGGCGCTGGGGCATATCGCGGAGGCGTATCGCCGACGGCCGATCGCGGCGTGGGGCGGGACGCTGGTGGGCTCGATCGCATGGAGCTGGCTGCTGGTTCGTTGCGTCCGGCGACGACGATCGCCATCGTCGTAGAAACGCCCGAAAAAGTCGAATCAAGGAGCATGGACAGATGCGCTGCGGCCCTCGTGGCCAGTCTCTGCCTGGGAATGCTCGCCGGCTGCTATCCCTCCGCGCCATCCGGCGTGGCGGCGGAACCCGATTCGTGCCGGGTTGCCTTGCGCTGGACCGACAACAGCAAGGACGAGGACGGCTTTGAAGTCGGCATGGTTCAATAGAGGGTAACAAGACGTGTGCGGGAGATTGGGCGATTCCCTGATAGGGAGACGCCGATCAGATTGAACCCCAGGCCCTTGCGTACCAAGACACGACCTCGAAACACCTCGACACCACCCTGGGTTCCTATCAGCCAGATTCTCGTTTTCTTAAGAAGATTCTCATGCGACTCTCTGAAGCTGTTCGAGCATGCCCTGGGCTTCAAGTGATGTCACCGGAGTACCTCTGAGGAAGGCAGGAAACCAGGAAAGGAAGGCGACGCCTCCGACGGAAGAGGCATCCTCACCTTTCGTGCGAAGAGGACCCCCTCTTCCTCCTGGCTTCATGCCTTCCTTAGAGTTCTTCCGAACAGAAGAATGCAGGAAGGAGATATTCTGGCTCCCTCTTCCTCCCCCCCACGTTTCTTCTGCGAATTCCGCGACTTCGGCGTTGAGTTCTTTCCGTGCGCCCAATCTGGAGTCCGGTCAGGGCCGTCACCGCCGCGCCTCGAATTCCCCTGAACCTTTGCCCCTCTCGCCGGTTGATATAGGGTGACAAGGAAGATCGGATGGATTGCCGCGAAATCCAAGCGAATGTCCCGGCCTACCAATCCGGCGAATTGCCGGAAGACCTGGCCGCCGCCGTCGGCCGTCACCTCGCCCAATGCCCCGCCTGCATGACCGACGCGCGCAAAGCCCAAACCACCCTGGCCCTCCTCAAGACCATCGACGACATCACTCCTTCCGAAGCCGTCTGGCAGAACCTGAAGCGCGAAATTACGCGCGCCGCCTCCACGCCGGGCACGGGCAGCCTGCGCGCGCTCCTGCGATTCGCCGCCGCGGCCAGTATCCTGGTCGCGGCGTTTTCGTTTCTGTTCGTCGCGATGCTCATGCGACCCACCCACGCGGCGACGATCGCGTTCGTCGCCCCCGACGCGCCCGCGCCATCCCCAGGAACTCGCCTCACCACCGGCCAAACCTTCCACGCCCCCACCTACGTCGTCCTGACCCTCCCCGACATCGGCCTCCTGAAACTCCAACGCGACACCGAGATCCGCTTCGTCCAGCCCACCCGCCTGCACATCGTCCGGGGAGAGATCTTCGCGGAAGTCACCCGCGGATTCGTCGTCGAAAGCCCCGACGCAACCGTGACCGTACACGGTACCCGCTTCGGCGTCCGCGCGCCCCAAGGACCTTCCACTATCTACGTCGTCGAGGGTGAAGTGGAAGTCGCCTCATCCCTGGGGAAGCTGCGTCTCCAATCCGGCAAGATGGCCACCGTGGGCGAGGCGTCCGCCGCACTGGACGAAGACGACCTGCAGTGGATGGCGCCCCACGAGCACATCATGCTCACCCTGGAGATCCCGAAGCGAGTCGTCGGACAAGGAGATTCCCCGACGTGGCGCATCGCCTTCCAGACCGCCTCCGCCGCCCCTCTCCCCCTCGAAGGCATCCAGGACCTCCGCCAGAAGCTCTACCTCAAGGTCATCGATCCGAATCGCAAGGAATACGTCGCCCCCCTGGACGCCGGCATCGTCCCCGTGGAAGCTCGACCCACGGCAAACGGACTGACCCGTCTGGACGTAATGACTCCGTGCCTCCTCACCTACCGCGTGAAACCGGCACTCTTCCCCTCCGCCGGCCGGTATGCCGTCACCCTCGTGTATCAGGGCCGGCAGGGCGTGCTTCAGTCCGACCCTTTATCCCTTGAGGTCCACTAAATGTCTCCCCATGCCCCTCAACTGGAGACGATTTCGGTTCGACTCGACTCGATACGCGCCTCCATCCGCCGGCTGTTCCTGCTCGACGGCGTCGCGCGGTTGCTGACGCTCCTGGGGCTCTTCGTCATCGCGACGTTCGTCCTGGATTACTACTTCATCCTCCCCCGCGAGGTCCGCCTGATCTTCCTGATCGCAGGCATCGCCTTCTTCTCATGGATCACGCTGCGCCGCGTCGTATACCCCCTGGCGGTGAGGATCAGCGACGACGACCTGGCGCTCTTCGTCGAGCGACACTACCCCGAACTGAACGACCGCCTCATCTCCGCGATCCAGCTCGCCCGTCACGAGAACGAAGCCTCCGAATTCAACTCCCCCCAGCTCGTCCAAGCCCTGATCGGCGACGCCGCCGACGCGGCGTCCGCCCTCGACTTCAACGGCGTGCTCGTCCGATCCCACGTGCTCAAGATCGCGGCCTGGGCGGCGGGACTGACGCTGCTCCTGGGCGCGGCCGCCGGGGTCACCGAGAAGACGCGCACCCTCGCCAAGATCTACGTCCAGCGCGCGCTCGGCCTCAGCGTGCGCTGGCCGCAACGCACCTACCTGAAGGTCCTGGACTTCGACGCGACGTCCCGCACGCGAACGATCGCGCGCGGCGACGACCTGACGATCGCCGTGGGCTTCGAGGGACTGCGCCCGGGCAAGGTCCGCCTGGATTACCGATTCGCGACGGGCGAGAAAGGCCGCGAGACGATGACGGAGCCTTTCCGCAACATGTTCACCTACACCTTCACGCACGTGCCGGGGCCCTTCGAATTCACCGTCAGCGGCAGCGACGACGTGACGGACGTCTATCACGTCACGACGCAGAATCCGCCCAGCGTGGAGGAAATCCGACTCACCATGGCGTACCCGGACTACCTCAAGATGCAGAACACGCCCGAAAGCCAACCCGTGCTGGGAGGCAACGTCTCCGCGCCGCAGTATACGAACGTCCGCTTCGTCGCGACCTGCAACGAAGACATCGCGGAGGCGACGCTCCGCTTGGGCGCCAAGGGCAAGGAAGCCGATTCGCCTCTGACGATCCTGAAGAGCGCCTCCGGCGCCGACCGCCTCGTGACGGGCGCCTTCGAGGTGCGCGAAGCGTTCTCCGAGTATCAGCTCATGCTGAAGGCGAAGAACGGGCTGCCGAACCGCGATCCGATCCGCTACCTCATCAAGGGCCAGATCGACGCGCTGCCGGCCATCCGAATGCTCGACCCCTTGGGCGACGAGAACGTCACCAAGGACTGTGAACGCCCCATCAGCGCGGAGGTGGACGACGACAACGGTCTCGCGGAGATCCTCTTCGAGTACCGCAAGGAAGGACGCGAATCCACCGACTGGGTCAAACTCAAGATGGGTCCGGAGCACATGAAGCCCACCGAATACGGGCCCGGAGTCAAATCGATCAAGGTCGAGTACCTCTTCAAGTTCGAGTCGCTTCAGGCGGAGCCCGGCGACTACGTGACGGTCCGGTTCACCGCGCGCGACTACAAGGACGTCGATCCGAACAACCCGAACGTCAAGGAAGGCAAGACGTACCGCTTCGCCGTCGTGCCGCTGACCCAGCTGGAGAAGGAGCTGCAGGACCAGATGGAGAAGGTCAAGCAGAACCTCGAGCAGCTGCGCCGCCGGCAGAACGATCTGTACGAAAGGACGGCCCGCCTCGACCGCAAGTTCGGCGCCGTGGACACCCTCACCCCGGAGCAGGCGGGCGAGCTGCGGCACAGCGCCAACGACCAGAGCGACATCACGGACAAGCTCGGACACGCCCGCCAGGACATCGACAAGATCCGCCGGCGCGGCGTCTACAACAAGATCTTCGACGAGCGCGCCGCGGCGGAGCTCTCCAAAGCGATGGACGCCTTGTCGATCGCGATCGAGCCGAACGGGCCTTCCCCCATGGCGACGGTCAGCATCCGGGACGCGTCCCAGTCGCGGCACGAGACGCGATCCCAGCGTCTGAACGCGACCCGGGGGCTTCAAAGCCAGGTCATCACGGCGATCGACAACGCCCTTCGCTTCCTCGACCGCTGGTCGAGCTACCAGGAAATCGTGCGCCTGTTCCGCTTCATCTACGAAGAGCAGATGCGCGTCAACGGCCGGATTCCGGATTGGAAACGCAAGAAGTAGCGGGAGGACCCATGATGCGATTTTTGTCCGTGGCCCTTCTGGCCGCCGTCTCATCGGCCGCGCAGGACGACAAGCAGGATCCGCGCGAGATGCAGCGGCAGGTGGCGCTGATGATCCGGCAGGTCGACGAGAAGATGGAGGTCGTCATCAAGGTCCTGCGGGAGAAATCGCCCTACTACGCCGACAAGCTCGAACAGGCGCGCGTCCGGCTCAAGAAGGAGGCCCTGGCCGAGACCAAGATCCAGGCCATCCTCGACCACCTCAACAACGAGCGGCCGGAGCTGGCGCTGAAGGCCGGCGAGGACGTGGCGGCCGTCCTCAAGTCTCTCCTCGACCTCCTGGAAGATCGCACGGACACGAAGGCGCTCGAAGAGCAGAAGCGCGCCTTGGAGCAAGCCCTGGAGAAACTCGCGGAGGTGCGCCGAGAGGAGCAGAAGCTCGAGGAGAAGACGCGCGAGCTCAACAGCGAACGCGCCAAGGATTGGGACCAAGTGCGCCGGGACCTCGACAAGATCCTCGACGACCAGAAGAAGCTGGCCGCCGAAACGGAGAAAGGCGTCCCCCGCGAGCTGGTCGAGCGCATCACCGAGGCCATTCGCGAGATCGAGAAGCTCGAGAAGGAACAGGAGCAGGCCTTCAAGGCCGCCGAAGACGCCAAGGGGCGGGAGCTGCGCGACATCGGCGAGATGACGCGCAAGCTCGGGGAGCTCATCGCCCGGCAGGAGAAGGCGAAGAACGACCTCGAGGAGTTCGATCGCCGCCACGCGGGGCTGGCCGACGCGCTCAAGCAGATCGAGAAGGTGATCGAGGATCAGAAGAAGGTGATGAACGCCACCGCGGAGGCCGCCGAGGATCCCTCGAAGGCCAACATGGCCGCGCTCCAGAAGCAGCAGGAGGACGTCGGCGAACGCACCTGGCAGCTGGGCCACGCTCTCTACGAAATGAAGGGTCTCCCCGAGCAGGCCCGCAAGCAGCTGCTCGACGGGTTTCTCAAGGACGCGTCGGACGCGCAGGATGCCGCCAACGAGGGCCTCAAGGAGAACCAGCCCGACCTCGCCAAGGGCGATCAGGAGAGGGCCGTACGCGACCTTGAGAAGGCGCGCGACGTGCTCAAGAAGCTGGCGGACGAAGCCGCGCAATCGAAGCCTGCGGAGGCGCAGAAGTTGGCCGACGAGCAGAAGGCGATCGAGAAGGAGACGAAGGACGCGGCCGGCCGGATGAAGAAGGCGGCCGCCGATCCGGAGTCGCCCGCCTCCACGCAGAAAGCCCTCGATTCAGCCGCGGAGAAGACCGGGCAGGCCGGCGAGCGGCAGTCGGCCGCCCTGCAGGATCTGCAGAAGGACGAGAGTCGTGCCGCGGGGGAGGATCAGGAGGGGGCTCTTCGCCACATGCGCGAGGCGCATCAGGAGTTGCAGCGGCTCCAGAACGCGCTGGCGCAGGCCGAGGCGCAGAAGTTCGAGCCCGTCGCCCGGCAGCAACAGGCGCTCGAGGGGAAGGCGGCGGCGCTCGGCCGGAAGGTCAACGAGCTGTCGCGCTCCGAGCAGGCGCTCAAGCAGCCGCAGAGCGCCCAAGCGGCGCTGCAGAACGCCGCCGGAGAGATGCAGAACGCCCGCCAGAACATGGGCAGCGCGGGCGAGCAAATGTCCAAGGGGCAGCCTGCCCAGGGCCAGCAGGCCCAACAGCAGGCCCACAAGAGCCTGCAGCAGGCCCGTCGCGACCTCGAGAAGGCGCGCGAGGAGCTCCAGAAGAAGCAGGAACCGGACTTCCACGCGCTCGCCCAGGAGCAGGAGAAGCTGGAGCAGGCGCTCCAGGAGAAGGTCACGAAGTGGCTGCAGCAGAAGGCGAAGGAGCTCGAGAAAAGCGGCGACGAGGCCTCGCGCGGACAGGCCGCGCAGGCGCGCGACGCGCAGCAGTCCTCCGAGCAGGCGCAGCAGCAGATGCAGCAGGCGCAGCGGCAGCTCGATCAACAGCAGCCCGATTCCGCCCAGGGGGCGCGCGCGCAGCAGGAGGCGCGCAAGAAGCTCGAGGAGACCCGCAAGAAGCTCGAAGAGCTCTCCAAGCGCCCGCTCGACGAGAAGGAGAAGGAGCGCGCCGACAAGCTCGCGGCGGAGCAGAAGCGCGTCAAAGAGCTCACCGACGAGCTCCAGAAGCGCGTGGAGCAGATGCAGCGCGAGAACGCCGCCCGTTCCCTGCAACGCGCCGGAGACAACATGCAGCAGGCCCAGGGGCAGCTCCAGCAGGGCCAGCCGCAGGGCGCCCAGCAGGACGAGCAGGAGGCCCTGGAGGATCTCAAGCAGGCCGAGCAGGAGCTCAAGGACGCCCTTGAGGAGCTCAAGCGGATGGCCGAAGAAGAGCTCCTCATGCAGCTCGAAGCGGAGCTGCGCAAGGTCATCGAGACACAGGAGATCATCAACAAGGAAACGAAGACCCTCGACGCCGCCGCGCGAATCCAGGGGAAGCTCGACCGCGAGGAGAGAGTGAAATCACGCGAGCTGGCCGGCGCCCAGGACGGGCTTTCGGAGCATCTCGCGGAGGTGGAGAAGAAACTCACCGAGGAGAACGTCGAGGTCTTCCGCTTCGTGATCAACTCCGCGATCCTCGACATGGGCGAGAGCGCCGAGCACCTGCGCAAGGAGGATCCCGGCGAGCGGACGCAGGAGGTGCAGGAGGACGTCCTTCGCAAGCTGCGGGAGCTCCTGGAGGCGTTCAACCTCAAGCGCAAGGCGTCCAAGGGAGGAGGCGGCGGTCAAGGCGGCGGAGGGGGCCATCCTCCGCTCGTCCCCGACCTCGTCCAGCTCAACATGATGAAGAAAATCCAGGAGGCGATCCTGCGGAAGACGGAGGCTTTCGAGAGGAAGTTCAAGGCCGAGGGCAACGATCTGGGGCCCGTCGAGAAGCAGATCCTCAAACGCCTCACGGAGGAAGAGGGCGAGCTCGGACGGATCATGGAGAAGTTCATCCAGAAGTTCGAGCAGGCCAAGAAGGAGCAGGAGGAGGAGTGAGAGA
>JACPRB010000239.1 GCA_016190155.1 Planctomycetota bacterium
GAGCGGGGGGAAGGGGGCCGGCGGGGGGACGACCCGCGCCGCTTTCGATCATGCGCGCCGCAGCCGGGCTGCGTTCGCTCGCCGGCGCCACGCGCACCGCCACGAGCAAGACGCGCGACGGCGCGCAGCGCTCCACCGCGCGCGGGCGCGCGGCTTGCCGAACCCGGTGCGCGCCACCACGCCGGCGCCCGGGAGCCCCCCGGGGGCGGCGGGACCCGAAGCGCAAAGCCGCTGACGGCGCGGCCCCTTCCGCAGCGGCGCCGGCGGCGGATTTGCGGCCCCGGGGCGGGCGGGGGAGCCTAGAAGAGATCCTCCAGCGTCCGGTCGAGCTGGCTTCGGTGGACGATCCGAAGCACGCGGACCACGTCGTTTTGCACGCGAAACACCGCCCGGTAGTCCCCGATGCGCAGACGTAGCGTGGGCGTGGCGAGCCCTTGCAGCCGCTTGATTGTGTCTCCACGGGGTCTGGGGTCCTGCGCCAGCTCTCTCATCTTCTTCGAGATCCGCAGCGCCACGTCCGCCGAGATGGACTGAAGATCCGCATTCGCCCTGGGTGTAACGTCAACGACGTAGGCGTCAGCCACGCTGCTTACCCTTCTTCACCTTGGCCTCCAGCCGTCGGATCACCTCTTCCAGCGGGATGCCGCCTTTCTTGCGGTACTCGCGGTCGGCCGCCTCGATCGACGCGCGAAGCGCCGGGTGGTTCGCCAGGATGTAGTCCTCCAGGTCCTCCTCGCTCATGCCGCGAAGCACGGCGACCGGCCGGCCATGCGAGGTCACCAGCACGTCCTTCCCCTTGGCCGCCAGACGCAGCATTTCGGAGGTTTTGTTCTTCAGGTCCCGCACGGTGGCGAATTTCATGGCTTTCCTCATGTAGCTACAACTGTAGCTACATACTACGGATGGGGACGGCCGCCGTCAAGCCCCGCATGGCGAGGCCGACTTCCCTCCTCGGACCCGGGTCCCGTGGTAGAATTGAGCTGTCGGGAGAGGACGTGACGGCGGCTAAGAGGAAGAGATGGTCAGGTCCACGCTGGGGGATCCGAAAACGCACTATGGGGCCTCGGAGGATTTTTCGCGCGTTTCTGCCTGGGAACTTTTTCCCTTAGCCGCTGGCCCGCATAGGGTTATGGGGTTTGATAGCCCCGAGTTCACGTCCGACCCCAGTGTGTACCGCTTCACCGGAAAGGAACTCGACCCGGACTCAATCGCGTTCAATGTGAACAACGCCAGGTATCACTTCCCAGCCCGGTTCTATGTGCCGTTCAGGGGAGCGTTCGGGCAGGTGGATCCGCTGGCGTTCGCGATCCCTGCCTATCCGAGAGATAAGTACTCTTACGCTAACTCGGATCCTGCCGCAACAAGTGATCCGCTGGGATTGCAGGCAGTGCCGTTGGGGCCAGAAGCGCGCCCTGAGGGGGACGTGCAAGGTGGTCGTCCGCCTGATCTCATAATAAGCGAGGAGGTTGGACCAGTGATTCTGCTGGGAGAATGGATCACTGGAGCGGGACCAAAGAAGCGTGTCTTCCGGGAAGGTAGCTTCTATGTCGGCGCCCTGAAAGAACACGACAGACTGAAGCAACTACGTGCTAACCTGATGACGACAGTGCGTTACGAATGCGCTTATGGCAGTAGGCGATACTGGAGCGAACGATTCTGGTCCACTGCAGGGCTACGGCAGTTCCTGTCGGACGTTGTGAAGTTCGCTCAACTGCCCAGAAGTAACGACCGCGATCAAGACCTGGCTAGGCGAATTCTTGGGAGCTTCAGTGGCACCGTGACTGTCCACATCATCAGTTGCTGTCCCATTCGTGTCAGGATCAGTATTCGGATCACAAATGTTATGGGCTTGGAGTCGGCGACTCGCGATCCAGTAACAGGGACTTCGGTGGCTGGCAAGAAGGAATCGGGAGGATTCTCTGATATTGAGCAGGTATTCACATGGGATGAGGAACTAACAGATGGCTCGCAACCTCCAGCCAAGGGCGGTGGCGGCGGAAGAGCAATTCCGATAGGTCCAGATTATCCATGATTTCCATCGACACTGAAGACCGAGCAAACAATTAGCCGTGGAACCAAAGCTTCCTGCTTCTCCAAAGCCCAGGGCGCCTCTGCTGGCGATTCCGGCATTGGCGTTTTCGCTCGCAACCTGCCTTTGGGAAGTCGCCTGGCTCGTTGACAGCAGCACCCCAGCATCGGAAGGCGGTCTTCATACTTTGTTCCTGTTCGGAATGACCCTAGCAGGTGGATTTCTGACGGCTCTGTTAGGTGGGCTGTCGCTTGCGCGTAGGGAGAAAGGTCAAAGATGGGTTGCCGCCTTCGTTGTGGCACCTTGGATCGGTCTCCTCTTCTTGTTTGTGGTCAGTTTCTTGAATGGATAGGTGGCGGTCTGTCGACGGTAGAGCCCATAGGGACAGGAGCTGTGAAACTGACGGGGAAGCCCGTACGGTGGTGCCAAGACTTATCCGGCGGCCCCCCGACGGTAGACTATGTAGCGGCCCAGGACGTGTGAGAACCGATGCAGTGCCCGCCGCTAATCCTACAGCGATAGAAACCCCTCAAGTCCGCCGGTCCAAGTGCCGATAAAGTCCATGGAGAGGCACTGGAGAGGGGGTTTTCATGCAGGCTGAAGAACTGTAAGCGTCCGGACCTGACCATCCCCGGTTAGAGCTTGACGCTGGCGACGGCGCCGTCCTCGTCGTAATCTCGTGGGCCATGTCGTCCGACAAGCCCCCGCTGCTCGACGTCATCAACGCGGCCCTGAAGCTGTCAGACCAGGATCTCCGTGCCGTTCTCGAATACCTCGGTCAGGAGTACAAGCTGCGCGTGAAGCGCGCCGACCCCATGGCGGCGATCGCGCTGCGCGAGGGGGACTGGGTGGAGATGGTCAAGGACGGGCGCAAACTCCCGGCCGGGGCGAAGGGGCACGTCGTCGAGATCCGCCGCGGGAAGGTTGATGTGCATTTTCCAGATCACGGGATGTGGACGGTCTCCGCCACGATGGTCCACAAGGTGGACCGGCCGCCCTCGGCGGAGGTGAAGTAGCCGCTTTACAGAATCGGGAGATCGTCAAGCCCGGCGCCGGTGAATCCGCGATTCCACACCGATTTCGCCGGAGCCCGGCACGACGGCGACCGATTTTCTTTACACATGCCCCGTGAATCGTCAACCGCCCTGGCGCTCGTTCCGCGATCGATCTCGACGATCGCGCGCGCGGAGCTCCCCAAGTACCTGACGCGCGATGAGGTCGGGCGGCTAATCGCCGTCGCAAAACCCGGACGAGATCGTCTGATGCTACGCGTCCTCTGGGAGACGGGGCTACGCATCTCCGAACTGCTCGCGCTCACCGCCGAGTCGGTCGACTTCGCCGGTGAGGCACTGCATGTGGTGACGCTCAAGCGCCACGCCCACATGCGCGCGGTGCCGCTGCGGCCGGCGGTGCTGGGAGACCTCGCACGCCATATCGCCGGCGGCGATTTCGCGGGCGGCGCGCGGCTCTTCGCCATCACACGCCAGCGCGCGCATCAGATCGTGCGGCGCGCGGCCCTGGGCGCGGGTCTTGGCGCGGACCGCGCTCATCCGCACACGATGCGGCACAGCTTCGCCGTGGCCTGCGTCCTGGCGCGCGTGCCGGTCCTGGTTCTCGCCGAGTGGCTCGGCCACCGGTCGCTGGAGTCGACGCTCGTCTACACCAAGGTGCTCTGCGCGGACTCCCGCCGGTATCTTGGTGACGTCGACTTCGGATAGCCCTACGAACTGTCGGGCGGCGGTTTCCACAGCCGCGGCATCAATTCGTCAACGCCGCTGGCCGGATGCGTCCACACCCGGCGGAGCACATCCTTGAGATATCGGTAGGGCTCCACGCCGTTGAGCTTGCAGCTCTCGATGAGACTGTAGGCCACCGCCGCCCAGCGGCCGCCCGCCTCGCTGCCTACGAACAAATAATTCTTCCTTCCAATGGCCACCCCGCGCAGCGTGCGCTCCATCGCATTGTTGTCGATCGAGGCCTCGCCGTCGTCTACGTAGCGGTTGAGGGCCTCCCACTGATTCAGCGCATACCCGAACGCCTTGCTCATGGGGCTTCCGGGGATGAGCTTGAGCGCCTCCTGATCGAGCCACCCCTTGAAGGAGCCGAGGATCGGCGATGCCTTCTGGCGACGCACAGCCGCGCGCTCCTGCGGGGAAAGACCCGCCGCCATCGCTTCCACCTCGTAGAGCGTCCGAATGAACCCGATCGCCGTGCTGCCGCGCTGTGGATCCGTGTCGCGCGCCTCGAAGAAGTATCGCCGGGCGTGCGCCATGCACCCCAGTTCGGTCCGACCCGAGCCGGGCCGGAAGAGCTTGTCGTATCCCTTGTAGGCGTCCGCCTGGACGAAACCCTTGAAGCCCGCCAGAATCCGCAAGGGATGTTCCTCGTTCCGGTTCGGGGTGAATTCGTAGCCCACCTGGTTGTGATGGGCGTCGCCGAGGTAGCCCCAAAGGCGCGCCTGCACCGTGTGATCCAACCACGGAACCTGCATCCGCACCACCGTGTCGTCCGTCTTGAGAATCCGGGACGCCAGCACGTCCTTCATGATCGCCTCGACGATCGGCGACAGGAGTGTCGTGGCCCGGCCGACCCAGTCGCACAGCGTCGATCGCGGGATCTCCACCCCATGCCGTGCGTAGATCCGGCTCTGGCGGTAGAGCGGCAAATGGTCGGCGTACTTCGCGACCAGGATGTTCGCCAGGAGGCCGAATCCCGGCAGCCCTTTCTCGATCGGCCCCGCCGGCACCGGCAGGGGAGCCGTCGCCACGTGTTTCTCGCAGCCGGTGCACGCGTACTTCATCCGGCGCAGCACGTACTCGAAGAAACTCGCCGGCGTGAAATCGATCTGCCGCGTCTCGTCAAAGCCGATGCAGGCTCGCTCCAGGCCGCATCCCGGGCAACGTTTCTCGTCGGCCGTCAGGTCCTGGACGACGACCTGGCGCGGAAGATCGGCCGGGATGACCCGGTAGCCGCCCCGCTTGGGACGTGGCCGCGCGCGCGGCAGAGGCTCAGGCTGTGAACTCTCGTCCGCCGGCTCGGCCTCCAGGGTTCCGTAGAAGGCGAAGATCTGCTGCCCCTCGGGGACACGTTCGGACTTCGCGCCGAATTGCCACCGCTGAAATCGTCCGAGGAGATGCTTGAGACGCAGGACGTCGAGTTCGCGCTCCTGGAGTTCCTCGCCCGCTTCTACGAGCATTTTCTTGAGCGTTTCGGAATCGTCGGGCAGCGCGTTGAGGTCGAGGGTCGCGATCGCGTGCATTCGCACAGTTGAGCGACAGTTCGCGGAAAAGGTTTTTAAAATCGTTCTCGCGCAAATCACATTCTGCAAAAAGTTCACGCCTCCGCCGCGCGACGCGGTACGCGCGGACCCAGCGGCACGCCGTCGAGCAGGAGACGCAGTTGGAACGCCTCAATCTCCACGGCTCCGGAGTCTTTGATCGGAAACCGGAAGACGCCGCTCTCGAGGCGCTTGTACCAGAGGACCCAGCCCGTCCTGTCCCAGAACAGGACTTTCACACGACGCCCTTTCTTGTTGCGAAAGACGAAGAGATGGCCCGCCAGCGGATCCTGTTTGATGATTTCGCGCGTCAGCGCCGCCAATCCGTCGAAGGACTTCCGCAGATCGGCTGGCTGACTGGCGATGAAAATCCGGACTCCCGCCGGGAGGAGCATTGTCACCGAATCTCCTCCAGCATGGCGATGAGCTGGCGCAGGATCGCCGGATCGAAGTCGCCGCCAAGACGGAGGATGCGACCGCCAGCCAGGATCACCTCAATCGACCCATGCCCTGCACCCGTCGACACCGGCTCGACGACGCGGACCGGCAGGAGGCGCATGGCGTTTCGGGACGCTTCCGTCGCCGCCCTACGTGCCTGACGTCGTTGTTCCCGGTGCGGAATCTCGCGCTTCCAGAAGCCGAGGGCCGACACGGGCAGTCCACGATCGCGGCAAAATGCGGTGGCATCCAGTCCGCTCTGCCGCCACTTCTCGATGACACGCCGCCATTTCTGCTCCGCGGCGGTGGGACCATCGATCGACCGGCAACGCTTCTGAGGTTTGGACGGCACGGACATGAGGCGCCTCCTTCTCCGGCCCAATATACGTCGCAGACCAGGAGGAAATTGCGAGCCTCATGGGGTGGTCACCCTCGGACGTTTACCTGAAAGATGAGGAGCCAGGTGCACTTGCTTCGCATCAAGCCGCATTCGACAGCGCGATGGAGGTCGTCGAGAAGGAGATGCAGGGGGACGCCAAGCAGGGCGTGCCTTACTGGATCGGGCGTTACCTATTCAAGGCAATCCGCATCGCGTCTTGGTCCTTGCACGAGGACTTCCGCATCAGCGCCAGGAAGTTCATTCTTGAGGCGGAGCAGCTGCGGAAGGCGACCGTCGAAGCCGGCGCAAAGCTCGTCGACGCCAACACGAAAGGCGCGGGTCAGCTCGTGGAGCGTATGGCGGAGCTGAAGGCGTCCTCAGACAACTCGAGCGGCAAGATGATCAAACTCCAATGGGGTATGACCATTGCGACCTGGGTCATCGCACTCGCGAACGCGGCCCTGACGTGCTACGTAATCGTCAGCGGCAAGTGACGTCTACGGCGGTGAGACCAAAGAGCATCCATTTGCCGATTGTTCAGGAGTCGCCTCATAGTACAGCTCCAGGGATCAATCGGCGCAAGATGGCGGCGTAGAACCTTCGTGCCGAAGCCCGCAGTCTCTAGTGGTGGAGACACATGTGAGACGTGCAACCACCCTGGTGACGCTGGTCGGGACGATCGCTGCGGCAGGAATCGCTGCCCTTGTTCCCGCGCTCCGCGCGCACGCACAGGCGAAGGGCACGGGTGAGACGACGGCGTTCGTCTTCTTCTCCTTGCAGTCTCCAATCGATGCACGCGTGGTTGAAGAGCTGCGGCGTGATCGGCAACTGCGCATTCGACACGTCCTCCTCGTCCAGGACTATGACGGCATCCGCGGCGAGCCATCCAAGGAACTCGCCGAGTCGATCAAGGCTCTCCAGAAACAAGCGGGGCTTGAATTCGGTCTGCAGCTCTACGACCCCGACGGGCTCGCGTGGGCCGACCGCCTGGACATCGCCCGGTTGCCCGCCGTCGCCATCGTGCGCGGCACGCATGCGCACGTTGCGTATGGCACGAACCCCAAGATTCAGGAGCTCGTTCGGTGCGCCACCAAGTAACAGTTGCCGTGCTCATCTCGCTCGTCGCGTGCAGCCGCACATGGGCCCAGGACGAAGGTGGCGACATTCTCAAGGTCGGACAGGTGAACTTCTGGGGCTCGCCTCGCCCCGTATCAAAGGCTCGATCGAACGACCCGGCCCCTCGTGACGCTGTTTCCACCTGGGCCGAACCGATCCGCATGCCGGACGGACGCTACGGCGTCTACGTGCCTCCACCGCAGGTGCTTCAATTCCTGGAGGATCCGACGCCGGATCGTGCCCGCGCCTACATCCGCTGGCAGCAAGAACGGGTTGCCAAACTTCGTCGAGCGATGGAACTGCTTGAAGCCGTCGCCGGTGACGCGCAATCGACGCCAGGCTCTCCCAAACCGGTGCCGCCAGTCGCCGCGAAGGCAGACGAGGAGCAGTCCAGCTCGACCCCAATCGAGGTCCTATACTTCAAGCAAGCAGGCTGCAAGTTCTGCGACCTGCAAGAGACGGTCCTGGCCGAAGCGCGCAAGAAATGGCCCCGCGTTCGCATCCGCGACGTGGTGAAGGGCGAGAATGACGAGCTCTGGACCAAGTTTGGCGTGCGTGTGACGCCCACACTCGTGTTCCATCCAGGCGCCAAAGCGCCCGTCATGACGCGTGGCCTGGCTCCTGCGGATCAGATCGAAAGCATCCTTCGAAAGCTAGCCAATGAGAAGTAGTCTCGCTTTGGTCCTGCTCTGCCTCGGCTCCGCGCACGTCGATGCCCAGGACATCTTCGAGCGCGCCCGACAGCGCGACCGCGATTTCGCGACGACGGACACCTATCGTGGCCGGGATCGGCTTGATCTGCAGGTCGCAGCAGATCTGCGGTCAGCAAGCCTCGTGCCGGACTCCGGAAGCGGCCGGGTCGGTGTGGGCGCGACGCTCGACTTCGATTTCGCGTGCGGTAAGTTCGACGTGAAGGCGACCCTTCGCAGCCTGTTCTCCCGGAACATGCGCGAAGAGTTCCTCGGCTCCGTGATGGGCTGGGTCGAATCGGAGCTCACTCGCAACGCCCTCGTGCTCGCGTGCGAGGTTTCGCCGACGATCTGCCAGGCCCTGCAGCACTATCGCGTGACGGCGAACGCCATGCTTGGAATGCAATATGATCGGTGCCAGGCGATCCAGCAGGCCGTTGACAGTTCGCTCCAGAAGCAGCAGGCGGAAGCCATCAACGCGTGCGTCGAGGAGAAGCGGCGCGCCGGCATGTCGATGGACCGCGCGCTGGAGGAATGCAACTCGCCCGACAAGGTCCGATCCCTGACGGGTGAGAGGGTTCTGGAAGTCGAGCTCGTCGAGGAACTGCGGAAGGCGCTGGGTCTCTCTAATCGCGAGCAAGCCGACGTCGACCGACTGCTTGGAAACCGCGTGAAGTACTCCGCACAGGGCGGAAGCGGGGCCATTGCCAAGGATGCCGTCGAGAAGGAGTACATCCGCATCCGCGAGCGATATGACAAAGCGTGGCGAGATGCCGTCGCTGCGGTTGAACGCGGCGCCACCCTGAACGACGCTCAGATTGCCGATTTGACTCCACCGGGCTCGCCACAAGTCACGGTCGCCGAGATGGCGGAGCTCACCCTGTTGAGCCCGTCTGCCCGCGGCGTTCTCATCGCGAGCGTGGCTTCCCAGTGCGCGCTGCTGGAGCTCGTGCGCCGCGTCCACGAGGTGGAACGTAACATCGAAGCAGCGCGGAAGATCCCCACGGCGGATGAGGCCATGATCCGCCGGCTTGAGCGCGAGCGCGACGATCTGCGTGCCGAGGTTCGCCGACTTAGGGAGACGTACGAGCGGCAGAATGAGCTGAACAAGAGTCTGCTGCAGATGGCGTCGGTCGGAAGACGCAACATCGCAACCAAGACGGCTGCTGCGGTCAGTCAGCTGGGCGCGACCGAGCAGAAAAGAGAATTCTCCCAGACCACGCAGCGATGGGGCGAAGGAAGCGTGCTGGCGGGTAATTCCACGCAGGGCAATGCGCCGCCTGGTAGCGGCTGCGGCAACTGCGACCCGACAAGCTGGGGTTTCGGGTCGGTCGGGGGGCGTCGGTGAAGCGCGTCGTGGTCGCCGTGCTCTTGGTCTCGTGCGGGTGCCGGGCCATGTCCAGCTCGCCTCAGCCGGCGCCCGCGACATGGGTGCTGTCACAGCAGCCATACGACGCGCTGTTGATGGGCGCGGGCGAAGCCAGGATTGCGGCCGATTCGAGGGCGTTCGTGCTGGAGCCTGTAACGGCGTCAGCGGATTGCGATCACACGCTCCACGTTCTGAATGCCCAATGCGATGCCCTGGAGGTCGGCCAAGTGGGCTCCGTTGAGCTAGTGCTCAGGGGACCGAGACGATGCGAACATGTCGTTGCCGTCGAGCCGACGAGGACCGGCATCGAGCTGCTCACACCGGCGGTCGTCACAGTGCCTCACTCGGGCCGATTCGTCGCGCGCTTCCAAGGGATCACAGCGGGGAGGGGCGGCGTGAAGGTCCGTGTGTTGAGCTGCAGTTCCACGAAGTGAATCCGGTCACCGGACTCTGCGCCTGTCGTGCGGAGCGTCGGCGTCCACATTTCTTGGAGGTAGGTATGGCGAAGGACAAATTGGGTAGCGGTTGGGATCGCGACGCTGACGGGAAGAAGTACGTCTCCGTCGCCATCGACTTGGGCGCGCTGGGCGAGCTGTCCTGCGCCGTCTTCGAGAACACGAAGCGCGACGCGTCGCGCAACCAGCCCACGCACAACCTCGTGTACTCGCCCGAGCAGGGGAAGACGAAGTACGTCGGTGCCTTCTGGAAGAAGGAGGGCAAGCAGGGCGGCGAGTACCTGATGGGCCGCATCGCGCTCAAGGAGCTGGGAACGATCCTCGTCGGCGGCGTCTCCGTCGACTTCTCGAAGGTGGAGCTGCCGATCGATGCCAAGATCTGCCGCGCTGCCAACGAGAACGGAAAGGGACCAAACTACCACGTGTTCCGCGTCGCGCCCGTCGCGAAGAGCAGCGCGGTTACGGAAGCGGAGTAGAGGCGGCGATCGCAGAGAGTTCAACAAGTGGAAGGAGTGAGGCCGTCTGGCTCCCAAGAGGAGGGGCATCGACCCCAAGCTAATCGAAGTCGTATGGACCCCGTCATCTGAACACGGCCCGAATCCCAACAATCCGTTCGACCGCTTGACGCCGGAAGAACGCTACGATCGCCTCGTGACACTTCTCGCCGAGATCCTCGCCCGACGTCAGCAGAGGGCGGGCGGTCAGGAGCAGGCCGCATGATGCATGCGCGTTGACCGCTACGTCCTCTTTTGGCACACCCGTTTCGTTCATATGGAGGGTGAGATTGGATCCGGAAGCGGAGGCGTTATGAAGGAATGCGGCGTGTACGTGCGGGTCTCGACCGATCGTCAGGCGCTGATCAAGGAGGGCTCGCTCGACACGCAAGCGAGCCGTCTGAAGGCATACGTGTCCTGCCGGAGCACGTCGGACGAGCCCTGGCAGATCACGAGCGTCTATCGTGAAGAGGGCGAGTCGGGCAAGGACACCAACCGCCCGGAGCTCCAGCGGCTGCTCGCTGATATTGCCTCGGGGCGATTGAATGTCGTGCTCTGCACGAAGATCGATCGGCTCACGCGATCCCTCCTTGACTTCTTCTCCATCTTCAAGCTGTTCCAGGAACGCGGCGTCGAGTTCATCTCGATCGACGAGAGCTTCGACACGTCAACCGCGACCGGAAGGGCCATGCTGAAGATCATCCTGGTCTTCGCGGAGCTGGAGCGCGAGCGAACCTCCGAACGTACGCGCGAGAAGATGGCGTGGCGCGCTGAGGAAGGCCTCTGGAACGGCGGTCAGGTTCTCGGCTATGACATCGACCCCAAGAACAAGGGCATCCTCGTGCCGAATCCGCAGGAGCGAGGCATCATCGAATTCCTATTCAGGACGTACCGCGAAAATCGATCCGTCCGCGCCACAGCCCGAGCCGCCAACGAGCGGGGCTACAAGACCAAGGCGTACATGTCGCGACGTGAGAAGGTCCACCAGGGCCAGCCTTTCGCCATGTCCTCCGTGCTCCAGATCCTGCGGAATCCGGTCTACATCGGAATGGTGAAGCACAAGGGCCGCACTATCCCGGCCAAGCACGAGCCAATCATCGACGTGCCGCTGTGGAAGGACGTGCAGAGTCTCCTGCCGCAGACTCCGGGAGTCCATCAGAAGCACGGACGTGAGCGGACGTTCGTCTTCAAGCTGCAGGGCCTCGTACGGTGCGGCAGCTGCGGCGCTTACATGACCCCCTATTTCGGTCAGGGACGCAACGGACCGCATCACTACTACAAGTGCACTCGCAAGGGCGACGGATCGGGGCGCTGCAACATGCCGCTCGTCCGCGCGGATGCGCTGGAAGACGTGGTCGCGGAGCGGATGATGATCCTGAACTCATCGCCGGACCTGATTCAGGATGCCATCGCGCGAACAAATACGACTGCGGTGGAAGCGATTGCGAAACTCCAATCACAGCAGTCGACCCTGGAGCACGGGCTGAGCATCGTGGAAAGGAGTATCGCGAACCTGCTCGACTTCATCAAGAAGGGCGAAGGCACGGAGTCCATGCGACTTGAGATCCGGTCGCTTGAAGATCAGGAGCGTACGACGCAGGTCGAGCTCAGCGATGTCCGTTCGCGTCTCGCCAGCCTCTCGAAGAAGCAATCGGACGCGGTCGGCCTGGCCGACACGCTGCGCGTATTCGAGGAGATCTGGGAGCAGGCGACGGCGGAGGATCGCGCGAAGCTCTTCAAGCTGCACATCTCCCACGTCATCTGGCACCAGGACCGGATCGAGCTGGGTCTGTACAACCGGCCGCCCTATCTGATGCCGAACGAAGACGGTCTGTCGGCAGGGGAAGCGTTCAGGAGGCTTCCGGCGGCCGACGCTGTCCGGAAGCAGGTGTTAACCGGAACGGGTTTGGTTCAGCGAAACGATCAAACTGGCTCCCCGAGTGTAACAGTGCTCGACGGGGCCGCCCCGGGCAGGCCGAGCCCGAGATCTGGTTCCGCGTCGTCCACGTCGCCGTGGATGGCCCCACCGGCGCGCCCGTGGCCGCCTACCGCGAACAGACGGTCGAGATCGCCCTCGGGCCCAAAGGGGCCTTCGAAAACGGCAACATCGGCACCCTGACGCGCCGTGTGCCCGCCGACCGGGTCGTCTGCGCCGTCCCGCCGCGCCGCGGCAAGCCCAAGCCGCCCAGGGAGCCCAGGACGCCTCGCGTGGTCGAACTCCTCCGCAAGGCCATCGAATGGCAGGCCCTCCTCCAGTCCGGCGAGGCCTCCAACCAGGCCGCCATCGCCCGCCGGGAAGGCATCACCCGCGCCCGGATCACCCAGATCATAGGCATGCTCCGCCTCGCGCCGGAAATCCAGGAGCATATTCTTTCCTTGCCTTCAACTACCCAGCGGCGTGTCGCGCTAACGGAGAGGGCGCTTCGAGCGATCATCCAACAGGACAACCCGGCACGCCAATGCCTTCAATTCCAACAACTGCTTGAGCGCAAGGAGTAACGGACCAACCCTATTGCTGCTGAATCTCAATGCGCCAGTAGAGGCTGGCTTCTTTCGACTTTCCTTCCACGTCGATTTTGGAACTCTGAAAAACGCCTTTCTTAACTTCGCTGGAAACCTTCCCGGTAAAGGAGAATTCCAAACTGCCCACATCCGCAAGTCGACCGACCTCGTGCTTCTGGTCCTTCACCAACCCCTCAGGGCCGTACTCAACCGAGATAGCGGCTGGGCCTCTTTCGCTCCAGCGCTTGGTGAGCTGCGTCTCCAGATCAGATGCGCGGACCTTCACCGACCCTCCCTTGGCGGACTTGAGGTTGAAAAACGTGGCCTCGCCAAGGAGTGCCTTGAGAAGTCGTTGCACCTCGTCGTCGTCGAGACCTTTCGTACTATTGACCTTTCCGTCTGAGGATACGTTCATAGTAAGGCTCAGCCCTGCAAGCTTTGACCAGCGCGCGTCCTCCATCATGCCCGGCCTCGTGCTCCACTTGCCGTCGTCGGAGTTCCACGACACATCTGGTTTATTCTCATTCTGTTCGTTGTCGTCAAAGAACTCTGCCTTCATTTTCTCCACCTTGACGGTCACGGAAGCCGCGCCATCGGCTGACACCTCGCCAACTTCGGCGACCAGCGACGCCTCCAAAGCTGACTCGTACATGCGCTTCGTGCGCTCGGTGTTGTAACCGGTACTGAAGCGGACCACGTAGGTCTGCTTATCCCCCTTCTTGAAGACCAGTTTCTGGGCACCCGACTGGTCTTGTGCAAAACCCGTAACAAACGTGAGAGCGAACGCGGTCCCCAGAAATACAAGCTTCTTCATGTAACGGGCCCTCCCAAAAATTTCACGCCACAGTTAACCGGTTCGAATACTGTAACAATTGGCTCCCCGGGCAGGACTCGAACCTGCA
>JACPRB010000241.1 GCA_016190155.1 Planctomycetota bacterium
CGGCGCGTCGGAGGTACCGTCGACCTGCGGGTGGACGTGCGCGTGATCGCCGCGACGACCCGCGACCTGGAGCGGGCCATTCTAGACCACGCGTTCCGGGAGGACCTGTACTACCGCCTCAACATCATCCCGATCGTCCTGCCTCCGCTGCGCGAGCGGCCCGAAGATATCCCCGCCCTCGTGGAACATTTCCTGGGGCGCTACAACCGCGAGTTCAAGCGCTCCTTCAAAGGCATCCGCCAGGAAGGAATGGCCAAGCTGCAGAGCCATCCCTGGCCCGGCAACGTCCGCGAGCTGCGCAATGTGATCGAACGCGCCTGTCTCTTGACCGGCGGAGAGGAAATCGGGGAAAACGACCTCCTCGTCGGAAGAGCCGCTTATGCCGGGGCGACGGCCGTCGAACCGCACCCCTTCGCGCTGCCGGCGAACGGGCTCGTTTTGGAGGAACTGGAAAAGGATCTGGTCGTCCAGGCCTTGAAGCGTACCGGCGGCAATCAGACTCGCGCGGCGGAGTTGCTGGGCATCTCGCGAGATCAGCTGCGTTATCGCATGGAAAAGCACGGGCTGTCTTCGAAGGCGTGATTTGGCCCACGGTTCGAAATCCTCCGCACCCGAACGTTCCTTCCATTCAACGCCTCCTCGTCGTCGTTTGGCACCGCAATTGCTCCCACTGAATCAGAGCACCTCATGGGAAAGAAAATCCTGGTTCCTTTGGACGGATCTCGTTCGTCCGAGAGCGCCCTGCCCTACGTGGAGCGGCTCGGTCCGGACATCTCGGTTTGCCTGATCAGCGTCTGCGGCGAATCCGAGGCGGCGATCGAGCGGGCGCAAACGTACCTTCGGAGAGTCGTCGCCGGAGTTCGAGAGAAAACTCCGCGCGTGGTGTCCGCAATCCTGCACGGCGATCCCGCCGCCGCCATCCTGCGCTATGCGATGGCGCGACGTTCCGACCTCATCGTCCTGGCGACCCACGGCCGATCCGGCGTGCGCCGGCTGGTGTTCGGCAGCGTGGCGGAGACGCTCATGCGGCGCAGCCCGGCGCCGCTGCTGTTGGTGCGCGCGAAGGCCGCTCCGACGCCGCTGCGCCGGATCCTCGTGCCGCTGGACGGCTCCACGCGGGCCCGCGCCATCCTGACCCGGGTCGCCACGTTGGCCCGCGCCAGAGGCGCCCACGTCCTCCTCCTGACCGCCGTGCCCGAACCGGCGCCGGTCGACGACCTCGTGGACTTCCTGCGGGATTGCAAGAAGGAACTGCGCGCCCGCGGGATCGCAGCGGAGAGCCGCATCGACTTGGGCCTCCCCGCGCAAGTGATCCTGGCCACCGCGAAGCGCATGTCCATCGATCTCATCGCCATGACCACGCACGGTCGAACCGGCCTGGATCGGCTCCGTTTCGGGAGCGTCGCGGAATCCGTGCTTCGCCATGCGACGATCCCGCTGCTGGTGATGCGCGCTCGCGGACCCCGCGCGAATCGGGTCGCCAAACGCGCGCGGTCGCTCGTCAAACTCCCCGGCGAGGAACTGACGTTATGAAGACCGTCCTGGTTGTCGACGACGAGCCTCTGATCCGATGGTCGCTCCGCGAGGGTTTGAAAGATCAGTTCCGGATCCTGGCCGCCGCCGGCGTGACGGAGGCCTTGTGTCTGCTGGCGCGCGAGCCCGTGGACGCCGTCCTCACCGATCTCAAGATGCCCGACGGCAACGGCATGGAACTGGTCGAATACCTGCGCCGCCACCGGCCTTCCACGCGGGTCTTCGTCATCACCGCCCTGGGGTCGAGCGATACCGTGGAGCGCTGCTTGCAACTGAACGTCCATGGGTACATCCGAAAGCCGTTCGACCTGCGGCTCATCCGCGATATGATCCAAATGTCAGCCGTAAGCCCGCAACGTTAAACCATACGCCCATGATGTGCGGTTGCCGCCTTTGGCTTACGGCCTATGGCTTTGACGGGGGGGGATCGATGGATTGGAAGCTCTTCTCGCTCACGTTCACGTCGGTGTTCCTCGCCGAATTCGGCGACAAGACCCAGCTCGCCACCCTGGCCTTCGCCGGGCAATCGCGAAAGCCGTGGCTCATCTTCCTGGCGTCATCTCTGGCATTGGTGCTGGCCGCGGGCATCGGCGCGGCGGTCGGAGGCGTGGCGGCCCGCTGGATCTCGCCCGTCTGGATGCGCCGCGGCGCCGCCGTGCTGTTCGTCGTGATCGGACTGTGGATCCTCGTGTCGGAGTGGAGGGCGGCGAGCCAGTGAACCGCCTCCTACCCCGGCAAAATCACCGTCCGCACCGACCTCCCCGCCCGCAAATCGTCGAACGCCGCGCCGATCTCCCCCAACGGCCGGCGACCCGTGACCAGCGGCCCCAAGCGCAGCCGCCCCACGCGCACCAAGTCGAGCACCCGCCCGAAATCCACCGGACGGCACCCGAGCGATCCCACCACCTCCTGCTCCTGGAACATGATCTTCGCGGCGGACAGCTCCACCGGCTTCTCGCTGTAGCCCACGATGCACAGCCGCCCCCCGATCCGCAAACTCTCCTGCGCCTGCCGGATCGTGTCGGGCCGGCCGATGCACTCCATCGCGCGATCGACGCCGCCCGTGCGACGCCGGATCTCCTTGCCGCACTCCGCGCTTCCCTTCGCGTTAACCGTCTCGACCGCGCCGAGCTCCTTCGCCAACGCCAACTTCTTCTCGTCGAGGTCGACCGCCGTCACCACCGCCCCCGACAGCGCGGCCAACTGCACGGCGCTCAAGCCCACCCCGCCGCACCCGAAGATCGCCACCCGATCGCCGGCCCGCACCTGAGCGCGATTGACCACCGCGTGATACGCCGTCGTCACCGCGTCGGCCACGATGCACGCCTCCACCGGATCCACCTCGGCCGGAAGCGGCAGCACGTCCCGCGCCGGCACCCGCACGTACTCCGCGAACGCTCCGTCCATGTGGTTGCCCAGCATCTGCATCTTCTCGCAGATGTTCGCGCGGCCCTGGCGACACATCCCGCACTGGCCGCACGTCAGCACCGCCGGGATCAAGACGGTCTGCTCCTTCTTGAAAGTCGTCACGCCCTCCCCCACCGCTTCCACCCATCCCGCCGCTTCATGCCCCAAGATGATCGGCGGCTTCTTGAACGTGGGGACGCCATGGTCGAGATAGTGGAGATCGGTGTGGCACACGCCGCACGCCGCCACCTTCACCACGATCTGGTCCGGCAGCGACGTCGGCTTGGACACGTTCTCGATCGACAGCGGTTGCCCGGATCCCTTGAAGACGGCGGCTTTCATGCGTTCTGCTCCCATGAAGGTTTGCGCCGTTCGATGAAGGCCTTGAGGCCCTCGAGCGGCTCAGGATGTCCCATCAACTCGTCCACGTAGATGCGCTCCGCCTCCGCCATCCGCTCCGCGAATCCACGGCGCGCGGCGCGCTTGCACGCCGACAGCGCGGGACGCGGGAAACGGACCATCCGCTCCAGAAACTGCGCGGCGTCCTCCGCCGATCCGACTTTGTTGATCAGGCCCAGCTCGAGCGCCCGCGAGGCGTTGATCGTCTCGCCCGACAGCAACAGATCCAGCGCTCGCGACGAGCCGATCTCCAGCGGAAGGATCGCCGCCGCCACCGGCGGGAAGACGCCCAGCGTGATCTCCGGAAATCCCAGGCGGGTCGGCTCGGCCGCCACGATGAAATCGCACGCGAGCGCCAGCTCGAGCCCGCCGCCCAACGCCGCTCCGTGCACGCAGGCCAAGGTCGGGATCTCGAGCCCGAGAATCGCGTGGATCGTCCGCGAGAACAGCGGCAGCATCTGCCGGTAGACGGGAGGCAGATGCTCCGCGACGTCCGCCCCCGCCGAGAAGCACTTCCCCGTGCCGCACAGGAGCAGTCCCCGCGCGCCGGAGCTTCCCACGCGCTCCACGGTCGCGCGCAACTCCTCCAACAACGCCATCGTCAGGACATTGACCGGCGGGTTGCTGATCTCGACGACCGCCGCGCCCCGCCGTTCCGTGCAGGTGATGAACTTGGACACGCGACCCTCCGTCACAAACGCGCCCCGCACTTCCCGCAGAACTCGAAGTCGTTCGGCAACCCTCGGGCGCCGCAGCGACAAGCCTTCGCGGGCGCTCCCCAGAGGAACTCCGACCGGCGCACCCGCGCGTAGTCCGCCTTGCGCTTCTCCACGAACGCGCGCATGCCCTCGTACGGCTCCAGGCCGCCGAAATGCGTCGAGAGCCAGTCCTGGGCGTGCCCCACCGTCATGTTCCAGACGAACTCCTTGAGCGCGTTGGCCTGCGTCTTGGTGTAGCGCGAACACTCGAGGAACTTCTCCTTGAGCTGCGACGCATAACCCGCGACGAGCGCGTCGAGCTGCGACAGATCGATCGAGTACCCATCCTTGGCCTTCTGCGCCTGCTCCACCTGCTCCGCGGTCGGATTCTCGACGAAGCGGCCGTCCTTCTTCACGCTCGGCGCCACGGCGTTGACGAGCCCCCACTCGAGCGCGCGCTTGGCGGGGATGCGCGGGTTGAGGAGCAGCATCTCGCGGGCGCGCTTGTCGCCCACGACCAGCGGCAGCCACTGCGTCGCGCCGCCGCAGGCCACGGAGCCGACGGACGTCCCCACCTGGCCCAGCCACGCGTGCTCCGCCATGACGGTCAGATCGCACGCCAGCTGCGACTCGTTGCCGCCGCCGACGGCCATCCCGTTGAGACGCGCGATGACCGGTTTGCCCGCGTGCATGATCGACTCCAGGTACGCGCGGAAGAGCCCCAGGTACTTCCAATACTCGCGGGGCTTTTGGACGTAGGTCTCCGAGTACTCCTTGACATCGCCGCCCGTGCAGAACGCTCGCGTGCCGGAGCCGGTATAGACG
>JACPRB010000240.1 GCA_016190155.1 Planctomycetota bacterium
CCCCGAAGAAGCCCTCGAGATACTGCGCCGGGCCAACCCCTTCCCCGCCGTCGTCGGCCGCGTCTGCCCCGCCCCCTGCGAAAACTCCTGCCTGCGCCGCACCCTAGGCGGCAGCGTCTCGATCCGCGCCGTCGAACGCTTTCTCGGCGACTTCGCCATCGCCCATAACCTCGCGCCCCCCGCGCCCACCCGACGGAAGGAACGTATGGCCGTCGTCGGCGCCGGCCCCGCCGGCCTGGCCGCCGCCTATGCCCTGGGACTCGAAGGCTACGCGGTCACCGTCTTCGAAGAGAAACCGAAGGCGGGAGGCCTGCTCCGTTACGGCATCCCGCCGTTCCGCCTCCCGAGAGCCGTGCTCGACGCCGAGCTCGACCTCGCATTCCGCAACCTCCCGGTCGAGTTCCGATTCCACACGCGCGTCACCCAGCTCCCGGACGAGTACAGCGCGGTGATCCTGGCCGCCGGCAAGAACGTCTCCGCCGATACGCGCGTCCCGGGCTCGACCCCGGAGATGGCCGGCCTGCGGATGCTCGAGGCGATCGGCCGCGGCGAAGAACCGCGCCTCTCCGGCACCGTGGCCGTCATCGGCGGCGGCAGCACAGCCTTCGACTGCGCCCGCGCCGCCCTGCGGCTCGGCGCGCGCCCGACGATCTACTATCGGCGCTCCCGCGGCGAGATGCCCGCCTTCGCCCACGACCTGCAGGAAGCGCAGGAGGAAGGGATCCCGATCGTCGAGAACGCCGCGCCCACCCGCATCGAAGGCCACCGCTTCCTCTTCGCGCGCACCCGAAGCGCCGGCCGGCAAGCCCCCGTGGAAGTCCTCAAGGGAACCGAATTCCTCGTCAAACCCGACCACATCCTCTTCGCGACGGGCGAGACGCAGGAAGTCCTCTTCCATAATCTTCAGAAGAAAGGCGCCGCGCTGCCCGTCGATGATTCGTTCGCGACATCGACCCAAGGCGTCTTCGCGGCGGGAGACTTCACCTCCGCCGCGCCCGGCACGGTATCGGGAGCCATCCTCCAGGGACGCCTCGCGGCGGCGGCCGCGCGGGCGGCCCTCTCCCCGCGCGTCCTCTCGCACGCGCGCGGCGCGTCGGAAGAGGTCGTGCGACTCGAGAACCTCAACCTCAATTACTTCGACGAGCGCCGGCGCGTCGACACGCCGCGCTTGGAGGCCGAGACGCGCGTCACCGACTTCGCGGAGGTGGACGCGGGACTGGACGAAGGCGGCGTCACGCACGAGGCGCGCCGCTGCATGTCGTGCGGCACGTGCGTCTTCTGCTTCAACTGCCGCAATTACTGCGCCGACGGCGCGGTGATGCTCGACGCCGACACGCAGCGTTTCTCGATCGACCTGGATCACTGCAAGGGATGTCTGGTGTGCGTGGCCGAGTGCCCGCGCTATTGCATGGGGAGCCGGTATGCCGCGGCGGGAACTGCTGACCGGAAATGAGGCCGTCGCGCAGGCGGTCGCCCTGGCGAACGCCCAGGTGATCGGGATCTATCCGATCACGCCGCAGACGACCATCATCGAGAAGATCTGCGACCTCGCCGCGAAAGGCGCCTTCCACCCGCGCATCATCCACGTCGAAAGCGAGCACTCCGCGATGGCCGCCGTGATCGGCGCCGCCTTCACGGGCGCGCGCACGTTCACCGCCACGAGTTCCCAGGGCCTCGCTCTCATGCATGAGCTGCTGCACTGGGCCGGGGGCGGGCGCCTGCCCATCGTGCTGGCCAACGTCAACCGCGCCATGGCGCCGGGCTGGTCCATCTGGACCGACCAGAACGACTCGCTCTCGCAACGCGACACCGGGTGGATGCAGTTTTACTGCGAGTCCGCGCAAGAGGTGCTCGACACGACCCTGCTCGCCTTCCGCGTCTCCGAACGCGTGATGGTCCCCTCGATGGTCGTGCTCGACGCGTTCGTCCTGAGCCACACGTCCGAGCCGACGGAGGTCCCCGACGCCGACACGGTCGCGCAGTTCCTGCCGAAGTACGAGGCCCCGTATCGGCTCGACGTCGAGAAGCCCTGTTCCTTCGGGGCGCTGCTGCGGCCGCCGTTCTATCAGGAAGTCCGCGCGAAGCTGCAGGAGGCGATGGAGGGCGCGCTCAAGGAGATCGACGAGGCCGACCAGCTCTGGCGCAAGCTCACGGGCCGCGGATGGGGCATCGTCTCGGGATACCGCCACGAAGACGCGGACATCCTCTTCGTCACGAGCGCGACCACGGCCAGCACCGCGCGCGTCGTGATCGACCGCCTGCGCGTCGAGGGGATCAAGATCGGCGGCTTGAAGGTACGGGTGTTCCGCCCGTTCCCCTTCGAGGAGCTCCGTCGCGCGCTCGCGGGACGGCGATTGGCGATCATCTTCGATCGCAACCTGTCGTACGGCCACCACGGGATCTTCGCGCAGGAAATCAAGAGCGCTCTGTACGGATGGCGCGGCGCGCCGCCGGTGTCGTGCTATGTCGGCGGGCTCGGCGGACGCGACGTCACGCCGGAATCGATCGAAGGGATGGTGCGCCGCTCGCTGGGGGAACGCAACGGCGAACTCTTTTCGTGGGTGCGATAGATGTACACGAAGCCGCGACTGCAGGGGCGCCCGATCTGGCACGTGCCGGACGAGGAGATCTACTCGAAGGGGCACCTCGCGTGCCCCGGGTGCGGCGTGGCGATCTCGGCACGGCTGGCGCTGAAGATCCTGGGACGAAAGACGATCCTCGTCGTGCCCGCGTGCTGCTTCGCGGTCATCGACGGGCCGTTCCCGCATTCCGCCGCGGGCGTGCCGCTGCTGCACTGCGCGTTCGAGACGGCGGCGGCGACGGCGTCGGGAGTGCGCGCCGGGTTGGCCTCGAGAGGGGACACCGACACGCGCGTCGTGGCCTGGGCGGGCGACGGCGGGACCTACGACATCGGTTTCCAGGCCCTGTCCGCGGCGGCGGAGCGCAACGAGGACATCCTGTACGTCTGCTACGACAACGAGGCGTACATGAACACGGGGATCCAGCGGTCGGGCGCCACGCCGTTCTCCGCGTGGACGACGACGACGCCGGCCTATCCCGGCAAGCTGGAACATAAGAAGGACCTCGGCGCGATCATGATCGCGCACCGCATCCCGTACTTCGCGACCGCGTGCGTGTCGTACGTCGACGACTTCCTCGGCAAGTTCCGCAAGGCGCGCGAGATCCGCGGCTTCCGGTTCATCCACCTGCTCTCGTCGTGCTCGCCGGGGTGGAAGATCTCCGAGGCGGATTCGATCGAGTCGGGTTTCCTGGCCGTGCGATCGCGGGTCTTCCCGCTCATGGAGGTGGAAGACGGCGGCTCGACGCGTCGCATCACGGTGAATCCGGCGCCGGTCCCCGTGCGGCGGTACCTCGAGCGGCAGGGGCGGTTCAAGCATCTCAAGGACGGCGACATCGACGCGATCCAGCAGCATGTGGATCGACGGTGGGCGGAGCTGGCGTCGCGGTTCGACTTGCCCAAACCGGCGCCGTCCCACGCGGCCCCCGCGGCCGCGCGCGGGGCGTTCCCGGGGGCGGACGGATTGGCGCGGCTGCTGCAGGCGCACGCGGCGACCCTCTCCGAGCGCGAGCGGGAATTCATCCGGGAGCTGCTCTCGTCGATGTGGAACAACCCCGCCTATGCGTCGCAGAGCGACCAGGATCTCGTGGGGCTGGCGATCACGTTGTCGCAGCTGGCCGGATCGTTCTGACGCACCGTTGACACCTTCCCGATCGTGGCGGATAATTCGCCGGGGGGCTCGATGGGAAGTAAGCGTTCGTCGGCTCGCATGTCCGGTCGTTCCGGAAGCCGGCGGTCGGAACGGGGCTCTCGAACGGCGGAACGGTTGAACCATTAAACGGCTGAACGGTTACGATGGCTAAGCAGGACGCGGGCGGGCAGTTCGAGTTTCACGACACGTACCAGTTCAAGCTGCTTCGCAAGATCGCCGAAGGCGGCATGGGCGCGATCTACGAGGCCGTCCTGTACGGGTCGGAGGGGTTCGAGAAAACCGTCGCCATCAAGACCATCCGCGAGCGCTACACCGCCGACCGCGATTTCGTCGACATGTTCATCGGCGAGGCCAAGCTGGTCGCCGACCTCGTCCATCAGAACATCGTCCAGATCTACAAGCTCGGGCGCGTCGGGGCGACGTACTACATCGCAATGGAGTACGTCCACGGCGTGAACCTGCAGGAGTTCATGAACCGCCACCACGAACTGCGGATCAAGGTGCCGATCGATCTGGGCGCGTTCATCATCAGCCGCGTCTGCCGGGGGCTCGACTACGCGCATTCGAAACGCGACCGGCAGGGACAGCTCATCGGGGTCGTGCACCGCGACATCAGCCCCAAGAACATGATGATCTCCTCCGAAGGCGAGGTAAAGATCACGGACTTCGGGATCGCCAAGGCGCGCGGGCTGATGAAGGATCAGGAAGGCCAGGTCCTGATGGGCAAGGCGCAGTACATGTCTCCTGAGCAGGCGCAGTACATGCAGACCGACCGCCGCAGCGACATCTTCTCTCTGGGGGTCGTCACGACCGAGCTGCTGACCGGAGAGAACGTCTTCGGGTCCACCGAAGAGACCACGATCATCCTCAACAACGTCGTGCACCGGGAGCTGCCGCGCCCGCGCAACATCAATCCCGACATCCCCGAAGCGCTCGAGAAGATCCTCATGAAGGCGCTGGACCGAAACGTCATCAAGCGCTACCAGGACGCCGGCAAGATGGGTTACGACCTCGAGTACTTCATGTACCACAAGGGGTACGGCCCGACGATCGTGACGCTCGAGAAGTACATGCGGCAGCTCTTCCCGAGTCTCTATATGGCCCCGCTGGAAGGGGTCAAGTTCCAGGAGCGTCCGACGTCCGTTCCCGAATCGAATAGCGCCGACGTCCTGCAGGCCGCTCGAACGCAGGATCCGGGAACCGCTCCGAAAGCGTAAGGAGAGTCGGATCCTTCCCTGAATTCATTCGAGAGGGTTCTCTCCAACTCCTGGCGCTCGCCGCCGTCAAACCCATTGACAGCGAAGCCGGGCCACGCTATACATCTTGTTCCTTATGGGCTACATGTGGAAATCGCGGAACCGGCGCCGAAAGAACAAGCACGGCTTCCGCGCCAAGATGAAAACGAAGGGCGGCCGCAAGGTCCTCTCGCGACGCCGTGCCCGCGGATGCTGGAAGCTCACGGTCAGCGACGAGCCCAATGTCCGCCGCCATCAGGGCTGCGTCAACGGGTAACACCTCGCCGCCTGCGAGCCGGGTTTCGCAAGTCGACGTCGGCTTGAGGCTTGCGGCTCGATGAGAGCCCTTCTTCAACGAGTGAGCCGAGGCACGGTTCGAATCGACGACTCCGCCATCGCCGAGATCGGGCGGGGAGTCGTCCTCCTGGTCGGGGTCGAAGTCGGCGACGATCCCTCCACCGCCGAAGCCATGGCGAGGAAGATCGCGGGCCTGCGCATCTTCGACGACCCGGCCGGCAAGATGAACCTCTCCAACGAGGACATCGGAGGGGAGTACCTCGTGGTGTCGCAGTTCACGCTCTGCGCCGACCTGTCCAAGGGAAAACGGCCGGGTTTCGAGGGGGCGATGAAACCGCCCGAGTCGGAGCGACTCTACCGCGTCTTCTGCGATCGCCTTGCCGGACTCACGCGCCGTCCGGTGCGCACCGGACGATTCGGCGCCTCCATGACGGTCGAGATCCACAGCGACGGACCGGCGACCTTCTGGCTGGAAACCGGACGCGGCCGGAGCTGAAGATCCGGCCGGAATGGGTCAGACGACGATCTGCTCGACCGGCATGTCCCCCATCGCGGCGATGGTGCGCCGGATGTCCTCGTCGTCGACGGCCATGTGGGGCTGGCGCTCCAGCCAATCGGCGAGGCTGCGCAGATAGTTCTCGCGCAACCGCAGCTCCTCCAGCAGAGAGCGCCGGCGAGCGGTCGTCTTGGCGACCTTCTGCGTCTCTTCCCGCCGACGCCTGGCCTCGCTGAAGGTCTGATGCAGCTTCCGCAACGCCGGGGCCATCTGGCTCTGCATGACCTCCGCCGCGAGCGTCTGCACCAGACGCTTGAGCAGCTCTCCACGATCCTTGACCTTGTCCCCCAAGTACTGCTCCGCGAGGACGGTCAAGCGGTTCAGCAGCATCACCGGCAGCCGGACACGACACCGGCTCTCGACGCGCCGCGCGATCCGCCTCATGAGGATCTGCGGCTCCTCCTTGCCTCCTTCCGCCGCCAATTCATGATGCACCCACCGCTTGGCGGCGTCGATGGACACGCCCCGCTCCATGAGCACGCGCGAGGCGGGATTGGGATGGTGCTCGATCAGCGAGGCCGCCAGGTGATCGCCGCTGACGCGATCCACCTCATGGCGCTGCGCCAAGAGCACGCCCTGATTCATGAGATACCGCAGGCCTTCCTTGGTGTCGCTCGGCTTCTCGAACCGACCCTCGGCGATCCGCTCTTCGAGCTCCATGCGCATGCGACCCACGTCGACCCGCGCATCCTCGAGGATCACCAGAAGCACGTCGTTGCGCCGCAGCAGCAGCGCGGCCAGCAGGTGCAGCGGAGTGCTGTCGCCGCGCATCCCCATGTCCAGCGCGAGCGAACGAGCTTCCGGCACGAGCCCCTCCGGCAGATCGATCAGCTGTGAACCCATGCCGGATGATTCTACCCGGTTCCTGGAAATGCGCAACGACCTACTTCCACACCCCGCCGGCCCGGATCTCCTCCTCGCTCTTGCCCGTCATCTCCGCCACCGCCTTCACGATCTCGCCGGTGCCGATGACGATCACCCCACGCTCCGCTTGCAGCTTCTCCAGCCGCTCGTCATACTCGCGCAGCCGCTCGTCCCGCTCCCGCCGCAAAGACGCCGCCTCGTCGAACGCGCCCCGTTCCGCCGCCTCCTTGATCTTCCTCTGGACCGCGTCGATGGACTTGGCGA
>JACPRB010000242.1 GCA_016190155.1 Planctomycetota bacterium
GGCCATTGCGGAGATATCAGCCGAAAGAAGGCCGATCCATCGCTGAGGCCGCTGAGACCAAGCAGGAGAGCGCAGAGTTTTCTTTTCAAGGAAGGAATCTCTGCGTCCTCTGCCCGGGCTCTGGGCTCTCAGCGGTTCGTCTTTTCCAGGCGAGCGGGAATTCATGCCGACCCCACCAGCCCCGTGTTGGGTTGCGGCGCCGCCTCGCTGCGTCCTCTGTTCCCCTCTGGGCTCTCATGACCGACGAACACCTGCTTACCGTCAACCACCTGAAGAAGTACTTCCCCGTGAGGAAGGGCGTCTTCTCCCGCGTCGTGGCCTGGGTCAAGGCCGTCGACGACATCTCCTTCCACATCGCCCCCGGCGAGACCCTCGGGCTCGTCGGCGAGAGCGGCTGCGGGAAGACCACGGCCGGACGCACCATCCTCCGCCTCATCGAGCCGACGGAGGGCAACGTCCTCTTCGAGGGCCAGGACGTCGCGCGCCTCTCCTCCGCCCAGCTGCGCGCCGCGCGCCAGCACATGCAGATCATCTTCCAGGACCCCTACTCCTCCCTCAACCCGCGCATGACGATCGGAGCGATCATCGGCGAGGGGCTGACCGTCCACCGGATCGGCGACAAGAAGGAACGCCTCGAGATCGTCAAGCAGACGCTCGAGAAGGTCGGGCTCTCGCCGCAATACATCAATCGCTATCCGCACGAATTCAGCGGCGGCCAGCGCCAGCGCATCGGCGTGGCGCGCGCCCTCGCGCTCAGCCCCCGCTTCATCGTCTGCGACGAACCGGTCAGCGCCCTCGACGTCTCCGTCCAATCGCAGGTGGTGAACCTCCTCGTCGACCTCAAGGAGAAGTACGGGATCGCCTACCTCTTCATCTCGCACGATCTGTCGGTGGTGAAGTACATCTGCGACCGCGTGGCGGTGATGTACCTCGGCGAAATCGTCGAGTCCGCGAAGTCGGAAGACCTCTACGCCGATCCGCTTCACCCGTACACCAAGGCGCTCCTGTCGGCGGTGCCCGTGCCCGATCCGGCCCGCAAGCGCGCGCGGATCATTCTGCAGGGCGACGTGCCGTCGCCGCTCAATCCCCCCTCGGGATGCCGTTTCCATCCGCGCTGTCCGATCGCGATCAAGGGACTCTGCGAGGTCCTGAAGCCCGAGCTGAAGGACTACGGCAGCGGGCACATGGCGGCGTGCCATGCGGTGAACGCGGATTACGCGGACAAGGCCAGGATTTCGCGGATGAATCCGTGAAATCCGTGGTTTTCCTGAGGAGAATATCCGCGGGAACGCACAACAAGGAGCATGGGAAAGCTCCTTCATGCCGAGCAAACAGGGAAAATCATCGGAGCCGCGATGCAAGACCACCGGGTCATGGGCCCCGGTTATCTGGAAGCCGTGTATCAGGAGTGCTTGACCCGGGAGTTCCGCGCCCGTGCCCTGCCGTTCGTCGAGAAGCCGCGGATGCTGATTCGCTACCAGGGAGAAGCCTTGACGAAAGTCTACATCCCGGATTTCCTCGTCTTCGAGTGCATCGTGCTTGAGATCAAGGCCGCAACAACCTTGTTGGACGTGCACGCCTCCCAAGTACTCAATGCCCTCCGGGCTTCGAACGCGAGGATCGGACTCCTGATGAACTTCGGCGAGTCTTCTCTCAAATGGAGACGCTTCGTGCACACCCCACGCCCCTGACTCCAATCCGCGCAATCCGGGTGTAATCCGTGTAATCCGTGGTCGCGTGGTCCCTCAATCCGTAGAATCGAGTCCCCCGGCCTTCCACAGCTCGAACGCCCGCTGGACGTTGTCCTTGAGAAAGAACCGCGCCCCGTAGCGCTTGTACTTCTCGGGCAGCACATACGTCTCGGGCGCGCCCCCAGCCCGGAAATGCTCCCGCGCGGTCACGAGGAAGTCCCGCAGATACTCCCGATACTCCCGCGCGAACTCCACGCCACCCAGTCGGCCGTGCCCCGGCACCGCCACCCGAATGTCGTACCGCAACGCCCGATCCAGCCCCGCGATCCACTCCCTCAAGAACGCCTCGCCGAGGTACCCCACGTACCCCCGCACATACGCGTCGCCGAAGAACATCACCCGATCGACGGGATCGTACACGGCCACGTCGCCGACGCTATGCGCGCGCCCGATGGCGAGGATGTCGACGCGGTCCTCGCCGTCGAACAGCGACGTGTCCTCCGTGACCGGCACGTCCGGCAGTCGCGTCGCGGACGCCTCCTCCTTCATTCGCTCGAGGCTGTCCCGGTGCGCGAGGATGCGGACGTCCATCCCGTGCGCCCCGTTCCCCAACACGTGATCGTCGTGCCAGTGCGTGTCGATGACGTGCGTCACGGGCAAGGACGTGATCGCCCGGATCTCCCGCAGCATCATCTCCTCCGCCTCCTTGGAGATCTGCGTGTCGATCACGACCACGCCTCGACCGCTCACGATGAAGCCGGAGTTGCTCCCGATCTCATCCGTCTTTCCCGACCGCACGATGAAGGCGTACGAACGGCTTCCCAGTTGATGAAGCTCGTACGCATCGCCCTGGCGCATCAATCGTGGGAGCACCGGCGAGGCGCACCCACCCAGGAGAAACACGCACGCGATCCACCGCCTCATCGCGGAAGTGTAATCGTAAGCGCGTACGTGCGCTCGGAAAATCCGCTCTCGGCCTGCCGATCCGGCACTTGGAGCTTCAGGGTCACTCTGATCGCCTCCGGCAGCTTCCCCTCTTTCTTCTGCGAGCTCCAATCGACGATCCATTCTCCCCCATCCCAGTACTGGACGTCGAACATCGTCACGCGATCGTACAGATCCGTAAGCCGCCCGCCCTTCACGGGCTCGGCGTCCATCCAGTAGTCTTCGCGACGGTACAGAATGCCCAATCCGGGACGCTCCGAGGAGTCGCTCACCTGATACCCCACCTCGTTGATCGTGTGGAAGCGGGCCTCAGCCAACGCGTCCTCCGCGCCGTACGAGGTCACGGCGGCCAGGAAGTCCACGCGATCATGGTCGCCCGTGGAAGACTTCCGGTCGATTCCGACGAAGTAATCCTTGTCCTTGTCCGGAACGAACGCGGCTTCCAGATCCTGACGGATGAAGTTCATGAGGGTCGGCCCGATCTCCGAGCCCGCCATCAGGTCCTCCACGCGCTCCTGCGCCTCGATCGTCGAGACCACCACCCCGTACACGATCGACATCATGATCGCCACGAGGAACATCGACAGCATCAGCTCGATGAGCGTGAAACCCCCGCGATGCCCGACGCCGGAGGACGATGCGGATTCGCCGCGGAAATCGGGTTTCACTTGGTCGTCCCTCCCGTCGGCGTCCTGCCGATATCCGCCGTCTGCCCCACCGGGAACATCCCCTGCAGTTCTATGAGCGCCTCGCCCCCCTCCCGCCGCACCTTCAACTTCACGATGAAGATCTCCTTCGGTTTCTCGTCGGGATTCTCCGGATCGTTGGTGGGCACCTCCTCGCGCGTCGCCTCGTACTCCCAGACGAAGCCCTGGTACTCCGGCGCGTAGTCCTCGAACGTGCCCGAGTCCGCGCTGTCCTCTCCCATGAAGATCTCCGTCTCGCGTTCGATCTCCCCCATCTTCCACGCAGCGAGGCTCCAGGCCAATCGCTGGTCGCGCGTCTTGGCGGCGTCCCGCACCACCTCCACGCGCTGGTTGAGCAGCACGACCGCAACCAGGCCCAGGATCGCCAGGGCGACGACCACCTCGACCAGCGTGAAACCGCGCGCGCCCGCTCCGGTCGCTCGCGCTCTACTCGCCATGGTCCTCGACAAGCTCATCGGCCTCCCTGAACTCCTCGGTGAAGGACAACACTCCGGTGAGGCCGTTCATCTTCACGGCCATCGGCGCGTCGTCCAACCTCAGATTCACGATGACGTGACTCGAAGCTCCAAAGGGCGACAGGCGTATGAGCGCCCGCCCGTTCTCGATCTTCTGATCCCGGCCGAGAATGACGTTGACGAACTCCACCCGCTTCCCGAAATCGCCCGGCAGCTCGCGCCGGAACACTTCCTGGTATTCCAGCTCAGGCGGGTCCTTGGGCGTGCCGTCATTGTTGAGCTTCGGGAACGGCGCGACGATGCCGTATCGCCCCTCCGACACCTCGATCTGCACGTACACGTCCTGCCCCGCCGATGCGGCACGCGTCCTTGCCTGCTTGAGGATGGCCCCGATCTCTCGCGCCGCTCCGCGCAACTTGTATTTCGGGATCAGGTGATCCATGCGCAACGCGGCCAGCGTGAAGAGCAACGCCACGATCGCCACCACGCAGATAAGCTCGATCAGCGTGAAGCCGGATCGTCCTCGCATACTCCTTGAACGCCTCGGAGCACCGTTCGTTGGCCGCGGCTACCGTTTGTTCCCGTCGTGGTTCCAGATGTCCTCGTCGTAGCCGCTCCCTCCCTCGCGGCCGTCCGCCCCCAGCGACAGCACATCGTAAGGCTGCCCGCCCGTGCCGGGAACCCGGTACACGAACGGATTGCCCCACCCGTCGAACGGCACCTTCTTCAGATAGCCGACCTTCCACTTCGATGGATCGATGTAGCTCGGCTGGTGCACAAGATCCTCCACCCGGTCCGGATAGCGGTTGTGGTCGAGCTTGAACATGTCCAACCCCGACGCCACCTGCGCGATCATGGCCTTCGTCGCCGCCGCCTTCGCGGCGTCGTCCCTTCCCGCGATCTGCGTGATCACGAGCGCCGCCAGGATGCCGATGATCACGACCACGACCATGATCTCGATCAGCGTAAACCCGCGTTCCCGGCGTCTTTCCACGGTCATCCTCCTTCTCAAGACTTCCCCTCTGGGTCCTCAGCGTCCTCTGGTGTTGGGGTTCTGGTTTTCTCCGCGTCCTCAAATATTCGACATTTGCAGGATCGGCAGAAGAATCGATAGTACGATGAACCCCACCACCACGGCCATCAAAACGATCATCAGCGGCTCCAGGAGGCTCGTCAGCTTCTGCGCCGCCAGTTCCACCTCCTCGTCATACGCCTCGGCCACCTTCTTGAGCAACTCCTCCAAATGGCCGCTCTCCTCGCCCACGGCGATCATGTATCCCACGACCGGCGGGAAGACCTTGCTCGCCTTCAGCGGCGTGGCGATATCCGCCCCTTCCGCGATCTTCTGCCGCAACGTCTCGATCGTGTTCGCCAGAAGCTGATTGTCCACGACCCGCTTCACCACCACCAGCGCGTCCAGCACCGGCAGACCGCTCTCCAACAGCGTCGCGAACGTCACCGCGAACCGCGAGATCGCGCTCTTGCGCAGCAGCGCCCCCAACACGGGCACCCCCAGCAGCTTCGTGTCCACCCACAAGCGCCCCGCCTCCGTGCGGACCACCTGTCGGTACACCACCCACAGCGCCGCCCCCGCCACGGCCAGCGTCCACCAATATTTTCCCAGGAACCCGGACACGCCCACGAGGATCTCCGTCGGCAGCGGCAACGCCTGCTGCTGCTTCTCCAACACCTCGAGAATCCGCGGTACCACGTACGTCAAGAGCACGAAGACCACGCCCGTCCCGATGATCACCATGATGATCGGGTACGTCAGCGCCGCCGTCACCTTCGCCCGCAACCGATGCTGCTTGTGAAGGTAGTCCGCGATCCGGAACAGCACCTTGTCGAGCGTCCCGCTCGCCTCCCCCGCCCGCACCATGTTGCAGTACAGCTCGCTGAAGTGGAACGAATGCAACCCCAACGCGTCCGAAAACGTCGTCCCCTGCGCCACGCGATCCCGAACGTCCAGCAGCACGCCCTTGAGCCCCACGTCCTCCGCCTGCTCGATCACCGCGCTCAGCGCCCCCATGATCGGGATGCCGGATCCCAGCAGCGTCGCCAGCTGTCGCGTGATGACCGCGATCTCCTGAACCCGGCGGCGCCGGAATATCGGCCCGCGCGCCTTCTTCGGCCCCGTCCCGGCGCCCACCGCCTCAAGCTCCACGACATGGAGCTTGCGCCCCTTCAACTTCAGCCGGGCTTCTTTCGGCGAGTCCGCGTCGATGACCCCCGCCTCGGTCGCCCCGTCTTCCTTCAGCGCCTTGAAGTTGTACACCCCCATCGGCAATGCCCCATTCTGGCTTACGGCTTAGATGGTGTCCATCTGCGTCACCCGCATCACCTCCTCGGGCGCCGTCAGACCCGCCACCACCTTCCCGGCCCCCGCCATGCGCAGCGTCCTCATCCCGCGCTTGATCGCCTCCTGCTTGATCAGCGTCGAGCCCGCGTTCCGCATGACCTGGTCCCGCACCTCGTCGTTGATCTGGAACATCTCGTAGATCGCCGTCCGGTCCATGAATCCCGAATTCAGACAGTTCGGACACCCTCGCCCACGCTTGAGCGCCCGCGACTTGAGATCCGCCGCGCTCAGCGCGATCTGTCGCAGCGATTCCTCCGAAGGCACATATTCCTCGCTGCAGTGCTTGCAGTTCAGGCGCACCAGCCGCTGCGCGATCACGCCGATCACCGAGCTCGCGACCAGATACGGCTCCACGCCCAGATCAAGCAATCGCGTCACCGCCCCCGGCGCGTCGTTCGTGTGCAACGTTGAAAACACGAGGTGGCCCGTGAGGGCCGCCTGGATCGCGATCGAAGCCGTCTCCATGTCCCGGATCTCGCCGACGAAGATGATGTCCGGATCCTGCCGCACGAGCGAGCGGAGGCCGGAGGCGAACGTCAGGCCCTTCTTGGCGTTGACCTCGATCTGGCTCACCCCAGGGAGGTGGTACTCGATCGGGTCCTCGA
>JACPRB010000268.1 GCA_016190155.1 Planctomycetota bacterium
GCGGACCGAACGAGGTGGGCTACATCGGGCAGCTGAAGGAGCTGTACGGCGCGTACGGCGTGTCGATGCCGGCCGTCGTCCCGCGAATCTCGGCGACGCTGGTGGAGCATCGGGTCGCGCGGGTGGCGGAGAGGTACGATTGGCACGGCGCGGATCTGTTCATGGGGGCGCGCGCCCTCGAGCAGAAGGCTGGAACGCGCGCCAACCGCGACCTTCTGAGAGAGGTGGGCGGCATCCAGAGGGACGTCGAGGGTCATCTGCGCGCGCTCGAGCCGGAGGTGTCGAGGATCGAGCGGGGATTGGTGGATGCGGGCCGCAAGACGGCGGGGAAGATCCGCCGTGAGCTCGAGGCGTTCCAACGGCGGATCGTGACGGCGCAGCGACAGGGGGACGAGGTCGGGCGGGCGCAGATCGAGAAGCTCGTGAACCACGTCACGCCGGAGGGCGGATTGCAGGAGCGGGTGTATTCGCCCGCGTACTACTTCTCGATGTTCGGTCTATCGCTGGCGGAGGTCCTGATCGAGTCGCTGGATCCGTTCGCGTTTGCGCACCAGGTCGCGTGGCTGGACGGGTCTGGGGCAACGGCCTGACGCTACACGAGCACCGGCTCTTCCACGCGCGGCTTAAACGTGATCATCTTGGCGTTGTAGGGTTCACGCTCCACCGGCACGCGGTCCGCGCTCTTGATCGCGGCTTGAAGAGACGCGATGGGAAGGGAATGCTTCCCGTTCGCCTGGGGGGCGCGGATCTCGTGGGAATCGACAGAGACGGGGCCGATATCGTTCGCGCCGACGGTTGTGGCGCGGACGGCGACGTCGAGGCCGAGTTTCGTCCAGTCGATCGTGATGTTGCGGATCGCCTTGCCGAAGAGGATGCGGCTGATCGCGATCACCTTGAAGAAGCGTTCCACGGTCAGCGGCTTGAGTTGCTTGGTGCGCGCGAGGTCCGTGCGGGCGGGCACGAAGGGGATGGGTTCGAAGGCGCTGAACCCGCCGGTCTCGCGCTGGACGTTCTTGATGATGTCGAGATGTTCGGAGATGTGGATCTCGTCTTCGACGTGGCCGATGAGGATCGTGGCCGTGGTGGGGATGGACAAGTGGTGGGCGGTGCGGATGATCTCGATCCAGTCGTTGGTTCGGAGCTTGTCCGGCGCGAGCTTCTTGCGGATCTTGTCGTTGAGGATGTCCGCGGAATCGCCGGAGAGGGAGTCCAGGCCGGCCTCGCGCATCTTGCGCAGGATATCGTAGGCGCTGATGCGGTTGCGGCGGGACAGGAAGTGGATCTCGCTGGGGGAATAGCCTTGGATGTGCAGGTCCGGGAATTCGGACTTGACGCTGCGCAGCATGTCGTAATGATACGCGAGGGTCAGATCGGGGTTCAGTCCGCCCTGGAGCGTGACTTGTCGGACGCCGTTGCTCTCGCGAATCTGCCGGATGACGTCCGTGGGCGAGAGGACGTAGGCGGTTCGCTGGCTTTTCTTGCGCCAGAAGGAGCAGAAGGCGCATTCGGCGCGGCAGATGTTGGTGAAGTTGATCTGGCGCGACCGAACGAACGTGACACGAATGCCTTGGGAGCGCCGGTTGAGCTCGTCTGCGGAACGGAAGAGCTCGGGCAGGATGGAATCGCCTTCCTGCATGAGCATCAGCGCTTCGATCGCGGACGTCTCCTCCCGATGCTTCGCGGTCTCGAGGATCATTTTCGGGTCCATGGCCGCCCTCTCTAGGTCTAGAAGTGCACCTTAAGCCGGGACATTGTGTACGGCGACGACCTGAACCGTGTCCTTCCGCGGCCGCAACGCGAGTCCCAACCCTAACGGCCGGCCTGAATCCCGAAAGGACACCAGAGCGAGAACTGAAGGTCGGGCGGAGTATAGTCAAGGCCACCGTCGAAAGCAAGGCCGTTTGGGGTGGAGAATCATGCGCGGGGCGCGGGGGTTTTTGGGGTTGGAGGAGCGGGTTTTTGGGCGAGAGGGCGCTGAGGGCGAATAGAGAAACCAGAGAAGAGTCCAACACCAGGAAGGCGTGACCGCGAACACGTCGGCTTGGCCCGTGCCGTAATTCGTGCGTCCCCCGATCCGATCCGTTATCTTCCACCGTTCCATGGACCGACTGTTCCTCATCGACGGCTCGTCCTACTTCTATCGCGCGTTCTTCGGGGGTCCGAAACTCTCCACGTCCAAAGGGTTCCCGACGACGGCGATCTACGTCTTTACCCACATGATGGTGAAGGTGCTCAAGGAGCATCGCCCGAAGTATCTTGCGATCGTCTGGGACGCCCCGGGGCCGACGTTCCGCGATGAACTGTACAAGGACTACAAGGCACACCGGCCGCCCATGCCGGAGGACCTCGTCCGCCAGGTCCCCCACATCAAACGCGTGCCGCCGCTCTTCGCGGTTCCCACGCTGGAGATCTCCGGCGTCGAGGCGGACGACGTGATCGGGACGCTCGCGCGCCGCGCCCTCGCTCGCGGGATCGATACGGTCATCGTGACGGGGGACAAGGATTTCACCCAGCTCGTGACGAAGCAGGTGAACGACCCGGCCCCGGGGATCATCCTGTACGACGACATGAAGGACAAGCTCCTCGGGATCGACGAGGTGAAGGCGAAGATGCTCGTCCCGCCGGAGCGCGTCGTGGACGTGCTGGCGCTGCAAGGCGACGCGACGGACAACATTCCCGGAGTGCGCGGGATCGGCGAGAAGACCGCTCCGAAACTCGTGGCCGAACACGGCGGCGTGGAAGATCTTCTGGGATCGCTCGATCGGGTGGAGCCGCGCGTGCGCCGGCTGCTGGAGCAAGGTCGCGAGGACGCCGTCCTTTCGAAGCGCCTGGCGACGATCCGCACGGATGTGGCGTTGGAATTCTCGCCGGAGGCGCTGCGGCCCGGCGAGCCTCAGCGGGACCGCTTGATCGCCTTCTTCCGCGAATTCGAGTTCTCCAAGCTCCTGGATTTCTGGGAGGGGCCCGACCGGGCCAAGCAACGTGCGATCTCCTTCGAGAAATACCGCCTGGTGCTGACCCCGCAGGAACTGGACGCCCTCGTGCGGGAGCTCGAAGACGCGGATCTGCTGGCGCTGGATACGGAAACGGATTCCCCCGACCCCACCCGCGCGCGCCTCGTCGGCATCTCCGTGTGCGCCCGCCCCGGCGAGGCGCGGTACATCCCGACAGGTCACGTCTATCTCGGCGCGCCCAAACAACTCCCGCTGGGCGACGTCGTGGCGCGTCTGCGTCCGATCCTGGGAGATGCGAAGATGCGCGTGGTCGCGCAGAACGCCGCGTTCGACTTGCTGATGCTGGAGCGCCATGGCGTCGAGGTCGCCAATCTCGCCTTCGACACGATGCTGGGCGCGTACCTCGTCAATCCCGACCGGGGGCCCTTCAATCTCGAGTCGCTGTCGCGGGAGTTCCTGTCGCACGAGAAGATCACGTTCGAGGATCTCGCCGGACGCGGCAAGGCGAAGCTGACGTTCGCCGAGATCGCCTGCGACCGGGTGCGCGACAAGTCGTGCGAGGACGTCGACGTCACGCTGCAGCTGGTCCCGATCCTCGACGAGCGGTTGCGGCGCGACGGATTGATGGACCTCATGGAAAGGATCGAGCTGCCGCTCGTGCGGGTCCTCGTCGACATGGAGCGCGCGGGCGTGGGGATCGACGCGGAATTCTTGAAGGCGCTGTCGGGGGAGTTCGCCGGCCGCATCCGGACGCTTCAGGCGGGGGTGTACGAGCTGGCGGGGGAGGAGTTCAACCCGGATTCTCCGAAGCAGCTGCAGCGGATTCTTTTCGAGAAGCTGCGCCTCGAACCTGGGAGGCGCACGCAGACGGGATTCTCGACGGACGAGGCGGTTCTCGAGAAGCTGGCGGCGGATCATCCGCTGCCGGCGGCCATCCTCGCGTTGCGGCAGCTCAAGAAGCTGAAGGGCACCTATGTGGATGCCCTGCCGCAGATGATCAACCCGGAGACCGGGCGCGTGCACACGTCGTACAACCAGGCCGTGGCGGCGACCGGGCGGCTCTCTTCGAGCGAGCCGAACTTGCAGAACATCCCGATCCGAACGGAGGAGGGGCGCAAGATCCGGCGCGCCTTCGTGCCGAAGCCGGGGCACGTGCTGATCGCGGCCGACTACTCGCAGCTGGAGCTCCGGATCCTGGCGCACTTGACGGGGGACCCCGGATTGGTGCGCGCGTTCAAGGAGGATCGGGATGTGCACCGGGCGACGGCCGCGGAGGTGTTCGGGACGACGCCCGATCAGGTGACGGACGAGATGCGGGGTCGCGCGAAGGCGATCAATTTCGGCATCGTCTACGGGATGAGCGGATTCGGGCTGGCGCAGCGGCTGAAGATCGATCAGAAGACGGCGCAGGAGTACATCGAGCTCTATTTCCGGCGCTATCACGGCGTGAAGGAGTTCATCGAACGGACGCTCAAGGAGGCGGAGCAGCGAGGATACGTGAGCACGCTGTTCGGCCGGCGGCGATACGTGCAGCTGGCGACGAAGAACCGCATCGTGCGCGCGCCGCAGGAGCGCATCGCCATCAACGCGCCGATCCAGGGAACGGCGGCGGACTTGATGAAGATCGCGATGATCAACGTGTGGAACCGATATCGTCGGGAGCGACTCGCGTCGAAGATGATCCTTCAGGTTCATGACGAGCTGGTGGTGGAGGCGCCGCGGAAGGAGGCCGATCGCGCGCAGGCGATCCTCCAGGAGGAGATGGAGCGCGTGCATCCGATGAGGGTGCCGTTGAAGGTGGACGTGTCGCGGGGGCCGAACTGGGCCGATCTTGAGTGAAGAGGATGCCGAGGGGAGCAGAGGACGCTGAGAGAAGACCTTGACACCAGAGGACGCAGAGGACTCAGAGGGGGCGCCCTTGTTCTGATCCTGGCCGGGGCGCTGGGAGCGCAGGAGCAGCCGCCGCGCAAACAGATCGCCTTCGAAGGCGTCGCGATCGAGTACGACGGCAGGGTGCTGCTGTGGGAGGAAGAAGGCGAGCGCTTGGTGATGGCCACGGGCAATGTGGAGCTGATCAGTAAGGAAGCGTCCTTGCGGGCGGATCGGATTCTCGCCTGGACTTCGGGAGGGGAAAAGCCGGAGTTACGGGAGATCTACCTCGAGGGCAACGTGGTGTCGCGTCGGCCCGGCGCGACCGCCAAGGAGGACCTGGTGATTCTGGCGGAGCGGATGTACTACGATCACCGGGAGCATCGCGCGTTCGTGCTCGAAATGAGCGGCAGGGGGTGGCTTAAGAGGCTCGACTCGCCGGCCGTCATGCGTGCTCGGGAGGCGCGTGCCACGGCCAAGGATCGATGGGAGGCCAAGGACGTGATGCTCACGACATGCACGTTCGGCGAACCGCACTATCATCTTCATTTCGATCGGGCCACGATCACCGGCTGGGATCCGGATCCCAAGAAAGAGAAGGACACATACAACATTTGGCCGTTCCGCGAGTGGAAGGTGAGCGGAGAGGGGGGGGCGTTAGATCTGTTCGGGCTCACGTTGCCCGTGCTGCCGAAGATCGAGGTGAGCAGCACGCTGGTCCATTTCCCGATCCGATCCGGGCGCGGCGGCCAATCACGCCGGTTCGGATACTGGGCCGAAACAGACTGGGGCCTGGACGTGACCCGAGGGGCGATTGACGCGATCTCGCCGCTGGCGGAAGCGCATCCCGACGACAAGGACACGAAGTGGGGCGAGGTCAACTGGGAGGCGGATTGGCGGAGCAAGCGCGGCTGGGGGGGCGGGCTCGACCTGGAATGGAAATGGGCGGACTACTCGGGGTACGTGGACACTTACTATCTCCACGACACCGGCGGCGATCCCGACATCCCGTTCGACGCGCAGTTCATCGGGCAGTACGAAAGGGACCGCGGGCGGACGCGGCTCTTCCATCGCCACAAGTTCTCTCCGGAATGGCGGGGGGAGATCGAGGCGTCGTATCTGAGCGACCGCGCGCTGCTGCCCGAATTCTTCGAGAAGGAGTTCAAAGAGGGCAAGGAGCAGGAGAGCGTCGTGTACGTGCGCTGGACGCGCGACAACATGGGTGCCTATTATCAGGAACGCCATCGCCTGAACGACTTCCAGACGCAGAACGAGTTCCTCCCGCGGATCCGGTATTTCCTTTACGATCTGCCGTTGTTCGGCGGCGTGACGTACACGACGCACGTGGATGCCGCGCGCATCCGCACGCGTTTCGACGAGGACCTGGACGTGCCCACCGAGGACGCCACCCGGTTGGACGTGGTCAACGAGCTGACGCGTCCGGTGGATCTGGGCGTGGCGACGGTGAGCCCGCTGGCGCGGGCCCGCAACACGCTCTATCACGAGGACCTGGAAGGGGACGACGAGCAGCGTTTCATCGGGACGGTCGGCGTGCGCGCTTCGACGCAGGTGAGCGGCATCCATGACGTGACGTGGGAGGCCGTGGGGTTGCGGCGGGTGCGGCACATCATGAACCTGGAGGGGGCCTACACGCACAACGTCAAGAACACGCTCGATCCCGCGGAGCTGTTCCCGTTCGACGACGTGGATCTCCTGGATGAGTTCGAGGAGGTCGCCTTCGAGATGCGGCACAGGCTCCAGACGAAGGTGGCGGACGGCGATAAGACGGCGACGCACGAGTTCTTGAGCCTGGGTGCGGCCGTGGAGTATTACCCGGAGGCCGGCCGCGACACGCGCGATTTCGAGGTGAGCAACTTCGAGCCGCCGTTTCACTGGATCACGCTGGCGCCCCACGATTCGACGGGCGTTCTCGAACGGCGCCTGTGGTCGAACGTCAACTGGGACGTCAGGATGCAGCCGCGCAATTTTTTTGCCGTGACCGCTACGGGCGAGTACAATCCGGTGCACCGCCAGGAGGAAGCGCGACAGTATTCGGTGCTGTTCACTCCGACGGAAACTCTTTCGGCCGACGTGGGCGAGGTGTTCGTCAAGGATTTGACGACGGCCTTTACCGTCGGGCTGAAATGGCAGATGACGGAGCGGTGGCGTGTGGACGCGACGGGGCAATACGACTTCGAGTCGGACGAGTTCTTGAATTGGCGGGCGGTGCTGACGCGCGACTTTCATGATTTCAACGTCGAGGTGGTGGCAGAGGCGAACGAGACGCGCGATGAGCGACGGTTCTATATTACGGCTTATCCGAAGTTCATCCGGCGGAGACGCTGAAGGTTGCGTATGAAGATCTCGATCATCGGTACGGGGTATGTGGGCTTGACCACCGGGGCGTGTCTGGCGGAGCGCGGGCACGCGGTTCTGTGCGTGGACCAGGATCGGGAGAAGATCGCGCTTCTGCGTCGCGGGAAGATGCCGATCTTCGAGCCCGGGTTGGAGTCGCTCGTCAAGGGGAACGTGCGGGCCGGGCGGCTGTCGTTCGGCACGTCGAACAAGGATGCGGTGGCGCATGGGAAGGTGATCTTCATGTGCGTCGCCACGCCGCCGCGGCCCGACGGGAGCGCCGATCTGAGCGCGATCGAGGCGGTGGCGCGCGACATTGCGGGCCACCTGAAGGAGTTCCGGCTGGTGGCGGAGAAGAGCACCGTTCCAGTGGCCACGGGATCGCGCGTCAAGGACGTCATCTCGAAGTACCGGCCGCAGCATGTGGACTTCGAGGTCGCCTCGAATCCGGAATTCCTGCGCGAGGGGTGCGCCATCGAGGACACGATGAATCCCGACCGGATCGTGATCGGGGTGGAGTCGAAGCGCGCCGAGACGATCCTGCGCGAGGTATACAAACCGTTCAAGGCGCCGGTGCTGGTGACGGACATCATGAGCGCGGAGCTCATCAAGCACGCGTCCAACGCGTTCCTGGCCATGAAGATCTCGTTCGCGAACGCGGTCGGGCAGATTTGCGAGCTCGCGGGCGCGAACGTCGTCGAGGTGACCCGCGGGGTCGGGATGGACCGGCGGATCGGCCCCGGGTTCTTGAATGCGGGCATCGGATACGGTGGATCGTGCTTCCCGAAGGACGTGGCGGCGTTCGAGGCCATCTCGCGCGAGCTGGGATACGACTTCTCGCTCCTGCGCGAGGTGCAGCGGGTGAACGAGAAGGCGCGCGATCTCTTCGTGAAGAAGGTGGAGCGCGAGCTGTGGATCGTGAAGGACAAGACGATCGCCGCGCTGGGACTCTCGTTCAAGGCGAACACCGACGACATTCGCGAGTCCGTCGCGATCAAGATCATCCGGATGCTGGTCGAGAAGGGGGCGAAGGTGCGGGCGTACGATCCGCAGGCCTTGGCGAAGGCGCGCGCGTCGATGAACACGATCGCGTACTGCCGTTCGCCGTACGAGGCGGCTCGGGGCGCGGATGCGGCGCTGGTCCTTACGGATTGGGAGGAGTTCCGCGCGCTGGACTTCGGGCGGCTCAAGAAGGTGATGGCGCATCCGACGATCCTCGACGGGCGCAACCTGCTGGATCCGGGGAAGATGCGGGAACTGGGCTTTACGTATCGGAGCATCGGGAGGCCGTAGAGACGGGGACGGGATGAGCATCGCGGTTTACCCAGGATCGTTCGATCCGATCACCAACGGACACTTGGATGTGGTGCGCCGGGGGTTGCGGGTCTTCGACCACCTGGTGGTGGCCGTGTCGGACAATCCCGGCAAGCACGCGTTGTTCACGAAGGAAGAGCGCGTGGAGATGATCCGCGAGGTAACGCGGGGGATGAAGGGGATCGAGGCCGACTGGTTCGACGGCCTGATCGTGGATTACGTCCGCCGCCGGCGGGCGCACGTGATCCTTCGCGGCATCCGCACGGTGTCCGACTTCGAATTCGAGTATCAGATGGCGCTGACGAATCGGACGTTCGCGCCGGACGTCGAGACGGTTTTCATGATGACGCACGAGGAATACGCATTCGTCAGCTCGCGGTTGATCAAGGAGGCCGCCTCCCTGGGCGGGGACGTGAGCGCCTTCGTGCCCCGGGAGGTGGAGAAGTGGCTGAAGCGGAAGATGACCGCGGCGGTGCCGCCGAAGGCCGAGGCGCTGCGGCACGAGACGCAGATGTTCGAAGCGCTGAAAGAGAAGAAGAAGCCCCCGAAGGCGTAACCGAACCGTTCATGCGTTCGCGCGAACCGGCAAACGAGTGAGCGGTCACTCGATCGACTCGGCGAAGTCATCGAGGTAGACGTCCTCGCGCTTCAGATCGCCCACGGGCTCGACCTCGCACGCGAAGTCGAGCGCTCTCTTGACGGCGACCACGCCGATGGTCCGTCCCTGACGGCGCACCTCGAACTGCATGCCGGGCTTGACGCCGTTCTTGAGGCCCGCTTCGAGGACGATACCGCGTTTGTCGTCGTTCCACTTGACGCGGCCCACGATGGGGGCTCGGAGATCCTTCGTCAGGATCTCGTCGCCGAGACCGAAGGCCCCGTTTTGCGTGCCGGCGATCAGTCGTCCGACGGACCAATCCTGGTCGACCTTGTCGAGGCGCATTTCCGCCCGCTTGCGCTGGTCCCGGAAGACGAAGACCCGATCGTTTTGTCGCGCGCCGTGAGTCGATCCGTAATTGAGCCAGTACTCCTCGCCGGCCAGGCCGGTGATGGTGAACTTGCGAACGCCGGGGGCGGCCGGAACCTGGGCACCGGCGGTTTCGGCGGCGGGCTCGATCTTGCGGTGCGCGATCGCCTCGTCTTCGTACTTCATGTCCTGCGCGCGGCCTTCGGTGATCTTCAGCTTCGAATACGCCCCGCGCGAGCTTTCGATGTACGTTTCGAACTTGGCGGTGCCCAGTTTCTCCCGTCGGGAATCCTCGGGCTTGCCCGCGTCGTCGCTCGGGACGCGCGTCCGCCTCATGATGTCGAAGAGATAGCCCGGCTTGACGCCGTCGGACTCGCCTTTATCGATGATCAGGAACGCGAATTCCGCGTCGACCGCGAGTACTCGCGCCCGCAGGACTTGGGCGGGTCCGTGCGGGACTTCGTAGGAGGCCGGCGCCTTCGTGGCGTCCGTCTCGGCGCGCGGGTCGGTGTCGGTCTTCTCGGGAAGGACGGCGCCCGCGTTGCGAAGGGCCTGGCGAAGGAACAGGATCTCCTTGGCGCTTTCCTCGCTGAGGGCGCGGAGATCCTCGAGGTCCTTGCGCAGGGACGCGTTTTCGTGGCTCAGCCTCTCGACGTCGGTCTGGAGTTCGGTCAGTTGTCGGGTGAGCGGGGTTTCGGGCGGATCTTGCTCCTGCGTCACGGCCGGGTTCGGCGCAGGGAAGAAGAGCGAGCAGATCGCGAGCAAGTGCGGCCAGGAGCACATGGAGAGCCTCCTCGAAAGCGCTGGGAAAAGGGCCGTCATTATAGACGCAGCGTGGGAGCGGATTCCAGGCAAGCCCGAGCGTATGGAGATTCCGCGAAGCGGTTGGTCAGTTTCATCTGGGGACTTTGGGATTTAGGACTTCTCATGTAGCATGTCCGCAGCATGTTGGAAGGGCTCAGGCTCACCAAGGAGCAACTCAAGGTCCGATTCGGCTGCACCGAGAGGCTTGCCGTGCGCGTGGGAGCGCTTCGGGCCCACGGCGTGGATCTTACGGCGGCCGTCATGGAAGAAGCGGCCCGCAGTCCCGCGGTGGGACGGGTGCTCCTTGCGGCGGAGCTTCTGGCGAAAGCGGGCGCCCTGGATACGAGCGCCGTGCATGCGATCGGTCCGGACGCGGCGGTTCTGAGCGTCGTCGCACAGGGCGGCCGGCGGATCATCGCGCTCGGAGAGGAAACGCTCGCCGAGCGAGCCTGGGAGGAAGAGAAGGGCCCGGTGTCCGCCCTCAGCGTCGCGCAGACGTCCGTCGCGATTCCCGCGGCGGGACTGCGTTTCTCGCCGGAGGATGTGGCGCAGATCCGGATGACGCTGCTGACGGGCGTGGACGCGCGGGCCAAGATCGAGGCCCTCCGGAAGCTGGTCTACGCCCCTTTGGAGGCCGGCGAGCGAGGCGTCCTCGCGCTGCGCGCCCTGACGGACGCCGAGGCTGATGTGCGTCAGGAAGCGGCGGCGGCGCTGGAGCGGCTGGGATTGCACGGCGAATTCTCCGACGCGTTGCGCACGGTGGCCAGCGGCACCCCCCGCCAGAAGACGGTCGCCTTGCAGAAAATCGCGTCGATGAGCGGCGTCGGCACGCCTTCGGAGCGCGCGGTCGTCCTGGCGATGCTGGTGGCCAGCCTCTCTTACGAGAAGGACACGCTGGTTCTGCGCGCGCTGCTGGAGACGCTGGCGAACACCGCGGAACTGGTGGCGGCGCATCCGGAGGTGCATGTCCCGGCGCTGCGCAACCTCGTCAAGATCGTCGTGGATCGATTCGAGGATCTGGCGCCGGCCGGACGGGCGTTCCTGGGACGCGTGGGGGCTCGGGGAGACGAAGCGATGGCGGCCGCGTTCTGGCGGGAGATCGAGGGCGTTGACGATCGCCGGCTCAAGGTCTTCTTCCTGGAAGCGGTTTGCGGGATGAGGGTTCCGGCGGACCTGCGTGTGGAACTGTGCACCCGCGTGGCGCGCGAGGTGGCGGCGGTTCCGATCGACGATCTGGCGACGCGCCGTTTGGCGGATGCGTTGCGGGCGCTGGGGGAGCCCGCGCTGCGGGCGCTGCTGAGCGTCGTGGGCGAGGCGCGGGAGGAAAACCGGGCGGCGCTGGTGCCGCTCATCGACGACCTCGCCTCCGGCGACGGTGTGTCGCGCGAAGCGCGCAACGAGGCGGGCGAGTGCCTGGCGGCCCTCCTGCGCGAGGGGTCGCGTGCTGTGCGCGCGGCGATCATCGAGGCGCGATGCTGCTGGCATCCGCAGCTCGATCTGTCGATCAAGCGCAAACTGGCGGCGGATTTCATGGGCAACCTGCATGCGGTCCAGGCGCCGCGGCTGCACGATCTGACGGCGGCGGCCGTGCGGCGCATGGGTTTGGGCGTGGCGGAGGCGCTTCAGCAGTGCCTGACGCGCAGCGCGCATGCGGTCGAACGGGCGGCGGCGGCCGCGGCATTGGCCGATGTGGCGGCGGAGGCGAAGAGCGGGAAGGAGATCGACGCCATCATCCGCCTGCTGCGCAAGCAGGAGAACGGGCGGCTGATCCCGATCGGCCGCGCGATGCGGTGCGTGGGGCGCGCCGCGTCGAGCGCAGGCGCGTCGCCGGAGCTGGTGATGGAGATCTACGAGGACTACTGGAAGCGGCTGGGGAGCGTGTCGTACGCCTTCGACGTGTTGGTGGCCGTGGCGCGGCTGGCGGCGGGGCCGGGGTGCCGGCAGGGGGCGGCCGTGCAGGTGACGTTGAAGCTGCTGGACTGCCTGGATGCTCCCATGCCTGAGCCGACAATGAGCGAGAGGGAGACGGAGGACGGCAAGGAGTTCGTATTGGGCGCGCAGACGGCCGTGTACACGGACTTCATTCCGGAGCTGATCGCGGGCCTCCGAGGACTCAGCATGTCGGGCCGGTTGCACGAAGGCGCCCGGAAGATGGTGGTGGAGCGCCTGTGCGCCAAGTATCGGCTCCTCGCGGAGTATCGGGAGATCTGGGCGCCCGGGAACATCGTGGATCTTGCGAACGCGTTGGCCGACATCGCGTCGACCGCGGATGCGCCCCTGGGCCAGAGGCTGCGCGTCATCGAGACTCTGCTGGAGAACGTACGGTCGATCACGATGGTGCGGATCTTGGCGCGCGTCTGTCGGCGGCCCGAAGAGGAGTCGAAGATGCACGCGGCGCTCGTCGGTCAATACGCGCGCCGTTGTGTGGAGATGCTCGCCCAGCCCGAGTATCAGGAGCCGGAGGATCGGCGGGCGATCATCGAGTCGCTGGGACGCATCGCGACGAACCGCTTGCTGGGTGAATCGAAGAAGGAAAGCGATGTGCTTCGGGCGCGCATCGTGGATCTGTTGGTCGAGCATCGCGATACGGTCCGCGACGCGCGGGGGATGCTGCGCGAGATCGCCGGTTGCGAGCGCGCGGCCAGGTCGCTGCGCAGGAGGATCGAGGAGATCGGATCATGAGCGACGACTTCGTGCAGTTCACGCCGGAGATGAACATTCTCGAGGCGCTGATGCTGGGGCCCGAGGTTCGGGAGGCGTTTCGCCGGATGGGTCTCAAGTGCGTGGCGGCGAAGGATCGCGGGGTTCAGACGGAGTACTGCATCGCGGCGGAGAAGGAGCCGCTGTCGTTGGCCGGGCTTTACCATGAGCACGATCTCAAGGCGGTGTTGAACGCGCTCAATGCCCTGAAGGTGAGGCCGCTGACGGACGAGGAGAAGACGCGTGGGGGGCGATGAAACCCGTTCGCGCGTTCGAGAGGGACGAAGGGGTGAACCAGCGAACGGATGAACGCATGAACGAGCGGACGGCGGGCCTGTTCTCGGACATCCAGTTCGTCAAGGGGGTTGGTCCGCAGCGCGCGATGGGATTCGCGAAGTTGGGGATCAAGACGGTCTACGACCTGCTGACGGCGTATCCGAAGAAGCACTACGATCGCGGGGCGGTCCGCAAGATGGGCACGGTTCGGATGGGCGAGGATGTGACGATTCAGGGGCGGGTCGCCTATGTGCGGGACTACAAGAGTCCGCGCATGGGGATGCGGATCTTCAGCGTCGATCTGTCCGACGATACGGGGCGGATCAGCGCCGTTTGGTTCGGGCAGAGCCATCTGCGCCGGATCATCCATGTCGGGGATCTGCTGATCGTGGCCGGCCGGATCGACTACTACGGGACGCTGCAGATCCGCGTGGCGGATTTCGAGATCGTCTCGGGGGAGGATGCGCCGGCGATACACACGTCGGGGCTGGTGCCGTCTTATGGGCCCGTGGACGAGGTGGGGCGGAAGTACTATCGGCGCGTCGTGTGGACTGTCGTACAGGATCTAACGCCGGGACTTCCGGATCCGCTGCCGTCGGAGCTTCGACGGCAGAGGGGCTTCCTGTCGTTGGGGGAGAGTTTTCGCGCGTACCACTTCCCGCGGACCGTGCAGGAGAAGGAGCGGGCGAGACGGCGCTTGGCGTACGACGAGTTCTTCTACTTGCAGCTCGTGTTGGCGCAGCGCAGGCGCGACGTGCAGCAGCTCCCGGTGGCGCGGCCGCTCAAGATCGGGCCGGTGCTGGACGGCCGCATCCGCGCGCTGTTCCCGTTCACGCTGACGCGCGCGCAGGAGCGCGTGATCGGTGAGATCCGCAAGGATCTCGTGTCGTCGCGTCCCATGAACCGCCTGCTCCAAGGGGATGTCGGGTCGGGCAAGACCATCGTGGCGGCGTACGCGGTGCTGGCCTGCGTGGGCAATCGCTATCAGGCGGCGGTCATGGCCCCCACGGAAATCCTGGCGGAGCAGCACGCGCGCACGTTCGGCCGGATGCTGGAGCATTCGCGGGTGCGGATCGGTTTCCTGAGCGGATCGCGTCGCAAGGGTCGGAAGGATCTTCTGAAGAAGATCGCGGAGGGTGAGATCGATCTGGTGATCGGCACGCACGCGGTCGTTCAGGAGGACGTGCGGTTCAAGTCGCTGGCGCTGGCGGTGATCGACGAGCAGCAGAAGTTCGGAGTGATGCAGCGCGCGGCGCTGCGGCTGAAGGGGGAGCGCCCGCACGTGCTGGTGATGACGGCCACGCCGATCCCGCGTACGCTGTCGCTGACGCTCTTCGGAGACCTGGACGTTTCGGTGATCGACGAGATGCCTCCGGGCCGGAAGCCCGCGCGGACGTTGTACGAGGCGGGCGGCAAGCGCGCGCAGGCGATGGAGTTCGTGCGGTCCAAGCTGCGGGAAGGACGGCAGGCCTATTTCGTTTATCCGCTCATCGAGAAGTCCGCGAAGCTGGATCTGCAGAGCGCGATCGAGGCGCACCAGCGGCTCGTGAGCGAGTTCCCCGGATACACGGTGGCTCTCCTCCACGGCCGGATGAAGGACGAGGAAAAGGAAGCCGTGATGGAGGAGTTCCGCGCGGGCCGGGCGCACGTGCTCGTTTCCACGATCGTGGTGGAGGTCGGGATCGACGTGCCGAACGCGACGGTCATGGTGATCGACCACTGCGAGCGCTATGGACTGTCGCAGCTGCATCAGCTGCGGGGGCGCATCGGGCGCGGGTCGTACGACGCCACGTGCGTTCTGTTCGGAGGTCTGAAATCCGAGGTGTCGCGGGAGCGCATTCGGGTGTTCACGTCGACGACGGACGGGTTCAAGATCGCGGAGGCGGACCTGCGGCTTCGGGGGCCGGGCGAGATGTTCGGGACGCGTCAGAGCGGCTTGCCGGAGTTCAAGGCGGCGAATCTGGTGGGGGACGCGCAGCTCCTGGGGTGGGCGCGGCAGGACGCATTCGCGATGGTGGGGCGGGATCCGGCGTTGTCGCCGCTGGTGCGGGAGCTGCTGGGGCGGCGATACGAGAACAAGGCGCCGATCGTCAGCGTGGGGTGAGAAGCGATTTGCGTGCGGCACGATCTCCCCGTCATATCGTCTGGCTCCGTCTATAATTAGGAGGGAGGCCTTATGAAGAGACTCGCGGGGATTCTCCTGGTCGCGGCGGCGGTGGTTGGCCTGGCGGCCTGCGTGGGGCCGCTCGGTCCGGTGCGGGGCGCGCCGGTGGATGTCGATGGCGCGATCGGCGTGAGGGACGAGGGGCCCGTCGATGTAGACGGAGCGATCGCCAACGGCGCGACGCCGGCCGACGGGTCGGACGTTCCGGAGTGCTGAGGGGGCGCTCCGAACGAGTAGCTGGAGGCTACCGTAAGGAACGCAGCGCAGAGCGGCCGCATACGATACCTGTTTGGCCGGGCAGCGGCATCTGCTGTCGTCAGGAGGACGCCGCGCGACTGTACGGAGGTTCGTTCCGGGAAGCTCAGGTCTGGGCCTAACGTTGCACGGCTTCCTGGGCCTGACGGCGATGCTCTTCCAGGAACTCCTTGAGCTTGGGATCGAGACGGAGGGCCGCGTCGTAGTCCGCCAGCGCGAGCTTCCACTGTCGCAAGGCGGCGTGGGATTGTCCTCGCAGGCCGAGGCCTTCGGCATCGCCGGGGCGGATGGCGAGCGACTTGTCGAGGTGCGCGACGGCTTCGGCGGGGCGGCCCTTGCGGAATTCCATGAATCCGAGCCAGAAGAAGAGGTCGGCGTCGTCGCCGGTCGCGGCGTGGAGTCGGTGCGCCTCGGTCTCGACGCGCGACCAGTCCCGGATCTGGACGAGAGAGAAGAGGCGCTCCTTCTGCAGGGCGGGTGAGTCGGGCGACAGGCTCGACGCGCGGTCGTATGCCTGCACGGCTTGTTCATGACGGCCGCAGTGCGACAGGAGTCGGCCGAGCTGGAGGAGATCGTCGCCTTGCGCCAGGCGCCCGCGGAGGGCGTTCTCGAGATGCCGCAGGAAGTCTTCCTTCCGGCCGGCCTCGCGCGCCTGTTGCGCCAGAACCACATGGGCGCGCACGAGGTCGGGGTTCGCGTTCGCGGCCGCGCGGAAGTCCGCGGCGGATCCCGCGGCATTGCCGGCCGAGAGGCGCACGACGCCGCGCAGGAGCAACATGTCCGCGTCGTCGGGCTCGTGACGCAGGCAGAACTCGGCGTCGGAGAGGGCCTGCGAGGATCGGCCGAGCGCCTGATAGATGGCCGCGCGATGGCGGCGATGGTCGAGGTTGTCGGGGTCGAGTTCGACGGCCTGTGTGGCGAGGTCGACGGCGCTCTCGTCCCGGCGGGCCGCCTTGACGCGGGCGCATTCGATGAGGGCGAGGTCGTCTTGGGGGCGGAAGAGGAGGTACTTCTGGAGCGTTTTCTCGGACTCCTCGATGCGGTTCAGGCGGTGCAGGAGGCCGGCGGCGGCCAAGACGAACGAGCGTTGATTGGGCTGCAGGCGCAACGCCTCCTGGTAATCGGCCAGCGCGCCCTCGAGGTCGAGGGCCTTGTCTTTGGCCATTGCCCTCAGCCAATGGCATTGGGCGCGCCGGTCGGATTTCATCAGGCCCGTGGTCAGGTCCATCGTCTCCCGCGTGTGTCCCTTGAGGAAGGCCGTCAGGGCTCTGGCGAAGTCGCGCTCGGCCTCGTCGCCCGTGATGGCGATGCACCGCTCGAAGCAGCTCGTGGCCCCCGGATCCTCGGCCCTCGACAGACGAAGGAGGCCGAGTTCCAGTTGGGCCGAGGGATGGTCCATGGCGCGGCGGAGCACGGCTTCGGCCTGCTCGCGTTGATCGAGCAGGAGCAGGGCGCGCGCTTGCAGGATCAGAAGCTCGGAAGTGGGAGCGCGGGAGCGGAGAACGTGTTCGACGCGGGAGACGCATCGCTGAGCGGCATCCGTGAGCTTGGGCCAGCGGGCCTGGGGATCGGCCAGCATGGCTTCGGCTTCCGCGAGAGGTGCACGGATCTCCGCGAAGTCGTGGGGCGAAGCCGCGGGCGGCTTCGTCGATGGCCTCGCTTCCGGCGGGCGAACGGCGGGTGACGAGGCAGGGCGCGCGATCAAGAAGGCGGCGAGGACGAGGATCCCGGCGACGGCGGCGATGACGGCGCGGCGATGATGGGCGGCCGGCAATCGACGGACGCCGGGGGCCTGCAGGGCGAGGATCGGTTCGCCGTCCGCGAAGCGCTGCAGGTCGGCGGCGAACTCGCGCGCGGTGGGATATCGTTGAGAAGGCGCCTTGGACATCGCTTTGCGGACGATGGCTTCCAGGGCGGCGGGGGTCTGCGGGCTGAATTGCCGGAGGGGCGGCGGGTCGGCGTGAACGACCTTGTAGAGCGTCTCCAGCGTGGCGCGTCCCATGAAGGGCGGGCGGCCCGCGAGCACCGCGTACAGGGTGGCCGCGAGGGAGTAGATGTCGCTGCGGCGATCGATGCGATGAAGCTTGCCCTCCGCCTGCTCCGGGGACATGTAGGCGGGCGTCCCGAGGAGCACGTCGGACGTCGTCTGCGTGGAGTCGGCGTTGCGTTTCTTGGCGAGGCCGAAGTCCATGAGGTACGGCTTCAGCGCCTTGGTGAGCATGATGTTCTGGGGCTTGATGTCCCGGTGCACGATGTTGTGGCGGTGGGCGTGATCGAGGGCCAGGGCGCACGCGTGGAAGACCTTGACGGTGGTTTCGACGGACATGCGGCCCAGGAGGTCCTGGACCGTCTGTCCGTCCACATACTCCATGACGAGGTAGAAATTGCCTTCGAAGTTGCCGAACTCGTAGAGGGCGGTGATGTTGGGATGGCTCAAGACGGCGACGCTCTGGGCTTCCCGGACGAATCGCGCGAGCTCGTCGGCTTCGTCGCTCTGGAGGAACTTGACGGCGACCCATCGTTTCAGGTCGCGTTGCCACGCCTTCCACACGACGCCCATTTCGCCTTTACCGAGCGCTTGGGTGAGAACGTAGTGCCGGAAGCAGTAGTCCGGTTGCTGGGCCGCGGCGGCCGCTTCCGGAGGGAGCTCCTGGCTGGACTCTTGCTTGGCCGGGGACGGAGAAGGGGCTTTGCGTGGGGGGGCGCCCGTCAGCGCCGCCTTGCTCGGGACCTTGGCTTCTCCGTGGCGAGTGGACTTGCGGGGATCCACGACTTTGGGGGGGCGGGACCCGACGCCGGGGGTGGCGGTGCGACGGAGGCGGATGAGTTCCTCGATCTGATGCTCGCGCAGCAGGCCCTTGGCAAGGAGAAACGAGGCCAGCGTGGGGCGGGATTGGCCGGCGTCAGGTGTGACTTCGGCCAATTCCTGGAGGCAGGTGTCGATCTGTTCGCGGGTGAGGACCCGCCGTTCGACGAGCAGGTCGGACAGGGCGTGGTCGTTCAATGCGTGCATGGCCGGGAGTTAGTATAAGCCATGGGCTGACATCTGAGGGGCGGTTCTCCGGCACGAGATGTTTTGCATTGATTTGGCCGCCGGGTGTCTGGTAGGGTCGCAGCGCGTACGGGGTCCGCGATCGGGAGCGCCTATGTCGCCGTCGATGATCCGGCCGAACAATCTCCTGCAGGTTCGGGACATCACGAAGATCTATGGGCGCCGCCGCGTCGTCGACGGCGTCTCGCTGCAGGTGGCCAAGGGCGAAGTCGTGGGGCTACTGGGGCGCAACGGAGCGGGCAAGACGACGACGTTTCGCTTGGTGATCGGTCTGACGCGTCCCGACAGCGGGGAGATCGTCTTCAACGACATCGATGTGACGCGCTGGCCCGTATACCGTCGCGCCCGCCTCGGAATGGGGTTCCTGCCGCAGGAGCCGTCCGTGTTCCAGCGGCTGACGGTCGAGGAGAATCTGCTGGCGATCCTGGAAACGCGCAACGGAGCGGCCGGTGAGCGCAAGGAGCGGGCGGCGGAGTTGTTGCAGGAATACGGGCTGGAGCGGCTGGGGCACCAGCGGGCGTACACGCTCTCGGGGGGCGAGACGCGCCGGCTGGAGATCTGTCGGGCGCTGATCACGTCGCCGTTCATCATCCTGCTCGACGAGCCGTTCTCCGGGGTCGACCCGATCGCGGTGGGGGAGCTTCAGGGCTTCATCGTCAAGCTCAAGCAGCGGGGGATCGGGGTGCTGCTGACGGACCACAACGTGCGCGAGACGCTGGCGATTTGCGATCATTCCTATATCATCGACGAAGGGCGATTGCTCGCGCGGGGTACGCGCGACGAGATCGTCGGCAACGCTCTCGTGCGCGAGCGCTATCTTGGAGCGAACTTCAAACTATGAAACGGCCGCTCATACTTGCGGCGGGGCTCGTCGTCCTCGCCCTCATCGCCGTGATCGACGTTCTGGTGTACCGTTCGGGGTGGCGGCGCCGGCGGGCCATGGCATTCCTGCTGGCTTGGGTGTGCCCCGGGGCCGGCCACGCCTTGATGGGGAAGTGGCGCAAGGGCCTCTTCTTCTTCGCGATCCTGGTCGTGACCTATGTCTTCGGATTGTGGCTGAGCGGATGGCGGACCATCTCGTTCGACGATAACCCCTTCTATCACGTCGGCCAGTACGGGTCGGGTCTGACGGCGTTGCTTGGGGCGTGGTTGGGCGATCCGAAGGCATTTCCGAGGGACGATCTTCCCAAGTCGTGGTTCGATCCCGGGCTGCTTTATGTGTGCGTGGCGGGGTTGCTCAACGTGGTGATCATGCTGAGCGTGCTCGACATCGCGTCCGCCTCGGAGAAGCAGGCCGGGGAATCGCCGGCGCCGCAGGCTCAGGAGGGCAAGGCGTGACCTATCTTCTTTTCTACGTCCCCATCACGTTCGTGGTCATGCTGGTGCTGGAGGCCTGTAAGCGGGACGACCCTCGCCAGATCGCGCGTCGGGCGGCGGTGAATCTCGGCATGCTGACCGGGGTGCTGGTGGTGGGGAGCGTGCTCGTGTTCTTGATCAACAAGTACCTCTGAGCCTCCCGTCATAAGTTCTTTCCTTTCGGGAGGCTCACCCTGCGTAGCTCGACCGCAGGTCGAGCGGAGGAGGGTCAACCGAACCCGTTGCCATGAAAAAGGGCTTCATCGTCATCCTCCTTCGCTCGCTTCGCGAGCTACGGAGGATGAGGCCGCCGCAAGGAAGAGACACTTTTTGCGCCGGCCTCAGCGGATCAGCCTGAACCACCGGCCCGGCGGCCACCAGACCCAGAGCGCCTTGCCGACGAGGTACTTCCGGTGGACGAACGGGAAGGGCCTCGGTTCGTGAGGCTTGGCCAGATCCTCCTCGTACAGGCCGCGCTCGTATCCGAGATGGTCCGCGGGGATGTGGTAGGGGGGCACGGGCAATCCGCGACGGTCCGCCCATCGCTTGCGCGCTTCGTACGTGCTTTCCCTGAGCTCCAAGTCTTGGCATCGGATCACGGGGCCGCCGTAGTCCGCCAGCATTTCCGGGGTGACGTCGATTCCCAGGCGGCGTGCCGCGTCGTTCGTGAGATAGTAGACCTCCTCCTTCCACTCCCGGCTGTCGTGGCTGGAATTGACGTTGTCTCCCATCATGAGGAAGTTATCCGGCGGGATGCGGATCGCCCGCGATGGCCCTCCCAAGGAGCCGTCCGTCTTGGAGGGTTTGTAGTAGATGTCTCGACCGATCTCGAGCTCGCTCAGCGAGAACAGGGCGTTCTGCGACCCGAAGGCGAGATGATCGGGATCCAGAGGGGGCTTCAGATCAGTGTAGAATTCCGCAAACGTCGTCTCGGCCTCGGTCTGTCCGTCGATGATCGCCAGCGCCGCGCCGTCGTAGACGAGGAACTCCACGCGATACCGGCGTTCGGGTTCCAGGCGCGCCGTCTTCAGGGGGACCGTTTCCTGCTTGGTTTTCGAAAGCCACTGGATATGGTTCGCCTGTTCGCAGCTCAGCACCAGCTTGAAGCGTCCGAACTCCGTCGGAAAGTCCACGAAGAAAAAACCGGTCTTATCGCGCAACTCGAGCGTGAAGGCGAAGGAGACTTCGCCGACCGGTTGGCGCTGGTTGTCGGCGACGTCGTGCTGGTGGATGAACCGGATGTCCTTCGAATCGCGGTGTTGGAACGTGGTGAGCTTGCCGTCCTCGAAGTCGTATGCCTCGGCCGTGGATTCGTCCACCCGCCACGTCTCCTGAAGACTTTTCTTGTCGGCCTCAAAGCCCGTCGCGACGTCGTGGATCCAAACCGACTGCTGTGTTCTCAGCGGCTTGCGGGCGAGACGGAAGGGCGCGTTGGGGTCCCCGGAGGGGCGCGTGAAGAGGTTCCCGCGCTCCACGAAGAGCTCCTCTTCGGGCAGTCCGACCACGCGCTTGATGAAGTTGCGCACTTGGTTGAGGGGGAACTTGAAGACCACGACGTCGAAGCGCTCCACCGGGTTGAGGGCGAAGTAGTACTTCGTCACCATGATGCGGTCGCCCTGACTGGGGCTGCGGTGGGCGTTGTCGCCCATCAGGGTCGGCTCCATGGAGCTCGAGGGGATTTTGAAGACTTCGATGAAGAAGCAGCGGATGACGAGCGCCATGATGAACGCGACGACGACGGCCTCGAGGTTCTCCTTGAGCCAGAGCCCGAAGTCGTCCTCCTTTTGGTGGGCCTGGCGGACAGCCCGGGCAGGGCTTGAGAGCGTCAACAGGATGAGCAGTGACGCGTAGGTGCCGGCGGCGAAGTAGTACGTGACGGAGAATCCCTTCGTCAAGCCGAGGATCACGGCGGCCGCGAATCCCGTGGCGCTGAGATACTGGCCTAAGACGTAGGCCCATGTGTGGCCCCGCAGGATTCCGAGGGAGGGCAACGCGAAGAGGACCATGAAGCCCAGCGCGGCGCCGAGGCCGATCCCAGAGCCGGCGCGAAGGGCTATCACGAGACCCCACACGGGTGCGATCTCGAAAAAGAGGAACATCGGACCGGCCGCGAGCCGACGGTACTGGGCGAACGTCGATGCGAAACCGCCCGGGGATTCCGGCTTCTCCGAGGCGGGAGTGTGCTCGTTCAATCCGCCTCCTCCTCGGCTCGCAGGACCGCCATGAACGCCTCCTGGGGGATCTCGACCCTTCCGATCGACTTCATGCGTTTCTTGCCCTCTTTCTGCTTCTCCCACAGCTTGCGCTTCCGCGAAATGTCGCCGCCGTAGCACTTGGCGGTGACGTTCTTCTTCAGGGCGGAGATGTCCTCCCGCGCGATGATCTTGCCGCCGATGCCCGCCTGCAGCGCGACCTCGAACATCTGCCGGGGGATCTCCTTGCGCAGTGCCCGCAGGATCTTGCGCCCCTTCTGGTCCGCGTTGTCGCGATGCACGATCACGGAGAGCGCGTCGACCTCCTGCCCGCCCACGAGGATCCGCAGATGCGCGAGCTTGGCCTGCTCGTAGCCGAGGAATCGGTAGTCGAGCGTGCCGTAGCCGCGCGTGATCGATTTGAGCTTGTCGTAGAAGTCGTACACGATCTCCGCGAACGGAAGTTTATACGTGAGGATCACGCGATTCTTCGAGATGTATTCGGTCTTCTCGTACCGGCCCCGGCGTCCCTCGCACAGCGCCATGATGCCGCCGATGTTGTCGGACGGGCAGATGATGCTGGCGCGTACCATCGGCTCGCGCCACTCGTCGATGAGGTTGTCGTCGGGCAGCTTCGCCGGGTTGTCGATGCGCAGGACGTGTCGGCCGTGATGCGTCCGCGCGAGGATCTCGTACGTCACGTTCGGCGCGGTTTGGATGAGCTCCACGCCTTCCTCGCGCTCGAGCCGTTCCTGGACGATCTCCATGTGGAGCAGCCCCAGGAAGCCGCAGCGGAAACCGAACCCCAGCGCCTCGCTCGTCTCGGGCTGCCACTTGAAACTCGAGTCGTTGAGGCTCAACCTCTCGAGCGCCTTCTTGAGCTCCTCGTAGTCGGTCTCGCCGGTCGGGTAGAAGCCGCAGAAGACCACGGGCAGTGGCTCCTTGTACCCCGGCATCGCCTTGACCGGCACGTCGCCCGCCGGCGCGACGGTATCGCCGACGCGCACGTCGCGCACGGACTTGATGTTCGCCGTGAGGTAGCCGACTTCTCCGGCGCCGAGCGCATCGATTTCCTTCATCTGAGGCGTGAACAGGCCCACGTACTCGACCTCATGTTCCGTGCCGTTGCCCAGGAAGCGGATTCGATCGCCGCGCTTGACGCGGCCGTCGATGATGCGGACGTAGACGACGACGCCCCGGTAGTCGTTGTACTGGCTGTCGAAGATGAGGGCGCGAAGGGGCGCCTTGGGGTCGCCTTCCGGCGGGGGCACGCGCTTGATGACGGCCTCCAGGAGCTCCGCGACGCCCGTACCGAGCTTGGCGCTCGTCTGCAGGACTTCGTCGGCGGGAATCTGCAGCGAGTTCTCGAGTTCGAGGAGCGTCTCGTGGACTTGGGCGGCCTGCATGTCGATTTTGTTGAGCGCGGGGACGATGGTGAGGCCGCCTTCGACGGCGAGCATGGCGTTGGCGACCGTTTGCGCCTGGACGCCCTGGGTCGCGTCGACCAGAAGGACCGCGCCTTCGCACGCGGCGAGCGAGCGGGAGACCTCGTAGGTGAAATCGACGTGGCCGGGCGTGTCGATGAGGTTGAGCCGGTAGCCTTTGTAGTTCATGGCCACCGCCTTGGCCTTGATCGTGATGCCGCGCTCGCGCTCCAGCGGATTGGAGTCGAGCGTCTGCTCCTTGATGTCTCGTTGGGCGACGGTGCCGGTGAGCTCGAGGATGCGGTCGGCCAGCGTCGACTTGCCGTGGTCGATGTGGGCGACGATGCAGAAGTTCCGGATCTTTTCGAGGATCATGATTTGAAGCGGCTCCGGGCGACCATGGCGGCGCCGATCCAGCCCGCGTCGTCGCCGAGCGTTCCGCGCGCGATTGTCAGGCCTTTAAGATACATCGGAAAGACCCGCCGTTTCACCTCGGCGCGGACGGCGGCGAGGAGTCCGTGACCGGCGGCCATGCCGCCCGAGAGAACGACGACGTCGGGGTTCAAGGTGTGGAGCATGGACGCCATGGCGACGCCGAGCATGCGCGCGGCCTCGTCGATCGCGTGGCGGGCGCGCGCGTCGCCTGTGCGTGCTTGTTGGAAGATGGTGTGGGCTGTAGCGTCGTTGCGTCCGCTGAGGGAGGCGTAGCGGCGGACGAGGGCGGTGGCCGAGGCGTAGGCCTCCAGACAGCCGCGGTTGCCGCAGCCGCAGGGGGGGCCGTCGGGATCGAGGGTGACGTGGCCGAGTTCGGCGGCGGCGCCGTTGGCCCCCGTCCAGAGTTTGCCTTGGAAGATGATGCCTCCGCCGACGCCGGTGCCGAGGGTGTAGAGGACCATACAGAAGGCGTTGCGGCCGGCGCCGGCGGCGTATTCGCCGAGGGCGGCGCAATTGGCGTCGTTCTCCATGCAGGCGGCCGTTCCTCCCAAGGCGCGGGAGAGCATGAGGGGGAAGCGGACGCGCGACCAGCCGGGCAGGTTGGGAGCGGTGACGAGGACGCGGCGGTCGGCGTCGAGCGGGCCCGGGACGCCGGCGCCGGCGGCCTTGAGGGGGCGCCGGCCGCGCAGTCGATGGATGGTGGCGGCGGTGCGCGCGATGCAGTCCGCGGGGCCGCGGGCGGCTTCCGTGGGGATGGAGTCCCGCGCGACGATACGGCCGCGCTCGTCGCAGAGGCCGACCTTGACGTTTGTGCCGCCGATGTCGATTCCCGCGTATAAGGTCATCGGGTGAAATCAAAAATCGCAACGAGATCGGATGACACGGTGTGTCGGAGATATTTCATGCTCAGGGTTTGCAGGCGCGGCACGGGCTCTTGTGGGCCTCCAAGGCCTGGCGCGCGTCCGCGTATTTGATCAGCGTTTCGGGGCGGACGCCAGCGATCATGCGGCAGTCGGGCCGGTGATAGGCACGACCATTTCGAGTGCCGACGAAGTACGTCTCGGAGTCGAAGACGTAGTTCTTCCACATTCCGCGCCGCTCGTCGATCGCCTCTTTCTGGCAGAGGCCGAACGTCTCGACGTGCTTGACGTTGGGCGGGAACGTGTAGAGGCGTGCCCAGCCTTGTCGCAGGATCTCGGCGTTGACGCACAGTTCGGGGCCGTCCTCGAGTCGGACGTAGACATACGCCAACAGGCGGTCGTAGGGGTCCGTTTGTTGCACGTCGAGCTCGAGATAGACGGGGCGGTTCAGGACGAGGGACTCGTTGAAGCGTTTGCCTTGCTCGTAGAGGGGGTCGTTGCGCTCCGGCGAGTCGATCCCGATATAGCGCACGCGGCGGCCATCCTCGAGAACGATCGTATCGCCGTCGGTGACGCGTTGCACGCGGGCGGGGCGGGCGCCGGCGGGGATGATGGACGGCGCGGGTGTCTTGAATTTCAGGAGGGGCCGGGAGGGCTGTCGCGCGGCTTCGACGGGGGCCTTGGATTCGGGAGTTGGGGCGGGTGCTGGTGCCGGCGTGAGAGGCTTCGGCGTCGTCGGGGGCGGCGCGGGCCGGGATCGTCCGCCGAGCGCGTACACGATCAAGGCGGCGAGCGCCAGGAGAATTGTGGCGATAGATACAGCGGTGGTGCGGGTCTTCCTCACGGGTCCGGCACACGATAGCACATCGGAGGGCGCGAATCACGAAACCGAGGACCCTGAGGGTAACAGAGGAATCGTGGGTAGTGCGGAGATGTACGTGAAGTCGGCCAAGATGTGCTGACTTCTCAAGGGTTCCTCACATGACGGGATATACTCGTCAGGTGGAGGGTAATGGCCGCGGTGAACGAGTGAGGGTGCCGGAATGACGCAGACGATCGGGCTGTTCGTCGTGATGTGGGGACTCGCCCAAGCGGAGGGAGGCCCCGGGATCTACCGGACGGGCGACTCTGCTTCATGGGAAACGCTCGAGTATGTGCCGTTCCAACCGTACTCTCATCCGCGCAGCGCGTTATGGCACTCGTTGTTGCACATTCCCGCGATGGACGGGGCGGACGTGTTGCCGCCGGGTCGATGGGCGTATCGCTCGCTGCTCGCCGTGCGATCGAGCGACTTTCGCGAGACGGCGGAGGGAGGGGAGTCGATCTTCGACGCCATCTTGCACGAGGAGGTTTTCCAGGTCGATCACGGCGTTGCGGATCAGGTGGAAGTGGGGGTGCGTCTCTCGATGGGGGAGTTGCTGGCTCGTGACGACGATATCCTGCTCTTCGAGGGAGGGCGGCAGATCGTGCCGGACGGCGAGCGCGCGTTCGGGCTGGACAGCCTTGTGCTGCGCGCCAAGTGGGGAGCGCCGTTGATGGACGGCGTGATGGGCGCGCTGCGGATGGAGGTGAAGGCGCCGCTGGGGCGTGAGGATCGGCTGCTGACGGCGCAGACGTGGGATGTGAGTGGGATGGGGGCGCTGAGTTGGCGCGCCGGCAATTGGACCGTACACTTTGATCTTGGGATGATGGCGCCCATCGGAGATCCCGATCTCTTCTTGGAGGAGGACGACGTCGATCCGGTGGTCGCCTACGGCGTGAGCGCTATGTATGGGCTCCAGGAGGGATTGACGCTGGGGGTACAGTTGGAAGGGAATACAAGCGCGTTCGGAGGGATCTCCGTCTTGGACGGGTCGGTGGGCACGGTGCTGGTAACGGGGCGCTATCAGCTCGGTCGCGTCTCGTTCCTATCCGCGGCGGTGGGGACGGGGTTGGAGGAACGGTCCGGGGATTGGATCGTGTCGGTGTCGCTGGAGCTGTGGGATTGAGGGGGTTCACTCCACCCGTCGCGGATCTGGTTCGAGCGGGCCGATGGGCAGGATGAGTTCAAGGGCGTCCCCGTCAGCGAGTTCGGCCGCCGCTTTCGCATAGCGACCCCCGAGCGCGGCGATCTGCCGGTAGATGGCGCGTGCGCCTTCCGGATCCGGCTGCCAGGAACACTGATCTCGATAGATGTCGAGGTCCGCCTCCGCTTCGGGAAAGGGCGCCGCCGGGGGGCAACGCAGCGCGAAGGCCCTAAGCCACTGGGCGCGTTCTCGCGCGGGCGAGCCGGGATAGTCGGCGAGAATCCTCTCGCACAGCGCCACCGCGCGACGACTATTGAGATACGGCCAGTGCCACAGATAGCCGTTCAGGTAGTTTGCATCGTAGCGTGTGTAGACGTTCTCGACGCACAGCAGGAGGAGCTCGTCTCCCTTCTCGATCTTCGGCAGGGCCCGGACGAGAGTCCACAACTCGCGTTCCAGGGCGTTGCGAGCGCGATGGTAGTTGCCGTGTCCCGGGTGTTCATCTCCCTGACGGGTCATTTCGGCGACGAGTTCCGCGACACGCAGCGGGTTGACCGGAAGGGGAAGCGGAGGAGTCGGAGGCGTGGAGCGGGAGCATGCCGAGAGGAGAAAGACCACGGAGCAAAGACCAAGGACCAAAGGGGCGTCACCCCTGCGCCTGCTCGGACGGGGCTGGGGGGGGAGAGTCTCCGTTCTGGGGTCTGTCGGCACTACCGCTCCGGCAGCGGGACCCGCTTGGAGCTGCCGCGCCAGAGGTCGAGCGTCGGATCGCCCACCTTGGCGTCCACCGCTCTGAGCTTGGCCAGCTTGTTCAGTCGGCCGATGGCGCGCTCGCCGGACAACATCATCTCGTCTGCGACGGTGATGCGATCCAGGACGAGGTTGGTCGCGAATTCACCCGTGCCGATCGGCTTGCCCGCGGCCACGGTGCACCACTGCTTCTTCGGCTTGCCGTCGACGAGGCGCTGTACGTCGAACGTGGCCTGCGTGAGATCGAACGTGGCGCCCACGAACGTGATCTCGAGGCTCGTGGAAGGGTCGAGTCCGCCGGGGACCGGCAGGTACATCCGAATGCGGGTGGCTTCGACCTGCCCACCGTCCTTGAGGTGTCCGATGAATCGATAGTCGTACAGGGTCCCTTCCTGAGCGGTTCGGTCCTCGAAGGACGGTTCCGCGAGATCGCGCGCGAGGGTGGTCCAGGTCTTGCCGTCGTCCTGGCTGCGTTGGACCTCGAACGAGGCGATCTTGTCGCGCTCCTGGAAGGTGGCCTTCAAATCGATGGAGTTGGTCGGAAGCGTCATCGCGTAGGAACGGTTGGGCCCCCTCTGGGCTTCGAGGAGCTCCTTCGACATCCCCGCGATCTCGTCGATGAGGACGTGACGTTCCGCGGCGAGTTCGTCTACGGAACCTCGGAGTGTGGATACCTCAGAGCGCAGGGCCAGGAGGAGTCCCACGTTGAGGAAGATGATCGCGGCGGCCGCGGCGGCCGGCCAAAGGCGATGGATGCGCTCGCGCAGCGTCGCGCCTTCGGCGGAGGGCGCGACGACCGGAGGCGTCTCGAGCCGGCGGACTTCGGCGAGAACCCCGTCGACGACGAGGTCCCCGAACGCCTCTCCGGCCAACGCGCTCTCCAGCACCTTCTCATTGCGCTGGAAGAGGTCCAACGTCCGAGTGCACGGCGGGCACGTCTTCAGGTGAGACTCCACTCGAAGCTTCTCGTCGGGCGCGATCTCTCCATCCACGAGCTTGGAGAGCAGGACGCCCCATTCGGATGCGCAAGCCATGGTCGCCTTTCGTCAAAGGTAGAGATCGGAGAGCCGGTCCTTGAGCATCAGGCGGGCACGATACAGGCGCGACTCGATCGTCGCTACGGGCAGCCCGAGGAAATCGCTCATTTCGCGGTACGTCATGCGCCGCAGATGGCGCAGCAGGATGATCTGTTGGTAGATGCGCGGCAGGGTGTTGACGATCGACAGGATCTTCTCGCGGAGCTCCTCGAGCTCGGTGGACGTCGGTCGCAGCGCGCTGCCGATGATCTCGCCTTTCGGCTCGATCCCGTCTTCCGCGATCTTCTCCAGAGAGCAGGGCTTGATGCGTTCCTTGCGCAGGTAATCCACGCACGTGGTGCGGACGATCGAGCAAAGCCACCCCTTGAACCGGCGCGCATCTTCGAGCTCGGGAAGGTGTCTGTGGACTTTAAGGAAGGTTTCCTGTGTGATATCGCCTGCGACGTGCACGTCGCCGATAATGTTGTAGGCGATGCTCCCCACCAGATTCGCGTACTTAGCGACGATCGACTCGAAGGCCTCCAGGTCTCCCTGCTTGCAGCGCCGGATGAGTTCGTCGTCGTCCTTGCGTGTTCCCGCGCGTCGTGTCACGCGGGTTTTAGCGGATGCGGGCCGGGGTTCGATCATCGATGGCTCCGTGGTTGATGCCAGGTCGGTCGCTGCGGCACCATTATATGATGACGTTCAAGAATGACGTATTCCTTCAAACTCATCGGATGATGGGTCGTTGAACAGGAGGCGAACTTGTCCTCGGAAGAGAGACCCATGCTCGAGTCGGAATCGGACCTGATCCGTCGATGCGGTCGAGGCGAGGAAGCCGCGTACCGCGAGCTGATCACCCGGCTGGAGCGTCCGCTTTTGAATTTCATCCTGCGCTATGTCGGCGATCCGCATGTGGCGGAGGATGTTTTCCAGGAGGCGTTCGTGAGGGTCGTGCGCACGCTCGGCGGCTTTCGTCCGGAGGCTTCGCTGAGCACGTGGATCTTCACGATCGCTCGGAATCTCTGCCTGGACCACCTCAAAAGCCGGCGGCGGCACCGCGAGGTGTCGATGGACGCGGAGGCGTCCGACACGAAGGGCCAGGTGATCGATTACCGGGAGATCCTGCGCAGCGCGTTGCCGGCGCCCGATCGGAGCGCATCCTCGTTCGAGGAGCGGCGGCGTTTGCAGGAGGCGATCGGCGGATTGGGGCCGGCCAAGCGCGAGGCGCTGGCTCTGCGGGTGTTCGCCGGGCTTTCGTACGAGGAGATCGCGCGCGTGTGCGACGCGCCGGTGGGAACGATCAAGTTCCGCGTTCATGAGGCGATTCAGGAGTTGTCCCGCAAGCTGGCGGGCGGAGCGGCTTCGAGGGCCGCGGAGGCGTAGATGAA
>JACPRB010000243.1 GCA_016190155.1 Planctomycetota bacterium
CTCTGGTCCCCTCTGCGCCCCTCACCCGTGTCCCGTTTGGTTGCGGCGGTGCCGCGCTGCGTCCTCTGCGTTCTCTGGTGTTGGTTTCTCTTTCCCCGGGTCCTCTGTCCCCCTTCTGGGTTCTCAGCGCCCGCAGAGCCGCAGCAGCTCCTCACGCTCCGTTTCGTCCAGCCGCCGATCGAGCTCCGGATAGAGGATGTTCTTCTCGCGCAGGTCGTGGTGGTGAAGGACGTGCATCAACAGGCCTTCCTTGGCGAGGAACTCGTGCGCCTGGCGCGGTCCGGCCTTCGCGTCGGCCGCCAGCGCCTTGCCCAGCGCCACAATCTCCGCCAAGTTGCGCAGGATGTTCTTATGTTCCAGCCGGAAGAACTCCGGATCTCCTCCGATCACGTGCCCGACGCGTTTCTCGTAGAGCGGAAGCACGTGCCGCTCTTCCGCGTCCATGTGCCGGCGCAGCGCCTCCTCGAAACGCCCCAGCGCTTCGACCGCCTCCGGGAAGCGCAGCTCGACCACCCGATCGCGGTGCCGGGCGAGAAGCTCGCTCAGCTCCGCGTGCGCGTCCATCAGCTCGAGCAGGCTGCGGGTCATGGCTGCACTTCGAAGGGGCGGGGCCCTCCTCTCAACGCCCGTACTTCAGCCGCTCGGCGAGGATCTCCGGCAGGCCCGCCTGCACGATCTTCTTGGCCGCCTTCTCGACGTCGTACTTGATGCGCGCGATGCGCACGAGCATGTCGTTGGCGTCGTAGACGACGCACACCGCGTCCGGGTTCTCGTCCCGCGGCTGTCCGATCGCCCCGACGTTGATCATGACCTTCATCGACTCGTCGACCTTCACCTCGGTCTCCATGTTGAAGCTGACGTTGCGCCGCTTGAAGAAGTTGACCGGGACATGCGAGTGTCCCAGGAACGACAGCGGGGTGGTCTGCTGCTCGAAGGAGAGGTGAGCGTCGTAGCTGGTCTGGATGTACTCGAACAGCTCGGGAGAGTAGAGCGTGGAATGCACCACCGTGAAGTTGTCGCAGTACTCGACGAGCTTGAGGCTGCGGATGTAGTTCTTGTCCTCCTCGGTGAGCATGGAGCGCGTCCACAGGGCGCTTTCGCGGGCGTAGGTGTTGAAGAAGTCGATGTTGAGCTTGTCGACGGCCGCGAAGTCGTGGTTGCCGGCGGTCACGATCGCGCCCAGGTCCTGCACGCGGTGGATGCACTCGTGCGGATTGGCGCCGTATCCCACCAGATCGCCCACCGACACATACTTCTCGACGCCTTGCTTCCCCATCTCCTCGAGGACCGCCTCGAGCGCCTCGAGATTCCCGTGAATATCGCCGAGAATTCCGTATTTCATGGGTCAGCGGATCTCCCGCCGTTCGAAGAAGGAACAAGAGACCGTAAGGGCGAGAGTCGAGTAGATCCCTGCATGGAGAAGCGCGAGAGTCAGGTATTCCAGTGAGATGATTCTACCCTCGGAAAAATGTGTTTGCAAGTTGAAGTACGAGAGGTTGGGAAGAAGGTAGTACGCCACCAGCGTGAAGGCCGAAATCACGGGCGATTCCAGACGCTCCAAGCTTCCGCGCATGGCGTTGAGCAGGTTTCCCATCAGGAACACGAGCGTCGTCGCCGCCACCGAGATGACCGGAGGCGCGAAGGCCGCGGCCGACACGCACAGCGCCGCCAGCACCGCCACCTGCAGGAAGCTCAGGAACAGCCCCTCGAGCACGATCGTGCCGTCGCTCTCCAAAAAGTCGCCCACGAAGTGCCACACGCTGTAGGTCCCCGCGGGCCCTTCCGGCGTGAAGCGCCCTTCTTCCCTCCACAGGCGGTAATGCGCGGCGTCGCCTTCGAAGAGCGTCCCTCGCGAGAACCCCGCCGCCGCCATCAGGAGGACGATGCCGATCACGAGGCAGGCCTGCGCCGCCCGCAGCGCCCCGCGCGGCGCCGCCACCGCCGTGGCCGCCTCCCGCCGACGCACCCGCGCGCCGGCCACGATCCACCCGACGGCGCCGGCGACCGAAGCGACCGAGCCCGCCGCCAGCAGTTCCAGCGCCCACCGGGGATCGCCGAACAGCCTGCCCTTGGCCATCCACCACAGCGTATAGAAAAGAACCCCCGCCAGGACCCCCATGCCCATCAAGAGCGCCCACAGCAACCCGAAGTACTTGCCCAGCAGAAAGGCGCTCCGGCGTACCGGCTTGCTGAGCAACGTGACCGCCGTGCGGTCCTCCAGTTCCTGGGTGATGATCACGCCGCTGAGCGAGACCAGCACGATGAAGCCCCACAGCGTCAGCGACGCGAAGCCCATCTCCCGCACCATGTGCACTTCCCGGTAGAACGTGAACTGGGTCAGGAAACTGGAGCAGAAGATCAGCAGCGCGAAGACGCCCAGCGTCACGGTGTACACCGGACGCCGGACGAGCTCGGCATAGGTGGCGCCGGCGATGGTTCCGACGTTGTGCATACAGTATGGGTTAGCCCGGCGAATCGATCCATATGGTAATGAGCGACGCAATCTTCCCTCAAGTCTTTCGCGCCGGCGGCCGATGAATTCCTCAGGAGATAGGAGGGGGAAAGTATGATCGCGCGCAAGCTCGGCCTCGGTCTTGAAGCGCTTCTCTCCGGGCCGCCCGAGTCATCCGCGTCCGTGCCGGCTCCCGCCGGCCCACCCGCGGAGAAGCCCGCGGAAATCGCCGTCCAGGCCGCTCCCACCGAAGCGCCCGTCGATCGGATCCGCGCCAACCCGTTTCAGCCCCGCCGCCTCTTCGACGAAGGGGATCTCGACGCGCTCGCGGGCTCCATCCGCAAGAGCGGCATCCTGCAGCCCATCGTCGTGCGCCCCCGCGAAGGCCTGTATGAACTGGTCGCCGGAGAACGACGCCTGCGCGCGGCGCGGCTGGCCGGGCTGACCAACGTGCCCATCGTCGTGCGCGAAACGGACGACAAACAGATGCTGCAGTTGGCCCTCGTCGAGAACATCCAGCGGCGCGACCTCAACCCGATCGAGAAAGCGCGCGCCTTCCGCGATCTGCTCGGCCTCAACGGATGGACCCAGGAGCAAGCCGCCGAGGCCCTGGGCCTGTCCCGGCCCACCGTCGCCAACTTCATCCGCCTGCTGGAGCTGCCCCCCGAAGTCCAGGAAGCCGTTTCACGTGGAACAATCTCGATGGGGCACGCCCGCGCGCTGCTGGCGACCTCCAATCGCGTCCTTCAGCTTCGACTCCTGAAACAGATCCTCTCGGACGACCTTTCCGTCCGCGCCGTCGAGAAACTCGTCGCCGCCAGCGGCACGGCCCAGACCCGCGCGAAAACCCTCGAGAGCGCGCCCGGCAAGGACGCCAACACGGCCGACCTCGAGCGACGCCTGAGCCAGTTCTTCGGCACCCGCGTGACGCTGCGCCCGCGGGCCAAAGGCGGCGAGATGATCGTGGAGTGGTTCTCCACCGATCAGTTCAACGGACTGATGCGGAAGCTGGGAGTGTAGGGATCAGGCCACCGTTCATCCGCGCTCGCGCTTAACCCGCTCTATTCGCGAACACAGGCAACGCTTCAACAGCGTGTCGATGATCTCGCCTGGGGCGTGAATAATCCCGGTTAAAGACGTTTGCGAAAGCTCGTTCGCGGGTGGATGCCCCCCAGACCAGAAGCCCGGAACCGACGAACGGGTGAACCGATGAACGGTCGCGGGCTCACGACGCGCTCGGCCGCCTCTGCGTCCCCGTCCAGGAGTCGTACCGCAGCGACTTGAGCCGATCGAGGGAATTGCGGAACGCCTGCCGGTGCAGATCGGCGTTGGTGCCGATCTCGCGATCACCCTTCCACGGCTCGGCGACGAACACGTCGAATGGGAAGACGTCGTGCGCGTACTTGCCGATCGCCCGCGTGAACCCTTCCGCCAGGATGTTGAGCCAGCCCATCCGCGTGTAGATGAACGTGTCCGTGTGCTCACCGCCATACGCCATCGCCTTGACCGCCAACGCCGGGTGCTCCGAGCCGTCCGCGAAACGCGCCATCGACGAGAAGAGGCCGTAATCGTTCCTTCCGAATTCCCCCGCAACCTCGGCCACTTCAGGGTTGTTGCGATCCTCCCCCTGCCTGTACCGGACCACCCAGTTCTTGCCCGCGAAGAGCTCCGCAAGCGGGACGTCGGTCAACCTCATGGCGCCTCCGAGGTTCCACGTGGAACAGCCGAAGATACGGGCGCGCCCGTCGGTCTACGGCCAGCGGCCAGTATCATACTTTCCCCGCGCACGGACACCAACGGTTCAACGGACACTCCGCGCACTTGGGGGCGCGCGCGGTACAGATCCTGCGCCCGTGCCAGATCATCCTATGCGAGAATTGAATCCAGTCCTTCCGGTCCACCAGCGTCATGAGTTCACGCTCGATCTTGCCGGCGTCCTCTTCCTGCGTGAGCTCCAGCCTCTGCGCGACGCGCTGAACGTGCGTGTCCACCACGATGCCCGTCGCTTTCTTGAACCACGTGCCCAGTACGACGTTCGCCGTCTTGCGCGCCACGCCGGGCAGCTCCAAGAGCTCCTCCATCGTGTCCGGCACCCGGCCTCCGAAGCGCTCCAAGATCATGCGACACGCCCCATGAATCGCCCTCGCCTTGTTGTGAAAGAAACCCGTGGAGCGGATCATTCCTTCCAGATCCGCGAGATCCGCCTTCGCGTAGGCTTCAACCGACGGATACCTCCTGAAGAGCTCCTTCGTCACGATGTTCACGCGGGCGTCCGTACATTGCGCGGAGAGTATCGTCGCCACCAGAAGCTCCAGCGCACTGGAATGCTCCAGCGCGCAGCGAGCGTTCGGATAAGTCGCGTACAGCGCGTCGATGATCTTCCGATACCGCCCGCTAATCGTGATTGAGCCACTCGAGCGCTTCATCCGCCGTCCTCGTGTTCAATATGTCGCCGGCCGACAACCACCCTCTCCGCGCCGTCGCAACTCCATAGACAATGTCTTCGATCCCCTGCGTACTATGCGCATCAGGACCGATCGAGATCATCACTCCCAAATCGTGCGCGCGCTTCACATGCACCCAATCCAAATCGAGTCGATGCGGATTTGCATTGAGCTCGATGACCTTCCTTGCACGCTTCGCCTCTTGCAAGACTCGCTCCAGATCGACTTTGTATGGCTCGCGACTCAACAAAAGGCGCCCCGTCGGGTGCCCAAGAATATCTAAGTGTTTGTTGGTAAGCGCTTTACATATCCTGTCCGTCATTTCCTTCTCGCTCATGTCGAAACGAGAGTGGACGGACCCGATCACGAAATCGAGCTTCCCCAGGATCTCGGAAGTCATGTCCATCGACCCGTCCGGTAGGATATCGCATTCCAGCCCCTTCAGGATCCGGAAGTCCTTCCATCCGTTGTTCAGCTCGTCGACTTCGCGCATCTGCTTGCGTAACCGGTCCTCCGTCAGCCCGCCCGCATACGCAGCCGCCTTGCTGTGATCCGACAGCCCCATGTACTTGAACCCCATCTTGCGGCACTTCTCGGCCATGTCGGCGATCTCAGCCGTACCATCGCTCCACGTCGAATGGACGTGGAACACACCTACGACA
>JACPRB010000244.1 GCA_016190155.1 Planctomycetota bacterium
GTCCACCTTGAGCGCCTCGAGGATCTGCGCCTCGACGAAGTGCCCGATTCGGCATTTCGCCATCACCGGGATCGACACCGCCTGCTGGATCTCGCGGATCTTCGCGACATTGGCCATCCGCGCGATGCCGCCCTGGGCCCGAATATCGGCCGGCACGCGTTCGAGCGCCATCACGGCGCACGCGCCCGCCTCCTCGGCGATCTTGGCCTGCTCGCCGTTGACGACGTCCATGATGACGCCGCCCTTGAGCATCTCCGCCAGTCCGGTCTTGATCCTCAACGTTCCGATGTCCGCCATCTGTGATCTCCTATATCGAGACAACCGTCACGGTCCGACCTCCAGTCCCGGCCCCGCCGGGACTAGGTCCTTCTGCTTGATGAGCGCGGCCAACCGCGCGATCGCCTGGCGCAAGACCGCCGGCGTCGCGTGCCCGTAGCTGATCCGGAAGCAATTCTGATAGCGACCGTCCATGTCGTGCGCCGGACCCGGCGACACCGCCACGCCGCGCTCCAACGCGCGCCAGTAAAGCTGCAGGGCGCTGGCGCCGGCGGGAAGCGTAACCCACATCAGAAAGCCACCCTCGGGACGTGAGAACCGCACGCCTTCCGGCATCTCCCGCCGCAGCGCCTCCGCCACGGCATCCGCGCGCTCGCGGTAGTACGCCCGCACCCGCTTCAAGTGTTCGGAATAACCGCGGCGCAGAAACGCCGCCACGATCGCCTGCGTCAGGGCCGGCCCCCCCAGATCCAGATATCGCTTGACCGGCCGCAGATCGTCCACGAGAGGCCGGTCCGCGACGAGATATCCCACGCGCAAGCCGGTCATGAACGTCTTCGAGACGGACCCTACGAGCACGCGACGGCCCGCCGGCAACATCGCGTACAGCGACGGCGGCGGATCGCCCCGGAAACGCAGGTCCCGGAAAATCTCGTCCACCACAACGATGCAGTCGTTCTGCGACGCGAACGCCCGCACGTCCTGCCGGCCGGCCGGCGTCATCGACTGGCCGGTCGGGTTGTGATGATCCGGACACACGTAGAGAAGGTTTCGTCCGCGCGGGACGCGCGACAGGTCGAGCGTCGCGTCCGCCCACGGGACGCTCTCGACGCGATGGCCCATCAGCGCGAAGGCCCGCGGGATCCCCGTGAAGGTCGGGGTCTCGCAGAGGACCTCGCGCCTCTCCTGCGCCGCCCAGCAGGCCAAGAGGGAAACGGCTTGCTGTGAGCCGTTGGTGACGAGCACCTGATCCGCGTCGACGCGCAGGCGCGCCGCGACGGCCTCGCGCAGCTCCATCAAGCCGGCCGGGCCGCCGTATTCGTAGAGACGGCGCGGATTCTCCGCGAAGACCTCTCCGGTCAATCGTTCCAACGTCCCGTCCGGAACGGTGCGCGGATCCGGCACGCCCGAGGCCAGGTCGATCGTCCCCGGCGGGCGCCCGATCGCCAGGAGCTCCCGCAGATCGCCGGTCGTTCCCGCGTTGGGCCGGCGCACGTCGGGCGGCGAGGAAGCGGCGGCCTCGGCCACGAATGTCCCGCGTCCGACATGGGAGGCCACCAGTCGCGCGCGCTCCAGGTCTCGGAAGGCTCCGACGATCGTCGCCCGGTTGACGGAGAGTTCCTTGGCCAGATCGGTCACGGAAGGGATGCGCTCGCCGGGCTTGAGCCGGCCGGCCGCGATCGCCTCCCGGACGATTCGGCTGATCTGCCGATACAGCGGCTCGTCCGAGGCGGGTTGCAAAGGGAGCTTCCAATCCATATCGGTATATGTGGCATCATATATCGGTATATTGTGGGATTCAAGGGGAGATTCCTCGGGTCCTCGAAAAGCGGATGGGTCTACGGATTGGGGACACGGAACGGACTCGTGGTACGACTACCCCACCGCCGCCTTCGACCTCTGGACCGTCGGCACCAGAAAACGCGCGATCGTCTCCAGCACCATCATGTCGTCCAGCGAAAAGGCGTCCACCGCCTTCGCCTGCGCGTCGAGGATCCCCACGCAGTGGTCGCCCACGCGGATCGGAATGCACGCCTCGGAGCGGGCCTTCCGCAGCGTCGGGACGTAGCCCGGCTCCTTGGTCACATCCTTCGCGTTGATGATCTCTCCCAGCTCGAAGGCCTTGCCGATCAGGCCATGGCCGAATCTCACCACCGTGCCGAGCTTCACGTCTGTCGGCCCGTCGCTCGATTGCGCCAGGAGCACCACGTCCTGCCGATCGTAATCGCCCTGGAAAATCCCCACGTAGGAGCATTCCAACGTCCGGCGGGCCACCTCCGCCACGCGCGCGAGAAACTGGTCCACGGGTAGGAACCCGCCCGACAGCCTCGACAGGTGATGGAGCATCGCCAGCCGATCCCGCAGACCGTCTTCCCGCGAGCGCGCCTCTCCGACCCGAAGGGCGATGGCGATCTGCGCCGCCAGGAATCCCAGAAGCGGCAAGTCCGTCTTACGAAAATATCCGCTCTGGTTCGACTCGAAGTTGAGCACCCCCAGCAATCGGTCGCCCGAAAGGATCGGAACCGCCGCCTCGGAACGCCGTCGCGCATCGACCGACACGTACCGCTTGTCCTTGCGCACGTCCGTCACGATCTGCGCCCTCCGCTTGGCGGCCACCCAGCCGGTGATCCCGTCGATCCCGACGCGCACGCTCTTGAGGGTAGGCCGCAGCTTCGGACCCACGACCGCCTGCTCGACCAGCGTCTTTCCACGGGGCTCCAGGACCAACAGCGACACCTCATCCGCCCCCAGGAAATTGCGGCACAAGTCGAGCACCTGCGGCAGCATGTCCTCTGGATCTTGAACCGTCAGCAACCGGCGGATCACGCGGGGAAGGAGCTCTACGGCATCCAGGGTGCGGGGCTTTTTCTTCCGAATCACGGCGCTATTCTATCACGAATCCGACCTAAGGGATACAATCGCTCGAGCGAAGGGGGCACCTGTTCACCGGTTCTTTCGTTCGAACATCCGAAAGGGCTTCCTCTGGGTCCTTTGCGTCCTCTGGTGTTGGGGTTCGGGTTTTCTCTGGGTCTTCACTCCCTCTCTGGGTCCTCCGGGCCCAAGCGCCCTCTCATCGGCGTGATCCACCTCCTGCCCCTGCCCGGATCGCCTCGGGCCCGTCCCATGGACGAGGTCCTGCGCCGCGCCCTCGCCGACGCGACCGCGTACGCCAAAGGCGGCGCGCACGGCCTGATCGTGGAGAACTACGGCGACGCGCCGTTCACCCCGGATACCGTGGACCCGCACGTGCCCGCCATGATGGCCGTGATCGCCTCCGAAATCCGCCGTCGCGCCCGCCTGCCGCTCGGCCTCAATGTCCTGCGCAACGACGCGCGCGCCGCCCTGGCCGCCGCCACGGCGGCCGGCGCCTCCTTCATCCGCGTCAACGTTCACACCGGCGCCATGATGACCGATCAAGGTCTCATCCAAGGCCGCGCCCACGAGACGCTGCAGTACCGCCGCCGCCTCGACGCGCCTGTGGCGATCTTCGCAGACGTGCTCGTCAAACACGCCGCTCCCGTCCGGCCCGTCTCCCTCGCCCAAGCCGCGCGAGAAACCGCCTACCGCGGATTGGCCGACGTCCTGCTCGTCACCGGTTCCGCCACGGGCGAAGCGCCCGAGCCTCAACGCCTGGACGAGATCAAGAGCGCCGTTCCCGACCGCCCCGTCTTCGTGGCCAGCGGCGTGACGTCCGAGAACGCGCGAGCCTTCCGCCGCGCCGACGGCTTCATCGTCGGGACCTGGGGGAAGAAGGACGGGCGAACGGAGAACCCCGTCGACGCCGCGCGCTTCACGCGGCTTTCGATTGCCGTCCGATCTGTCATATAATGTCTAGGTCATGGGCGAGGCATGGGCCGGCTCCGCCCGCGCCCGGCTGCTGCAGCGGCTGGCCGAGGGCGTTTTTCGCGCGACATCCGCGGTCTGCCGAGGCTGCGGCCGGGAATTCGACGTCTCGGACGCCACCTCCGCGAACACCTTGACCTGCCCGGGATGCCAGGCCCGAATCGAAGCGCCCCCGCCGCCGGCCCTGCCGATGCCCGGCCGATACCGCGTGATCGAGACCCTCGGCCGCGGCGCCATGGGCGTCGTCTACCGGGCGGAGGACTCCGTCCTGCACCGCGACGTGGCCCTCAAGCTGGTGTCCCGCGTCAACATCGCCTCGCCGGGCAACATCGAACGCTTCCGCCGGGAGGCTCAGGCAATGGCGCAGATCGATCACCCCAACGTCGTCAAGCTCTACGACATCGGCGAGTTCGAAGGCGATCCGTATCTCGTCATGGAACTCGTCCGCGGCGAGCACCTCGCCGGCGCCTTCGCCCGCCGGCCGATGCGCGCGCGCGTCGAGCTCATCGAGAAGGTGGCCCGCGGCGTGCAGGCGGTTCACGAACACGGCATCGTCCACCGCGACCTCAAACCGCAGAACGTCCTCGTGGACGAGAACGGACGACCGCACGTGACGGACTTTGGGCTGGCACGACTGGAAGACGGAGCCCCCCTTACGCGCGACGGGCTCGCCATCGGCACGCCGCCGTACATGGCCCCCGAGCAGATTCGCGGAGGATCGATCGACGCGCGCACGGACGTCTTCGCGCTGGGCGCGATGCTCTACGAAGCGCTCACGGCGCAAGCGCCCCACGCCGGAAGTACGGTCGCGGAGATCCTGCACGCGATCCTCACGCTGGAGCCGCCGCCGCCCCGGAGCCTCAACGCGCGCGTGCCGGCCGATCTGGAGACCATCTGCCTTCACGCGATCGAGAAGGACCCCGCTCGCCGGTATCCGACCGCCCACGCGTTTGCCGACGACCTGCGCCGATATCTGGACGGCGAGGCCATCGCGGCTCGGCGTCCGACGGCCCTGAAGCGGATCTGGCGGTTCGCGTCCCGCCGCCGGGCGGTCGTCATTCCGGTGACCGCGGCCGCCGCGGGGATGCTGGCGGTGTATGCGGTGCTGCGCTTGACGACGCCCGACTGGCAAATCGTGGAATCCAACTGGCGCGAGGCCGAGGAGCGGACGCGCCTGTCGGAGGCCAAGACCGCCGCCATGGCGCGGGTCAACGGGGCCTTGGAACGTATGCAGGACTTGCTTTACGACGGCACCGCCTCGGGCGAGAACCTCCGACAGCGCGCGCTGGAGACGCAGCAGATCGCGCAAGAGATGGCCCGGACCCTTCCTTCGCTGATCGAAGCGTATGTGGCGCGCGGTCGCGCCCGCCGGTTGCTCGGCGACGACACGGGGGCCCGCGAGGACTTCGACCGCGCCCTTCGCCGACACGATCGGTTGGGAGACGCGTATTTCTGGCGGGGAAGACTCTCGGCGGACGACGCCCTGCGCGCGCGGTTCGCGGGCGTCCCACCGTCCGCGGGGGAGATCGGATCGGCCGTGCAAGACTTTGAGGCCGCGATCCGGATCGGAACCTCCAACGAACGCGACGCTCATCTGGCCCGCCTCTGGATCGACTTGCTCAGCGGCGACCGCGACGCCGTCGTCACGGAAGCCTCGCGCGTGATCGCCCTGGGCGGTCGCGTGGAGGATGATCTGTACGTGCGCGGTCTGGCGCAGACGGATCCGCGCGCCGCCGCGGCCGATTTTGATGAAGCCCTCCGGCGCCGGCCGAACGACGCTTGGTTGAGATTCGTCCGAGGCACCTGCCGAATGGAGCTCAAGGAATACGCCGAAGCGATCGAAGATCTCTCCAAAGCGATCGATTTGAGGCCCGACTTCGCGGAGGCCTATCTGCAGCGAGGGCGCGGGCGGCGTGCTCGCGGGGAGCACCAAGCCGCCGCGGAGGATCTCGAACGGGCGGCCGCCCTGGGCCTGTCGTCGGAGAGCAAACCGTGACATCGCATGAAACGAGCATGGGCGACGGCGGAGCCGAGCTTCCTCCGACCATCTGGGCCCGCTTGATCGCGGATCAGTCCGATCCGGCGCAGCGGACCGCCGCGATGGAGTATCTCGCCCGCCATTATTGGAAACCCGTCTACTTCTTCATCCGGCGGGGCTGGCACAAATCCATCGAGGAAGCGAAAGACCTGACCCAGGCGTTCTTCACGTGGATGATGGAGGCGGATGTCTTGTCCAAGCTCGATCCGCAGAGGGGCTGCTTCCGCGGTTTTCTCAAGGTCGTGCTGCGGAACTTCCTGAACCGGGAGTATGCCAGCCAATCGGCGATCAAACGCGGCGGAAAAGTATCCATCCTCCCGCTGCAAATCGACCCGACCGAGGAGGCCGAGTTCCTCGCGGAGGGCCTGTCGCCGGAAGCCGCCCTGGACGCGGCCTGGAAGGCGAGCGTTCTGGAACAGGCGGTGGAGCGCCTTCGCCATGAGTACCGGCAACGCGGAAAGGAACAGTCCTTTCTCGTCTTCCGCGACCACGATCTGGTCTCCGAGGAACGGCCGGACTACGAAACCCTGGCGCGTAAACATGGGATCGCGCGCACGTCGATCTCCGACATCCTGACGGGGGCCCGAACCGCCCTGCGAAGGATGCTCGTGGACGTGGTCTCGGAATCCGTGACGAATTCCGACGAGTGCAGGGATGAGCTGCGCGAGCTCTTCGGCATGAGAGCAACGTAGTGCTCGCGTTCATTTGTCCCTGTAGCGCAGAAGGAATCGCGGAGACGACGCTCCGGCGGTTACAAGACGACATAACAAATTGCCGCACAAGGTGTTGTTGCTTTCATTTTTTCTTCCCCAACCGCCGAGACAATCCGCTATAGAACTGTGGCGCGCTTGACTCTCTTCTTTGAAGGGGACGGGTATGAAGGCTTCATGCGGAAGGGCGGGCTTTACGCTGGTCGAGTTGCTTGTGGTGATCGTCATCATCGGGATCCTGGCGGCGTTGCTCTTGCCGGCCATTGCGCGGGCGATCCGAAATGCCCGCGTGGCGCGATGCGCCAACAACCTCTCGCAGCTGTGGAAATGCCAGCAGAACTACATGGCGCAGTTCGGTGGAGCGGACAAGCTCTACCCCCAACAAACGGGCGGGGCGTTCTGGATCAAGCTCAATACGGTGACTCCCAAGATCATCGATGACTCCTTGGCGACGGGAGCGAACTCCATCTACAAGTGCCCGGTGCAGCCGACCGCGCCCGGCGCAGGCGCGACCCATTACCGCGGGCCGGCCGGCGACATCAACAGTGTGGTGGCGCCCTACACGGACGGCGATCCGATCGGCGCCGACGTCAACACGAATCACGGAGCCGGCGAAGGCGGAAACGTCTTGCGCAAGGCGGGCGACGTCATGGGCGTTCCGGACGCCGACCCCCTCTTCAACAGCGCGAAGGTGGCACCCTGACGTGCTCTCTTCAGACAATATGTCGTCGATCTCGCCTGGGGCGTGAATAATCCCGACTACTACCCTCTGGCCATAGATCCGTGCGGGCCGGGCTTCCTGGCGGGGGCCCGGCCCTATCACTCTTGGGACATTCCGGCATGGTTCAAATGAGGGTAACAGTCGCAGCGGGCTTGCCGAGCATCAGAGCTTCTTCTCAGGGTCCTCTGCGTCCTCTGGTGTCGCTTTCTTCTCTGCGTGCTCTGCTCCCCTCTGTTTCCTCGCACAAGCCCGAATTGAACCGTGCCGACATTCCCTTCCGCCGTCGCACGGAACACCAGACCGTCGGATAGGCTCCGGCGGACTCACCGTTGCATCTCGGCGCTCAACGTTCGCGCGGGCTCGAACTCCGCCCCACCCGGCGACTGAAGGACCTCGACCAGAAGCGCCTGCGCGTAGTTCGGACCTCTCTCGAAGAAATGGTGATACGCCAGAAGCGTGCGCGCATGAAGGTCCTCCGGATGCGCCGTCACATATTCCTCCAGCCCCCGTAAGTACCGCTCGTATTCCTCGCGCGTTTTGAACCGCAGGGAAGGGTTCTGTTCCGGCCCGAAGAGCCCTCGCTGTCCCAGCTGCAACGCCCGCGAAAACGCCTCTCCCGCTTCCCGATAAGACCCCGTGGCCAGATGCGTAAACGACAGCAGCCACCACGATCGCGCGTCCGTCGCGTCCAGCGCCACCGCTTGCGTAAGGTGCCACCGCGCGTCCTGGTAGCGTCCCTGCGCCGCTTCCGACAAGGCCTGCGTCCGCAGCTGCCGCGACTCGCTCGCGCCCACACCGGCTGAATCTGATGAGACGCCCTCGATCGCCTTCTTCAAGGCCAGGTTCTCCTGACGCAGATCGTCGCGCTCGCGTTCGAGCCGAGCCGCGCGCTCCTCATCCACGTTCCGAACGGAGGGCGCCGGCTCAGGCGCGGCCTTCGCTTCCAACGCGACCAAGCGCGCCGACAATCGCGCCACCGACAGCGCCAGGACGACCACGGTCACCGACAAACACAGCATCGTCGCGGCACCGGCGATCCACAAGCTACGATTCGAGCCAAACATACCCATCGGTATCGATCTTGCCGACACGCGAGGTCACGAACCATTCCTCGCGCAAATGATCGAGGGTCAGCGCGGGATCATCCCAATACTCCACGAACGGCGCTCCGGGACCCATACGAACGGCGACATGCCCGAACACCTCGCGGTCCACCGTCTGCCCTTGCCCGTTCAAGATCCGCAGCTCGACCCCGGGCAAGGGGCGTCCGACGGATCCGGGCCGCATCGAGCACCCGCGCAGCTCCGAGGACAGCAGCGTCCCGAATTCCGGTTCCGCCCACGCGGCATGGATGGGCGAGCCGTACGAGTGGGCGGTCATCGACACGAAATGGCGATCGTAGGGCCACGTGCAGGCGATGTTGCGACACTTCCGCAGCAGCGCGCCCAAGTTGGGATCCACGCGCAGAAGCACGTCGATCGCCTTGAACCCCGAGAACCACGCGCGCGGCTGCATCTCCGCGGCGATGTCTCCCCAACGCTGGAAGTGCGCGGGATTCTCCAGGACCACGCTGGTGGCGCCCGCCAGGAAAGGCGCCAGCGCCGAATACGTGACGAACGTGTGCTCGCCGGGCATCGCCACCGACAAGGCCGCCTCCCCCGGGCGCATCTCGAGGACCGACCGCGCCGTATAGAAGAGCGACAACGCCATGCGATGGCTGAGGACGCTGCCGGACACGCCTTCATCCGTGAAATGAATCAGCGCGCGATGGGAGGCATCCGCGACCGGGGGCGCCAGAGTCGGCGAAGCCGCCTCAAATCGCTCCGACCATGACAGCTCCCCGGCGGCGAGGCCCGAAAGCGGCCCTTTCGAACGACTGACGAGAAAGGCGGTTTGAAGACTGCTCACCTCGGCTTTCAGCGCGGAGGCCAAGCCGCGCAGCGCCGCCACGGTGACGAAGGCCCGGGGCTGAAGGCGGACGAAGGTATTGCGCACGTAGTCGACGCTATGGCCTCCCCCGAGGACGCAGACCGCCGTCCCCGCGCGCAGCGCTCCCAAAATCCCCGCGAAAAGCTCCGGGATCACCGGCAGCAGCAGCACGATCCGATCGCCGCGCTGCACGCCTTGGGCCAGGAGCATGTTCGCCACCCGCCCGGACCATTCCGTGAGCTCCGCGTAGGTCACGCGAACGGCGGATCCGGACAACGGCCACCACACGAGCGCGTGTTCCGAACCGCGCCCCTGAAGGACATGCCGTTCCGTCGCCAACATCCCCAGGTTGAGCGCGTTCGTGTCCGCCCCGAGGTCCGCCGCAACCGTCTCCAAACGGAACCCGGCGCGAGCCGCCTCGTAATCCGCCAGAGGTGCCGGATCCAGCCGAATCTCATCGGTCTGCGGCATTCAGTCCTCGACATTGGGCGGGCGTGGTGCCGGAGGGGGGAGTTGAACCCCCACCCCCTTAACGGGGACGGGTTTTTGAAACCCGCGCGTCTGCCAATTCCGCCACTCCGGCGTACCCTGGTCCTGAGTCGTCTGAATTGTAACGTGCCTTCGGTGTATTGGCTACCGGGAGAGGTGAGAACCCGGAGGAAGAACCAACACCAGAGCATCCGGAGGACGCAAAGCTTCCTTTCGAAAACGGACGCAGCCGCTTAAGGCCGCGCTGGTTGTCTGAGCGCCCCGAGAGATCTTCGCGTCGCGAGGAGATGTGGATCGTGAGTGGTACGGAGGACCCGCAGAAGAGTCGGAGTCAACGGACTCACGCCGGACGGACCGAACGCCTTGTCCTCCGCGCGCACCCTCAGTCGCTCCCTAACCGCCTCCCCACCCGCGATCGCCGCAGGTCCTCCAGCGGCGTACGCTCCCCATCCTGCCCCACGCGCACAAAAGCCCGCCCGCCTTCCACTCGAACGTCCGTCAGCCAAATCCCTCGACTCCCCAGCGTGCGCCCCAAGAACGGTGGGTCCGAATAGGGCGTCAGCCGATCGGTCCTCTCCGACGGGAACCTCGCCGCCAGCTCGATCGACTTGCCGCCGCCGACATGCCACGCCAACAGCGTGTCGCTCCCCCGCATCTCCAGGATGAGCGCTTCCGCTCCGTCCTTTCCCATCGGCATGCGCGCCGACTCGCCCGGCCCCAACGACACTTTCCCCATCGATGCCGGATCGATCTCCCCCACCACCGTCCATCCGAGCCGCTCCCGGCACACCACGCATAGCGGCATCGCCTTGTCCTGGCGATCCCCCAGGTACCCCATGCCCATCAGGCACCAGCGTTCCACCTTCGCCTCTTCCTCGTACTTGTCCTCCAGCCCCAGGAGATGCCCGAACTCGTGCGCCAGAATGCCGTCGTCATGTCGATCCGTCCGTTCCGGCACGATCACATACCGTATCGTCCGGCTCGATGCCTTCAACGCGTCCTGATGCGGCCACAGCGCCGTCCCGCGCGCGCCAAGACCGCCCGCCGTGACGAAGACGACCGCACCCGCGTCCGGCGGAACGACCGCCCCGAGCGCCGCCTTCTCCTCCTCAGCCCCCGTGACGATGCGCGCGAATTCGGCTCGACTCATGCCCAAACGAACCACCGGATGCTCACGTCGACCGAGCTCGAATGCGCCGCCCGAGGCCACCCGGCAGAATTCCGCCAAGCGCGCGAATCGCTCCTCGATGTCCCGCGCCTTGAACTTCGCGTCCGCGAAGTCCACGGGCACGATCGACACGACGGGACACGTACAAGACTTCGCCGGCTTCCGCGGAAGATCCGCCGCCCGCACATACCGGCGCGCCTCCTCGCTCGTCAGGAGCCGCTTCTCCGCGATCCGGCGGCGATCCGCCTCAAGCGCCGATTCGAGCTCCGCGTCCTGCGCGGACACCGCCCCCGCCCAGAGCAACCAGACCAAACCAGCGGCGATCCTGGCCATCCCTACTTCTCGCCCTCCGGTTTGAGCGCCCGATGAAGCTGCATGAACGCCGCCGCCCGATCCCGCACGAACTTCGTGTGACCGAATTTCACCAGGAGTTCATCCATCCGCTTCCACGCCTCGCGTTTCTGGCCCTGCGCCACCAGATCCAAGACTTGCGCGTGTAGCTCCGCCGCTTTGCGTTCCTCCTCCTCGGTCGGCCCCTTCGGCGACGGAGGAGCTTCGACCTTCGGCCGCAGCGCTTGCCAGGCCTTCACCTTCTCCACGATCCGCTCGTCCGCGCCGCCCAGCCGCACGTACTGCTCGTAGTGCTCCATCGCGCGGATCCCCATGTTCTCGAATCTCGTTTCGTAGAGCTGCGCGATCAACTGATGCGGCTCCGGATCGCCCGGCCGGATGCGCGCGCATTCGAGGAAATCCTTCACCGCCGCCAGATACTGCTTCAGCGTCACCGCCAAGACACCTCGATTGAAATACGCGTCGTAGCCGGCCGGATTGCGCTGGATGGCCGCCGTATAATCGGCGATCGCCTGCAGGCGCGCCTCCCGCGTGTCGACCCGCTCCTCCGGCGCCTCCGCCAGCCACGTCCAGGCGTTGCCGCGACGCACATACGCCTCCGCGTAGTCCGGATTCTGCTCGATCGCGTTGGTGTAGGATTGAATCGCGGCGCGGTACTCCTGGCGCCGATAGGCCTCGTCCCCCGCCATTCGCATCTCCTTGGCGCGCTCGACGGCGGGCATGCCCGCGCACGAGACAAGCCACAGGGAACACCACAGCGAGGCCGCCACCCCACAAACCTTCATGCGCATCTCGCTACCTCTTGAGCTTCTTGAGCCAGCCGTCCGCTTCGTCCTGCAGATCGCGATAGTCCAGCAACCGCAGGCGCGACTTCTCCAGCTCCGCGATCTCCTCGAGCTGGATCGACGTATACGCGACGTACGGCGTGAGGAAGATCATGAGCTCCCGGCGCACGTTCAGCTGCGTCGTGTTGGAGAAAAGCGTCCCCAAGAGCGGAATGTCTCCCAGCAGCGGGATTTTCTGGATCGTCTCTTCCTCCTGTTCCCGGATGAGGCCCCCGATCACCACCGTCTGTCCGTTGCGGGCCGCGACGGTCGTATCGGCGTAATTGACGTTGAACGTCGGGCTCGTGACCCCCTCGGTGATCTGCACGCTCTCGCTGTCGGGCGCCTTGTCGGAGATCTCCGGATGGACGCGCAACGTCACCAGCCCGTCGAAGTTGATGTGCGGCTGCACCGACAGCAGGATGCCCACGTCGCGGTACTGCACCGTGTTGACGGTGTTGCCCTGCTGGTTGATCGTCGTGTTCGTCACGCGCGGCACGCTCTTGCCGATCGAGATCTCCGCCTCCTGGTTGTCCAACACCAGGATGCGCGGCGTCGCCAGCACCTTGAGCCGCCCGTCCTCCGCGAACGCGTTGAGCGTCGCGGAAAGCTCGTCCCCGGAGAACGTGGCGGTCGCCCCCTGTCCGAACAGGTTGAAGTCCGCGGCGTAGCGCTGCGTGATCGCGTCGCCGTTGACGCGGAACTTGTTCTCCCAGCTCCACTCCACGCCGAAGCGCAGCTCGTCGTCCAGCGTCACCTCCGCGATGAGCACCTTGATGAGCACCTGCGGGCGCATCCGATCCAGGCCACGGACGATATTCTGGATCGCCTCGAAGTTGCGCGGCGACGTGCGCACGATGAGCGCGTTCGTCTGCGAGTCGGCCTGCACGTCCGCTTGACCCTGAATGCCGCGCCGCTCTTCTTCGTCTTGCGGCGGGGAAGGGGGCTCCTCCTGTCCCTCCTCCAACGGACCGAGATTGCGGGAGCTCCCGCTGCGGGTGCCGGTGGTGCCTCCCTGATTCGTCGTCGTGCGAGGACCCGTCGATCGGTTCTGGTTCTGCTGGCCGAGCCCGGGCACGCCGCTTCCTTGCGTCGTCGCGGCCCCGCCGGTCCCCCTCAGGAGGTTCTGCAGCGTCTGCGCCAGCGACACCGCGTCGGCGTTGTCCAGCGGAAGCACGTAGGTGCTGTATTGCTCGGTCGGATTCTGGTCGAGCTGTTCCACGACCTGGTCCATGATCGCGATGTACTCCGGGCTCGCCTTCACGACCACCGCGTTCGTGCGCGCGTCCGCCGTGATCTCCACCTCCTGACTCGGCGGAAGGCCCGTTTGCGCCGAACCCGGCCGGGCGGCCTCCGAGCCGAAGAACCGCATGAACGGACCGCCGCCGCCTTGTCCGCCCTGCGAGGACGTCGTTCGACCCGAGGCCTGCGTGGCGTTCACCTGCGGCCGGAAGATCTCGCGCAGGACGGTCGCCATCGACGTCGCCTCCGCGTTCTTGAGCTCGTAGATCTTGATCCGCAGCATGTCCGTCAGCTGCCGATCCAGGTTCACGATGAGGTCGTCCACCACCTTGAGATTCGCCTCGTTGGCCGCGACCACGACGGAGTTCGACCGGGTGTCCGCCACCGCGCGGACCTCGCGCGAGGTGCCCGCGCTCGCGCCTTCCGTCGCCGACGGCATCCCGCCGAACCACATCGGCCCGGGCCCGCGATTGCGCTGCGTCTCCTGCTTCTCTTCCGTAAAGACCTGGGCGATGAGGTCGGCGACCTCCTTCGCGCCCGCCCATCGCAGCGGATAGAGCTTCAGCCGGATCGCCTCCACCGCCCCCCGATCGAGATCGCGCACGATCGTCTCGATGAGCTTCATGTTGTCGCCGGTGGTCGTGACGACCAGCGAATTCGTCCGAAC
>JACPRB010000245.1 GCA_016190155.1 Planctomycetota bacterium
CTGCGGGACCTGTGGCGAGTTCATCGCGGCCGAGCGCCACGTCAAGCGCAAGAACGGCGAGAAGAAGGAGTACGTCTACTACCGCTGCGCCGGCTGGAAGAACGGCGGCTCCGTCTGCACCGACACGTACATCTGAGAGGAAGAGCTGGTTGAGCAGACGGGGCTGGCCTTCAAGGAACTCAAATTCGATCCGCAGACGTTCGCGGATCTCCAAGCCGCGCTGAAGAAGAGCTGCGCGGCCGAGAAGGAGTTTGCCGGGCAGCGCGCCGGTGTCCCGCGCGCGGAGGAGTCGCGGCTCAAGAACCGCATCGACCCTATAGTGATCCGGACGACATCGGAGAGATCACTCAAGCGATCCCAATCGTTCAGGAGTCCGTTCGTGAAAGGCGCCCGTACGAATCAGGCTCGTAGCCCTGAAGCGCGCGACCCTGGATAATGCCGCAAGGATGCAGATTCTGAAGGTCCGCCAGTACTCCAAGCTCCTATCCGTCTTTCCCTGCTGGATCATGAGCATCGAGGACGTGGCTCGCATTTTTCCACAGGTTGAGGGCCTGTTCGATTACCTGATTGTAGATGAGGCTTCGCAGCGTATGCAGGCCGCCGGCGAAATCCTGAACGGAGGGAACGGACCTCCGCACCTACCGGACACCCACCCGAACCTCGGTTGCGATATAGAACTGGTAAGTCTATATATACTTTCCAGTTTGATATCAACTTGCCAGTTTGATATCAGCCAAGTATACTGGTGGCATGCGCGAACCTCGTGTGGCGTGGCTGGTGGATCGCCTGGCGTCGCAAGGGTGGCGCCGCGACGAGCGATCCGTGGACTTGGTCAACCGCGATGGCTCTCGCTGTGTCGAAGTGGTTGCCGGAGCCCAAGGAGTACGCGAACTCGATGCGAAGGTGCTGCGAGTCGCACGCTGGGTCACGCAGGGACCCGCCCGCCACGCATGCCTCGTCCTACTTGGCTCGCAGCTTTCTCATGAGAGGCTGCGGAAGGAATGGAACATGATTCGCACGCTCGTGCGGCCTGATCTGGGGCGTCGAATCGCGCTTATCGTCGAAGGGGTCACGGCGGGATTCGAACCGCGTTTCCCGTGGCTGCACCCCATCACCAAGCTCGTTCACGGACAGCCCACGCAACCCACCCGACGGCCTGCCAGTCGCGGGGCGATGAGCCCCACGATCTTCCAAGTCCTCAAGCTCGTGATCCGACACTGGCTGCTGAAGACCGGCCCCCTCTCGCGCCGCCGTCTCCAGGTCGAAAGCGGCGCCACATACCCGACCGTGGCCCGGGCCCTTCGCAAGTTGGAGGAATGCGCCGAACTGGAACGGCTTCCCAACCGCCGCGTGCAGCTTCGCGCGTTTCCCCAAAAGACATGGCTGGAAATGCTCTCTCTCTCGTCGTCGCTGCGCCGTCCTCTGTCGTATGTCGATGCCACCGGGCGAAAGCTCGAACCATGGGTCCTTCTAAAGCGGCTGGAGGCGATGAAGCCCCCCGGCGTGGCTCTCGGCGGCGTTCAATCGGCCCGCCACTGGGATCGGCACTTCGACCTCAACGGCCTGCCCAGACTTGATGTCGTGGTGCACGCCCCCCACGGGTCCTTCGACCCCGGATTCGTGAAGCAGCTCGATTCAGCACTGCGCCCTTCGCAGTCGCCGTCCGCGGAGCACGTACTGGTGGTGCACTCACTTCCACGCGCGGAGGCGCTATTCGATGAGGATCGGGCCGGCAAGCTGCCGTATGCCGATCCCGTCGAAACGCTGCTGGACCTGCACGAACTTCGCCTGACCACGCAAGCGGACGAGCTGATCGAGCGTCTCCCGCGAGGCTCACGGCGATGAGCAAGCTCGATCCAGTCGAGGTCTTCGAACGACTCCAGGGGGACTTCCCCCGGCCGCTACAGAAGCACATCTTCGTCGTCGGTAGCCTGGCCGCCGCCTACCACTTCCGTGCCGCTCTGGAGGACCACGCGGTCAACACCAAGGACGCCGACGTGGTCATCCATCCGGCAGGCCACGTGACGTCCTGCAAGAAGATCGCGGAACGGCTCCTCCGGGATGGATGGACCCGGCTTGCCGACGCATCCTTCCCACAAGAGCACATCGAGCCACTTGATGACCTGAGGACGCTGCGCCTCTACCCACCCCGTTCCAGGCGATACTTCATCGAATTCCTAGGCTTGCCCAAGAAGGAGCAACGCGAAGCCCGGAAGTGGACGCCCATCCGAATCGACGCGAGCGGCCACGCCGGTTGGTACGGTTTGCCCTGTTTTCGGTTCATGGGTTTGGCCTCGGTCGATCGCCTCGTCTCGCACGTCAGCATCACGTACGGCGCGCCGCACATGATGGCCCTCGCGAACCTGCTTTCGCACGAAACTGTGGGCGCGCAGACGATGAGCACTCCAATGGCGGGCCGCACGATCTTACGGTCCGCAAAGGATCTCGGGCGTGTCTTGGCAGTCGCCCGGCTGAGCAAGGCCGAGGATGTGGCCGGATGGACGCGTCCTTGGCTCAAGGCTCTGAAGACCTGCTTCCCGAAATCGTGGCGAACCCTCGGTCGGCGTGCGGGGAACGGTTTGCGAGCGGTCTTGGACGACCCGCATGCGTTCGAGCAGGCGCATCATACGACACGCGTAGGCTTACTTCTTGGCCAAGGCGTGACGCAGGATCAGTTGCGAGCCGTTGCTGACCAGCTCTTCGAGACGGCCCTCGACCCCCTCCGCGCCACGTGCAAGTAAGGAAAAGTGGCAAGGGCAAAGGTAGATCGTAATACTCGGAGGGCGGGAAACGGAGTACACATAAGGCGGCGGAATGGCGAAGGAGCCCGAGACATAGTGCTGTCGCCGGAAGGGAGAAGGGCCGCCCGCGCGCCGATCCCGTCGCGCGGGCTCGGGCCGGAAGGGCAAGGGCGGCGCAGGACTCTCACCCATCTCCGATGAGCGGAGCGATTCGCGTAAGCAGTTTCGGCATCTCGCGAAGCGTCGTGAACTTTCTCCTCCTCGTCCAGGAGCTGGCCAAGTACGGCGTTACGGTCGCGTCCCTTCGCGAGGACATCGACCTCACGACGCTCATGATGACGCTCGCGCAGTACAAGCGTGAAGGAGAAGGTCGATTGGCGCGCCCAGCGCGGCCTGCCGATCGGACCCGCGCCGATGGGCTACCGCATGAAGGACAAGAGGTACGTCATCGACGAGCCGCACGCGAAGCACATCCGCAAATGCGACCGGCTCTACCTCGAACTCCAGAGCACCGACGCCGTGGCGCGCGAGTTCAGCCGGTTTGTCGGAACGGCCGGTCCTACCCGTACTACTGCTGCAGCAACGCCGAGTTGAAGTACCCATGCGCCGAGTCTGGACGAAACAAATCGGCCGGGCGGTCGCTGCCGCTGGTCACCCCCTACTTCACCCGCGCCACAGGCAAGCGGCGGTTCTTCGCCTTGGACGAGAAGCCGGATCTCCTCAAGCATCTGGACACGATCGACCAGCGGGCGTGGAAGCAGTACGACGCGCATCTTCGGCGCATCCCGCCGCTTGAGCGCGCCGAGTTCTACCGTGGCCTGATCGAGCAGAAGAAGCTGCGGAGCGTCTGCGCGCTCGCCCGGCTGCTTGGACAGCAGGAGGAGGGCCTCCGGCCCTATCTCAACCTCCTGAAGCTGCCGGAGCCGATCCTGCGTTTCCTGAAGGAAAACCGCACGCCGGCCTTCGTCCGCTACCTCAGCGTCAAGCGCCTGCAGCCGCTCGTGAAGCTGGATGCGAGGGAGGCGTGGCGTCGATTCCAGCAGATGGTCATGGAGGCGAAGGGCCAGCCGAGCCTCTGGAACAAGGCAGGTCAGTAGATCCTTGGAGCCCCGGCACACGCCGGGGCTCCTCGCCCGCCCGCCCCGTGCGCGGGGCGAACGAGCGAACGCGATCTTTGGAAACTGGAGAACGGCGTGGCTGCGCCCTGGGTGGCGGGGTCGTCCCCGGGCGCGGCACGGTCGGGGCCGCGTCGCAGCGACCCCAGTGGGGTCCGGCTCGCCCGGCGAGGCCGCGGCTCCGACCCTGTCGCACCCATCCGAGCCAACAACCCATACCCTTTGACTCCCCACCCAACCGACCCGCAAGCCCGGTCCAACCCTCACCCTTCGGATCGGGCTTCGCGGGACGGTGGGCGCGGCCACGCCGATCGAATGGCGGTCGATGGATGCGCCTCGGCCGCCCGGAGGTCCTGGTCCCCGGGCTCCGCA
>JACPRB010000027.1 GCA_016190155.1 Planctomycetota bacterium
CGGGGTGAAGAACCCTAGTTCTCCTTCACGCGCGAAGCGCGCTGAGCTTCGCTGGACCACCCGACCGGGAAGAAAAAGTCATCCACCGGCCGTGAGGCCCCAACTCCCGAAACCCAAGAAAAGGCGTTCCGTGAGTCTCGCATTCCCACGCATGAACACCTCCTCATTCCGCACTCACGCGTTCCTCACGGCGGGCGGAGTACGGTTCTTCAGGAGGTGCCGTATGCTGTACGCAATTCTGGCCGTGCTCGGGGGGCTTCCGCTGCAACAAGACTCACCGGATGAGCCGAATTCGCCCAGGGAGGGGCCGGGACGCCTGGAACGGCGTACCCCACCGGATGCGTCGACGATGAGCGCGGAGGTCCGCCTGCTTTGGAGCCGGCCGCGCGTCCGCTTCGACACGCGCGAATACGTGACGGGGGTCTTCAGCGGACTCGTCGACATGCAGGAGTCCGTAGGCCTGGACGCGCAGGCGCCCGCCCTGCTCGCGGACGTCCGACTCGCGCATTGGAGATTCTCCTTGGGAGGCCTCTCCTTGGACTCCGAGGAGAGACTGTCCCGCGCCGTCGCCTTCGAGGACGATACGTTCCGGACCGGCAGCAAGGTGCGTGCCTTGGCCCAAGTCGCGTGGTTCGACGCGTACTACCGCATCGAGCTCCCCGAAGTCGAAGGGTGCCGGTTTCATTTGCTGGCCGGGATCCATGCGCCCCGCATCAAGATCCTGATCGACGACGGCCTGGAGGAGGCCAACGAAGGGTTCGATGCCCTGTGGCCCGTGCCCGCCGTCGGCTTCGAGGCGCGGCTGGCGCTGACGTCGCGCATCGAGCTGCACGGCGGGTTGGTCGGGTCGATCATCCGCTATCGCAATCCGTTTCACCTCGACAGCGGCCGGCCGCCCAGAATCGACTATTCCTTCGCTCGGGTCGATCTGGGGCTTTCGATCCGCCTGTCCGGCCCCTGGAGGATCACGATCGGCGCCGCTTACGTACACCAGTCGATCGTCGACCAGAGCGTCGAGGATTGGGACGGCGCATGGGTGGACGTGGGCGGCCTCACCGCCGGTCTGGAGTGCCGGTTCTGAAGGGAGCCGGCCCGGCTCTTTTCCTCAGGAACTCGCTTGACACAAAGTACTTTGTGTAATAAAGTTACAGGGTCGCATGCATCCTGAGGAAGCCGAGGAACACCTAGCCGTCATCCGCTCCATGATGGAGCGCACCACGCGATACACCGGCGTGCCCGCTTACGCCTGCTTCGCAGCCGGCGCTCTGGCGTTGGCCGGCGCGGGCGCCAGCGCGGCCCTGCACATCGACTTCAACAGCCCGATCCATCAGGCGCCATTGACGCTCATCTGGGGCGGCGTCTGCCTCCTCGGCGCCGTCCAGTTCGTAACGCTGACGGTTTGGTCCGTGCGCCGGCGCGGCGAGCCCGCATGGACGCGCTTGACGCAACGCGTCGTGACGGCGGTGTTGCCAGGCACCTACGTGGGCGCGGCGCTGACGGAGTTCTGCCGGCAGACGGGCAACCTCGATTACCTGCCGCCGTTCTGGTGCCTGTGCTACGGGGCCGCCTGCCTGGGGCTGGGACTCTACGCGGGCTGGAAGGCGAACCTGGTGGGGTGCCTCTTCCTCGCGGCGGGCACGCTCGGCCTGTATCTCTTCAAGGACCAAGGGATCGCCCTCATGGCGGCGGCGTTCGGCGGGTTGCATCTGCTGCTCGGGGCGCTCATCCTCCTCGGCCATGACCCTCCAACGCGTGAAGATTGACGACATCGACCGCGTGATCCACGAGCGCGCGCGGCTGGCCATCATGTCGGCCCTGGTGGCCGCCGACGGCGAAAGCTCGTTCGTAAAGCTCAAGGAGATCGTCGGCCTGACGGACGGCAACTTGAGCGTGCATCTGCGGATCCTGGAGGAAGCGGGGTACGTGGTGATCAAGAAGTCGTTCATCGCGCGCCGCCCCCACACGGCGGCGCGCCTGACGCCTGCCGGGCGCAAGGCGTTCCGCGTCTATGTGGATGTCCTGGAGAAAGTCGTGCGGAGAACGCTCTCGTGAACATCGCCCTCGCGCTTCGGGGAGACCTTCGCGATCCAGCGATGCTTCCGATGGTCCTCCCGATCGTCGCCTCCAGCGGGGCCTTCGGGGCCGCCATCGGCAGCTACGTCGGCGGAATGCAGATCCTCTTCGCGGCCGTCAAGATGCCGCTGTTCTTCCTCGGAACCCTGGCCATCTGCATGGCGATCCTCGCGATGTTGGCGGCACCCCGCATGGGATGGCGGCAGGCGGTCGCGGTGGCCGTTCGGAGCGTCTTCACGACGACCCTGATCCTGGGCGCGCTGGCCCCACCCTTGTTCGTCGCGGGCATGTCGTTTCCCAAGCCGCACCCGCGGGCCTACCTCGGCATGGCGCTCCTGCTCACGCTGGCGGTGGCGCTGGCGGGTGGAATCAGCGTCGCCCGACTTCGCCGCGCGCTTCCATCGAACCGGCTGTGGCTGGCCTGGATCGGCATTTACGGTTTCGTGGGGGCGCAGATGGCGTGGCTGCTCAAGCCTTGGATCGGACACACCCTCGTCGCGGACCGGTTCATTCCCTTGGACGACAATCTGCGGGGCAACTTCTACGACGCCGTGTGGACTTCAATGGTCGGTATTCTGAGGTGATCTATGGCGGACTTCGGAGCGGAACGGATGCCCTCCTCGGGCGCGCCCGACGAGGGCCTCTTCGCGCAGTACGATCGGCAGGCGCTGGAAGCCGGCACATCCTGGTGGCTGGCCGGGGCGCTTCTTCGGACACCGGGACCGATCTTGAGGGAAGTGGGCTCCCAGCGCCATCTCTCGAGATACCTGCTCGGGCTCCTGGCCGTCTCGTTGACCTCGTGCGCGCTGTACGGCGCGATCTTGGGACTCTTCGATCACGCGTTCTGGGCGGTGCTCAAGGTCCCGCTCATCGTCGTCGGATCGGCGCTCCTGTGCACGCCGACGCTCTACATCTTCAATGCGTTGTCGCGATCGCGGTTGAGCTACTCCCAAACGGTCGCGCTGGTGCTGGCGATGACGGCGGTCTTGTCGATGATCCTGGTCGCCTTCGCGCCGATCGTGTGGTTCTTCGGCGTCTCGACCGAGGCGTTCGGATTCATGACCCTCTTGCACCTCGGCGTGTTCGCGATGGCGGTCGGCTTCGGCTTGCGCATGCTGGACACAGCACGGCGTTACCTTGCCTACCTGGCGGGATCACACGTCATCGGCGGCCGTCTGCTCTTCTGCTGGTCCGTCCTGGTCGTGGTGATGGGCCTTCAAATGGCGCACTACTTGCGACCGCTGCTGCTGGCCGGACCCTTCCTTCGAGGACAAAGGGGCCTCTTCGTCGAGTTCTTGCAGGCCATGATGCGATGACCATCCGGCCAAGCCTCACCGGCAGAAACACCGCCCGCAGCTGAGGGCCACGTAGGCCGCGCCGTAGGCGACATACAGAGCCGTCATCCCAAAATTGGCGGCCGACTTCCAAAGATAGTCGGCGAACTCGTCTTGGGGCGCGTAGGCCCAGTACACCGCCCCGTCCTCCCCAGGCCCCATGACGCTGCACCCGCCGAGCACCAGGCATAGAATCAGGAGCATCACGATCCGTCCCATCGACGAACATAGCGCATGGGGAGCCGGCGGGTTCGCCCTTTTCGATCGAATCTCACACCGGCTTCAAGCGGATCACCAGATCCCTCGTCTGCGGATCCCGGCTCGTCTCCACCTGGAGCGTCCGCCGGCACGCCCCGCATCGAACCCGCTGCCCCAAGTCCTGCTTCCGAACGAAGACGCCTTCCCCACAGGCCCCGCACGTCGAGTATATCTTGCCGGGAATCGTCTCCCGCTTCGTCGTATACGGAATAGGCGCCAGCGAGAACGTCGCCTTCTCGAAGGGCTCCTCCGGCACGGGCGCCCTCTTTTTCGCATGCGGCCCGGCCCCGGTCTCGCTCGTCATGTCCAGGATGAACCGCCCGTCCCGACTCTGCTCCTTGGGCCGCTCCGGCGCGAGCGGCCCCACCTGAGTGACCCGCACCTCCGGTTTGGCGGGCGGCTTGACCGTCGGCATCTTGCGCGTGGAGAACGTCACAATGGTCTGCTCCCTCCCGCGCGAATCCTTCACGATCTTCACGTGAAACTCCAGGCCGCACTTCGGACACTTCTGCGACCGATTCACGTGCTCGCGCGCAAACCGGATCTCGCTCCCACATCGGCAATGCGCCCGCGCGAAAGCCCCCGACTTCGATCCCTCTTGCTTACTGGACATATCTCAGCTTCGGCGCGCCGGCCTTGCATTCCGGATCCTCCGCCATCATGCGGTCGACAATCCGGCGCGCCTCCTCCATATCCGAAATCCCGCAATGCCTCAACACGTACTGAACGGCTTCGTCACGGTCGCCGAACCGGATCGCGTTTCTGACCAGTTCCCGCGTAATGGGCGGAAGGTCCCCCGGCGACAAGGACATCGGGGTATTCAGCGAAATCGGACCCGGCTTCGCGGCCAGCAGATTCTCGCTGCCCTCCATCATCGGATTCAATGGCGCCTCCGGCGCCGTACGCGCGGGCTCGGGAGAACTCGGCGGCTTGATCGCGCGCGCCGGTTCCTCGATGAACTGCACCGGCTGGGGATGCTCGATCCGCTCCGCCTCCCGCCGCGGCGCCGTCACGGGCGGGGCGTCAGAACGCCGGCGATTCAGACGATCCTTCAGGCGTTGGGCGAAGTCCCCCGGATCCATGCCGAGGTGCGTCGCGAACCGCCCCAACATCTGCCGCTCCTGCACCTCCGCGCGCCCATCCGAACAGACGATCTCCAGGAGATCATCGAAAAGCGCTTGCTTGCCGGAAAGCGTCGCCGGAATCGCCACGGTCAGGTTCCTCTGCTGCCCCAAGCGCATCACGTCCTCCGCCTCAGCGCGGCTCAATCCAAGCTGCTGGGCCCTTTGGTAGAGGAACTGTCGCTCGGCATCCGTCAAGCGGCCGTCGATGAACGCCGCGGCCACCAGCGACGAGAATGTCCGGCGCGCCGACGCATCTGATGCCATAAAGCCTCCGACCAAGAGTATACCGCCAGGCGACGGGGTTTCGCAGGTTAGACGCCGCTTCGACCCGCGCGCAACCACTCCTCGAGCAACTCGTCCCACGCTTCCCGGGTCGGCCCGAGATGAGGACGAATTGCCCGAACGATCGAGTCGCGAGTCTCGTCTAATCTCCAAGATGATGGAAGCGCGAGCCTTTGATCTTGACTGGGATGTGCTTGCCAGGGAGCTCGAGGCATCCGAGAGGGTCGATGAGTACGCCCTCTACGCCTCAGAGGTATTGGCCTCTCTCCTGGCGAACGAGATGCCGCTCTTCGAGGAACCTCGTTAGGCGGAATCAGGCGGCGCACAACAGCGCCGCTCACGCCGACAATCCTCGAGCGACACCGGACCGTCATCCGGCCCGAGCGACTTCTGCGTCACGCGACACCACCAGATCGTCGCATCGAACGGAGCCATGTTCGGATCCAGACCCCGATCGCCCGTAACGAGCATCCCCTTGCATCGAAGATGACCGCACGGCAGCGCCCCGAATTCCTCTTCCTTTCTCATGGCCTACAGCCCCGCCGACAGGATGGCGCGCTTGAGGTTCGCCGGCCCTACAAGCCTCTTGTACGCATTGTCCGACAGCGGTGTCGCCCCCTTGAAAGCCGCTTCCCCAGCCGCTTGCGCGATCTTCTCCGTCAACCGTTGGCCGATCAGAACGCGTTCGCCTTCCTTGGACCGCAACGGCACCGGCGCCACCGCCCCCAGCACCACGCGCGCGTCCTTAACGACCGCCCCGTCCATCCGCAGCGCCACCGCCGCGGACACCGTCGCCCAATCGAACGAGTCCCTTTCCCGCTCCTCCCGATACGCGCTCGACCACCGCGATTGCGCGACCTGAACCTCGGTCACGATCTCGCCGTCCTCAAGCACATTCTCCCGATCGACGTGATCCGACGGCAGCACGAAAAACTCCTCGATGGGAATCGACCGCCGGTTCGTCACCACCGTCGCTCCCAACGCCAGGAGCGCGGGCGCCACATTCGACGGATGCACGATCGCGCACGCGTCGTTGTGGAAGATCGCATGGTACCGGTTCTCCCCCTCGAGGGCATAGCAGACGGTCCCGCCTTTTCTCAGGCACGCGTACGCGCGATTGCGGTAGTACCAGCACCGAGGACGCTGGCACAGATTGCCACCCACGGTGGCGACGTTGCGGATCTGCGGCGTGGCCGCCTCGCCCGCAGCCGCGGTGATCGCCGCCGGCAGACGAGAGTCCGCCAACTGCGCCAGCGTCACGAGCGCTCCGACCCGCCAGCCGTCCTTCGTCCGCACGATCTCGCGCATCCCGCCCACGCTCAGGAGATTCACCACCTTGTCCGGCGTCGCCACGGTGTTCTTCATCTCGTCGAGCAGATCGACGCCGGCGGCCTTCAGCTTCGCGCCTCCGTCGGCCGCCGCCTTTGAGGCCTCTTCTAGGCTGCCCGGCAGGACGTATTCGAAGTTCTTCATTTGCGCCCTTCCCCGCCCGCCAGCGCGGTCAACACCTTGTCCGGCGTCATCGGAAGGGACCGCACCCGCACGCCGATGGCATTGTGAACGGCGTTGGCGATGGCCGCTGCCGTCGGGATCGTGGGCGGCTCGCCCAACCCCATCATCCCGCAGTTGTTGACGGCGTTGGCCACATCGAAAGCGATCGGCACGATCTCCGGCACGTCCGCCGCCCCCGCGATCTTGTAGGAGATGAAATCGGCGTTGACTTGCGTGGCGCGCCGCCGGTCCAGAATCCGATTCTCGAAGAGCGCGTAGCTGATCCCCTGCGTCACGCCGCCCACGATCTGGCTTTCGAACGTCAGCTTGTCGATCACCTTGCCCGCGTCCTGGACGGCGACGACCTTCTTCACGCGGATGCGCCCGGTCTCGACGTTCACCTCGACCTCGACGAACTGGCAGCCGGCGACCTTGTCCTTGTACTCGCCGTAGTTGGGCGACCGCTCGCCCGTCACGCGCAGCGCCTCGCCTTCGATGCGTCTGCACGCCTCTTTCCACGTCACGCCGTCGCCGAGTCCCGCCACTTCTCTCACCTTCTTCTTCAATTGGAACGCCGCGTTGCGCGCCGCCGGTCCGATCGACGGTGAGACCTGCGATCCCCCGGACGGAGCGCCCCGGGGCAGATCGGTGTCGCCGATCTTCACCGAGATCTCCTCCGGCCTCAAACCGAGCTCCTCAGCCACAATGCACGCCAGCAACGTCCGCAAGCCCGTTCCGATATCCTGCGAGGCGTTGCGCACCTCGACCGCGCCGTCGCGCGTGGCCACGATCTCGACGGCGTACCGCTGCCCGAACCAATCCTTCCAGCCGCCCTTCTGATACCAAAGCGTCGACGCCATGCCGAGCCCGCGTTTGACGGCCCCAGGCCCGCCGCCGGCCACCGTATTGCGGCGCTCCTTCCATCCGATCTTCTGCGCGCCGAGATCCCACTCCGCGTGATACAACTCGTTGTCGCAGTTGCGCTTGCGGAACTCCAGCGGATCCAGCCCGACCGCCTCCGCCATCTCGTCGATGAAGCACTCCAGGGCGAAGAACCCCTGGGGGTGACCCGGCGCCCGGAAGGCCATCGCGGGACCCGCGTGCGTGTAAACGGAGTACTCCTCCTTGTGCACGGCGGGAAAGTGATAGACTGCCGGATTCGCGCACCCGGCGCCTCCCGCCACGCCGCCCGTCCCGTGCGTCGTCACACTGACGCCCGCGATCTTGCCGTCCCGCGTCACGCCGCCGCGCATCTTCTGGATCGAGCTCGGCCGATTGCCGCCCGTCGTGTGCTCCCCTTCGCGCGTCAGCACGCACTTCACGGGATGTCCCGTCTTCTTCGCCAACTCGATCGCGGCGATGCCGAAAGGCCCCAACGCGAACTTCGATCCGAATCCCCCGCCCACATGCTCGGCGATCACCCGCACCTTCTGCTGCGGAAGCTTCGCCTGCGCCGCCGCGTCCGAGCGCACCTGGAAGAGCGCCTGCGTGCTCGCCCAGAGCGTCAGCGACCCGTCCTCGTTGAATCTCGCCACCACGCCGTGCGGCTCCAGGCACGAATGCGTCTGCACCTGCGTCTCGTATGTGGCCTCGATGATCTTGGCCGCCTCTTGGATCGCCTTCTCCGGATCATTCTGACGGATACGCGCCTTCTTGTTCTCCTGGACGTTCTCTTTGCCCTCGAACACGGACGGCGCGGACGCCTTCATCGCGGCCTCGACGGTCGTGACCGGCGTACCGAACTCGTAATCCACCTTGACCGCCGCAACCGCATCCTCCGCCTGCTCCTCCGTGTCGGCCGCGATCGCGAGGATCTCGTCGCCGTGGTAAAGCAGCGGCCGGCCCTCCCCCTTGAAAACGGTCGTTCCCCGCACTCCCGGCATCGCCTCCGCCGCCGACACATCGAGCTTCTTGATCCGCGCGGCCCCATACGGCGCGTGCAGGATCTTGGCGATGAGCATGCCGTGCAGATGGATGTCCGCGGTGTACTTGGCCCGTCCGGTGACCTTGAGCGACGCCTCGAGTCGCGGCACATCCGTTCCCACGACCTTCAGCGGCGTCTCCGCGTCCCACGGCGCGGGTTCGTGATCGGGGATCGTCACCTCGATCTCTTTGACATTCCCCCGGAAGCCGACCTTCGTCTTGATCTTGCCCATGACCTCATCATTTCTTCCGCGCGGCCATCTTCACCGCTTCGCAGATCCGGCCGTACGCCCCGCACCGGCAGAGATTCCCGCTCAGTTCGCGCTTGATCAGCTCCGGCGACGGATCGGGATGACGGCTCAGGATCCACGCGCCGGCCATGACCATGCCGGGCGTGCAGAAGCCGCATTGCAGCGCATCGCGAGCGCAGAAGGCTTCCTGTACGGGATGCAGCTTGCCGTTCCGCGCGAGGCCTTCCGGCGTCACGATCTTCCGGCCGACGGCGTCCATGGCGAGCATCATGCAGGAGTTGACCAGAAGTCCATCCACGAGCACGTTGCATCCCCCGCACGCGCCCCGGTCACAGACTTGTTTCGGCCCGGTGATGTCGAGATGGTTCCGCAGCGCTCGAAGCAACGTCACGCGCGGCTCGATCTCCAGCGTGTGCTCCTTGCCGTTGACGTTCAACGTGACGGGAGCCTTGCGCGGACCCACCGATGGAACCTTCGGACTCCCCGCGCGCCCGCCGCCGAACGCCAAGCCTCCCGCGGCCGCCGCGCCGGCCGTCAGGAATTCACGTCGGCTGAGACCCGCCTCCCGATCGCGCTTCTTGTGCCTCTTCGACATCTGTAGCCGTCCACCGGTTCATCCGTTTACCCTCCGCAGCCTTCTCAACCGTTTGGTCTTCTCTGCGACGGCGGAGGAGGGTTCATCCGTTCCCCTGTTCGGCAGCCTCACCTTCTTCCCTTCGGAGCGCCTTCTCCGGGTCCTCTGCGTCCTCTGGTGTTGAGCCTTCCTCAGGGTCCTCTCTCACCCTCTGGGTTCTCGAAGGCCGCAGACCCAGCTTATAGCTGCGGATGATGCTCCCCAGAATCGACACGGCGCATTCCGCCGGACTCTCCGATCCGATCGGGATGCCGACAGGCGCCTCGACGCGCGCGAACTCCTCCTCCGTCACGCCTCGTGCCTTGAGACGGATCAGGAGCTCCCGGCGCTTCAACTTGCTGGCGATCACCCCGATCCACCCCTTGAACCGCTTCAGACAGTGGTAGAGGATCTCCGTATCGACGCGATGCGAGTACCCCAGCAAGATCATGTGCGTGAACGCGGACAGATCCTGCCGGGAAGAGAAGAACTGGTCCGGCGGGCTTATGCAAAGCTCCTGCGCGTTGGGAAACCGCTCGCGCGAACAATACGCAGGCCGGTCGTCGAGCACCGAATACGCGTATTCCAGCTGATCGCACAACTTCGCCACTTCCAGCCCGACGTGCCCGCCGCCGCAAATCAGGACATGGGGTCTGGCCGCCATAATCTCGACGGCGATCTCGACCGTGCCTCCGCAGAGACTGTCGAGCCCGCCCTCCTTGTAGTACGCCAGATCGAACTTGAACAGGCCGCCCTTGCCCTCCGACAGGCATGTCCGGGCGACGTTCTTCGCCTTCTCCTCCACTCCGGCCCCGCCCACCGTGCCGAAGATGGTGCCGTCGGCTAGCACGATCATCTTCGTGCCGTCCCGCGCCGGAACGCTGCCCACGGCCCGGATCACCGTGCAGAGCGCGAACGGCACGCCCGCGTCGAGCAACTCGACGGCCTTATGCATCACCTGACGACTGACGGCCATGGATCTCCCGCCAACGCTTCAGGCACCGAGCGTAGTCCTCGGGCGTATCCATGTCCATCAAAACGTCGGGCTCGTCGAACGTCACATAAGCGATCTCTTCCGCGTGTGCCCGGACCACCGCACGCGCAGGCGCCTCGTCCGCCAGCCGCAGGAACTCCTCGCGCAAGAAGGCGTCGAAGACGACGGGATGGCCGCGACGTCCGTCATGCGACGGAATGATGATCCGCGCTTTAGGACCGCGCCGCGCCCACGCCCCAGCGAGCCGCCCGACCTGCGCGGCCGTCACGAGCGGGAAATCCACGGGGTACAGAAGAAAGGCCTCCGTGCCGGCCGGCAAGTTCCGCAGCCCGACTTTCAGAGACGACGTCTGCCCCCGTGCATAGGCAGGATTCACGACGGCATCGACCGGCACGCGCGCGCGGATCGCGTCCGCATGCGCCCCGACCACGACGATGGGATCGCCGAGCTCCCGGCACGCCCGCAGCACCAGATCGAGCGCCGTCCGGCCGCCGAACTCCAGCAGCGCCTTCGGGCGCCCCATGCGGGTCGATTCACCCGCGGCGAGGATGAGGGGAGTGATCACGCGCAACTCCGGTTCGCCGGCCGTTCAATCCAGAGGGTGTTCGGGCAGCGGCTGCACGCTGCCTCCAGGATCGCCGACCTCGAGCATCCGCTGAATCGCCCGGCGAGCCTTCCGGGCGATCTCCTCGGGAACCACCACCTTGACCTCGAGGTCTTCGAGCGACCACAGGAGCTTCTCGAGCGTGTTGAGCCGCATGAATTCGCACGTCGCCTCTTCGGCGGCCGGGAAGAAGGTCTTCCGCGGATTCTCTTTTCGAAGACGGTGGAGGATTCCGGCATCCGTGCCGATGATGAACTCCTCGCGCGGCGACCGGCCCACGTGCTTCACGATGCCCTCGGTCGAGGCCACCTTGTCCGCCAGCGGCATGCAGCTCGTCAGACAGCCGCACTCGGGATGCATCACGAACTCCGCCCGCGGATGCTCCGCCTTGAGCCGCACGATCTCGTCGGTCTTGATCCGGTTGTGCACGTGACAGTACCCAGGCCAGAGGTGCATCTTGCGACCCGTCTTCTCCTGGAGATACGTCCCCAGGAACTGGTCCGGCGCGAACAGGATCTCGCGATCCGGCGGGATCGCCTCGACGACCTTGAGGGCGTTGGTCGACGTGCAGATGTAGTCGCTCTCGGCCTTCACTTCGGCGGTGCAATTGATGTAGGTGACCGCTACGGCTCCGGGATGCTCTTCCTTCCAGCGCCGCAGGCTCTCCGCCGAGATCATCGACGCCAGCGAGCAGCCGGCTTCCTTGTCCGGAATGATCACCCGCTTGTCGGGATTCATGATGGCCGCCGTCTCCGCCATGAAATGTACGCCGCAGAAGACGATGACCTCGGCCTTCGTCCGGGCGGCTTGCTGCGTCAGCCCCAGCGAGTCGCCGAGGAAATCCGCGACATCCTGGATTTCCCCGCGCTGGTAGTTGTGCGCCAAAATGACGGCGTTGCGCTCCTTCTTGAGGCGCAAGATGTCCGCCACGATCTCCTGTTTCTCGTCAGTCATAGGCTCGCGGCTAGAAACTAGCTTCGGTCCATCAGGGCGTCAACCCTCGCACTGCGCCCACTTCCCTTCCCCCTCCCAGATGCGGACCTCCATCTTCAGATCCGGAATCCGCGCTTTGAGGCGACGCAGGATCTCCATCGCGATGTTCTCGCACGACGGATACGCGATGATCCGATTCAAATCCACGTGATCGAACTCCTTGAGCACCTCGCGTAATTGCGACTTCAAGACGTCGAAATCGATCACCATCCCGTCATTGACGGGCCCTTCGACGGCCACCTCGACCCGGTACGTGTGCCCGTGCGGCACGCCGCACTTGCGATGCCCCGGGAGCAGGTGCATCGAATCCACGTGCTCCATTACGCCGACTTTCATGCATCTCCTCAAGATGATCTTCTCTGAACTGCTCACGATCCACATCTTCTCGCGACGCGAGGATCTTCCATGGCGCTCAGACAACCAGCTCGGCCTCAAGCGGTTGTGTCCGTTCTCGAAAGGAATCTCTGCGTCCTCCGGGTCCTCTGGTGTTGGATTCTTCTCAGGGTCCTCTGTTCCTCTCTGAGTCCTCGCGGCCTAGAATATCGACTTGATCGCGCCTCCGTCGACCGAGAAGGCCGCCCCCGTCACCCAGCTCGCCTGCGTGGAGGCCAGAAAGACGGTCAATCCCGCCACGTCCTCCGGATGCCCCACGCGCCCCAGCGCCACGCGCTTCGCCGCCGCCTTGGAGATCTCGCGCAGCCGCGCCGCGCTCCATCCCGATTCCTCCCACCACGAATCCGTCACCACCGGTCCAGGACACACCGCGTTGACGCGAACCCCATGAGGCGCCAGCTCGTTCGCCAAGTACTTGCTCAGATTCAGCAGCGCCGCCTTGGCCGCACAGTAGTCCGGCCCTGTCTCGAACGGCTGCTTGGCCACCTCCGAGCAGATGTTGACGATGCACCCGCGCGACCGCCGCAACAACGGAAGGGCGTGCCGCGTCATCTCCGCGGCGCTCACGACGTTCAGTTCGAAGGCGCTCAGCCAAGACTCCGCGCTCGTGTCCTCGAACCTGCCGAAGTGCTGCATCCCGCCGGCGTTGTTGATCAGCACGTCCAGCCGATCGAGCCGCCGCAAGAACCTCCGAATCTCGCCCGCGCGGCGCACGTCGCACACCTGCGCCCTCACCTCACCGATCTCCTTGGCCGCTTCGATCAGATGCTTGGCGGATCGCCCGCAGATGATGACGCTCGCCTCTTCACGGCAGAAAGCCCGCGCGATCGCGCGCCCGATCCCGCGGCTGCCCCCGGTCACCAGGACGCTCTTGTGACGCAAGCCCAAATCCATACGCTCGCCATTAGACCTTCGACCGCGACCCCTCGCAAGCCCTCCGCAACGTTATAATTCTTCCTGAATGGGCCTCGCCGACATCCCGGCCGTTTCCTTCGAAGACGATCTGACCGGGCTCTACAACCGCCGCTACCTGCAGCGCTACCTGTCCACTCAACTCACATGGACCGCAGGCCAAAGCCCTCCCGTCTCGTTCGTCCTTGTCGACATCGACAAGTTCCATCGAGCCAACGATCTGTACGGACGGGAAGAAGGCGATCATGTCCTGCGGACCTTCGCCGATCGCCTTAAGAAGCTCTCCCGCGCCGAAGACGTGGTCGCCCGCGACAGCGGCGATTCCTTCTTCCTCGTCCTCCCGGGAATGGGCAAGGACGCCGCCGAACCGCTCGCCTCTCAAATCGTGCGCGACCTCCGCCAGTCGCCGCTGCTCACCGAACGCGACCGCCTCCCCGTGCCCCTCACCGCCAGCGCCGGCGTCGTCTCCTTCCCGGAAGACGGAACCACCCCCGAAGCCATCCGCAACGCCGCCGACAAGGTGCTCTTCCATGCCAAGCGTTCCGGAGGCGACCGCGTCTCCGTCGGCGGACGCATCGACGAACTCCTGGCGGCGGAACGCGACCTCTTCGCGGGTCTTCCCTGCCGCACCTTCTGTGGGCGACAGCCGGAATTCCAGGCCGCCTTGGGCGTCCTCGACGCCTTGCGCGCCGGTCACCCCCCGGTCCTGTTCATCCAGGGCCCCGCCGGCGTCGGCAAGTCTCGCTTCCTGCGCGAAGTCGCCGGCGCCGCCACCGCCCGCAACCTCCTGTACCTCTACGCCATCTGCAACGAATCTCACCGCCACTCCTTGGCCACTTCGCTCATCTACCTCGTCGACCAGTACTATCGTCTCAATCCCGAGGCGCAGCAGGACCTCCATGACCGACTCTTCCCCGCTCAACGCCGGGTCGCGCGCGACCTGATCGCCTCGCTGTCGTCCTGGCGCGAAGAGGACCCGGCCGTCTCTCCGCGCGACCGCAAACCCTTGCTGCTCGGGATGCTCGAGACGGCCGTCCTGGCCATGACGCGCCACGCACCTCTCCTGATCCTCCTGGACAACGCGCGCCATTGCGATCGAGCCACGCTCGATGTGCTGCAACGCGTCCTTCACGATCGCCAGGCGGCCGTGGCCATCTTCTTCGCGTTCAAAGGCGACGTCCGCAAGATCGACCCCAAGACCGACCCCGGCCTCCATGAACTCGTCGATCAGCTGGAACGCAGCGGCGCCATGCAGGTGCTGACCCTCGTGCCGCTGGAACGAGACGACGTCTCACGGATGATCGCGAGCATCTTGCCCAATTCCAACGCGGAGCGGGACTTCGAGGAGCTTCTCACCGCGAAGTCGGGCGGCAACCCTCTCTATGTCGAAGAGGCGATCCGCGCGCTCCTGCTGCGCGGACGCATCCGCCGGGAAGGCGAGCGATACGTCGTGCCCAAGATCGAGCCGGACGAGCTGCCTTCGTCCCTGGACGCCGTGATCGAACAGGTCCTCGCGACGCTCTCTCCGGAAGCGGGCGAGCTGGTGACCAACGCGGCCATCATCGGCTCGCGATTCGACCTGCAGGTCCTGCAGGAGGTCCTGGGCAAGCGCGAGGCAGAGACCCTGGACGCCGTCGATCAAGTCCAGAACACGAGGCTCATCGAGCATCTCGAGCGGGGCACCATCGACGACTACGCCTTCCGCTCCAGCACCGCCCGCGAGGTCCGCTACGTCACGACGGCGGAAGAAGCGCGCCAGCTCATGCACCGCCGGCTGGCCGGCATCGCGCGCGCCCAGTCCGTCCGCGTCCCGGACCGCGCGCAGGCCGAACGCGCCTACCATCTGGCGGCGGCCTCGCCGGCACCCCAGGGCGGCGAGGAACAATCCGCTCCCTCCCCCGCGCTTCCCGCCGGTTCCCCCGTCGGCCGACCGCCGCGACTCCCTGAAGGAGCTTCGCCCCTGTCCGCCGACGCCCTGGAACACGCGTTCGATTTCATGCGTTCCCTCACGGCGCTCCTGCGCATCGGCCGGCTGTATCCGCAATGGAGCCAGGCCGCCGTCCAGTTCACCCGGCAGCTCCACGAATCGGCGCTCGCCCTCGTGGGGGAGGCGCAAACCGCGACGTTCACCGGCGACGGGCGGTCGCTGCTCATCAACGGGCGTCCTCCCGAAGGCGTCCACACCGGCGATGTCCAGAGCGATTTCACGACCCTCTTGGCGGAACGCCTCGTGACCTCGCTTACGCTGACCCGCGGCTTGGAGTCTCGCGAGCTGGAGACGCTCGTCGCCGCGCTTGCGGCTCCGATGAACCGCGCGCGCACGTCCGACGACCACTGGGACCGGTTTCTCGACCGGCAGAACATCCGCCATCTGGACATCTTGCAACGCCGCTACGTGGCCCAGGAAGGAGAACCCATCACGCGCGTCATGAGGCTCTCCGAGTACCTCGAGCGCCCCCTGACGCCGGAGGAATTCGACCTCCTGCACGCCGCCCTGCGCCATTTCAAGGCCGCGTGCGACAACCTGCGCCTCTATCCGCCGGGACACGCCATCGTGGAACAATCGCTCGACGAAGCCGTCCGCTCGCTCACGGGCGTGGTCGGCCGGGTCAAAGTCCTGGTCCTGGCCGCCTCCGAAGAAGGATTGCTCGTCAACGGCCACCCCACCGACGCGCGAACGGTCGGCGACGCAGGGGCCGCGCTCGCCGCCCAGCTGGCCAAGCGCGAACTCAACTCGCTGACGTTGGTCGACGGCTTGCAGCCGCACGAGCTGCAGGCGCTCATCAGCATCCTGGCCGTCCCGCCGGAAGACCCGGCCTGGAAGAACGTGCTGCAGACGGTGTTCGCGGGCAATGAAATCCGTCACTTGGAGTTCGGCGGACTGCAGTACACGCAGCTGACGTCCGCCGCCGGCGGCACGATGCCCCCGGCGCCTTCTCCCCCGGCCAACATCCCCGAACCGCCGACACCGGAGCCGGAAGGCACGGAGGAGATCGCCTTCACCGGCGTGACCGTGCGCGCGGACGTGCGGGCGCGCGCCTATCTTAAATCGCCGCCGGAAGCCCTGCTCTCGGAGGATTTTGAACGAGAGTTCGCGCCCCTGTTGGAAGTCCTGAACTTTCGGTGGGCGCAGCAGCTCAGCGCGCAGCTCGTCGCTCGACTCGCCGAGCTGGCCCGCGACCCCGCGCCGACGTCCCGCGAACGCGCATTGAAGATCCTTTCCCGCGGCCTGCTGGAGGTCGGCGCTCCCGAGGCGCGCGGCCTGCTCGTCACCAAGATCGGAGAACTCCTCGGCCCTGTTGTCGCGGGGGAACTTGAACCCTCCGTCCTCCTGCAAGCGGCGGAGGCCGCCGTGGCCTTGATCCCCGCGGCGTTCGCCCTGGGACGCCTCGACGTCGTGGCCGACGTGCTCACGCGCGTGCGCAAGCGCATCGACGCCAAGACCGCCCTTCCCGAATTCAGGACTCGGATCACCGCCAAGCTTCATGAGTTCGGCGGCTCGGAACCGGCCGTCGCGGAGGCGGTCCGGGCGCCGTCGGCTCCGACGCGCGAGGCGATCTTGCGGGTCTGCGGGATGTTCGGACCCGCCCTCGCGCCTTGTCTCATCGATTTCATCGCCGAGTGCGATCAGGCCACGGAGCGGCGCTTGGCGGCGCTGGCGCTCAAGGAGATCGGCGGGGCCGCCGGGATGGAGCTGGCCAAGCGCGTCACGTCGGACGGACCCGCCGAGAAGATGGTGCGCGTGCTGAGCGTTCTCGACGCGGCCGGCCCGCCGACGCTCGCCTCCGCGGTCTTCGAAGCCGTGGAGCACGCCGACCCGGCCGTCCGGGCGGCGGCGTTCGCGATGCTCCGGCGGGCGGACAAGCTCCTGGCGGTGGGCGGGTTGCGCCGGCTGATGCAATCCGATCATTCCCCGATCGTGATGGCCGCGGTCGCATTGGGCGGCGAGCTGGGGTTGTCCGATCTCAACCTGGACGTGACGCGCATTGCGCACGCGTCCGAAGACGAAGCCGTCATCCGCGCCTGTTGCGACTACATCGCGCGGGTGAACGTGCCTTCGGCCGTTCCGGCCCTCTGGCGCATCTTCGAAGCGCGTCCCAGGATGTTCGGCCTGGTGAAGGGCTTCTCCGACGACACGCGCGCAATGGCTGTCCGGGCCGCCGCCGGAATCGCCCATCCGGAAGCCCGCGAGCTCGTCGAAGAAGCCAAACGCGACCGCAGTATCGAGGTGCGCAAAGCCGCCGGCGCTTGAAGACCTTTCGTTGGAGCCTCGCTCTTATGGCTGCTTACGGCCTCCGGCTCAAGGCTTTCGACGGTACCAGGTCATGAAATCCCCCGCCGCCTCCGCGATCGACTTCACCAGATTCGTGCGCAGGAGAATCTCCGCCACCCCCACGTTCGGCACCTCCCGCACCTCATCGAACCGCCGCAAGAAGAGGACGAGGGTCGCCGCGCGCAAGAGCGCCGACACGAGCATGATGACGTTCAGGTGGGAGAAGAACGTGATGGGCACTCCCAGATACTCGTACCGCTGCGGCAACGAGTCGACGATCATCACCCCGAAGAGCCCCCCGAGCAGCACCCCCAAGCCCGCCAGGAAGTTGAACTGCGCCACGCCGCTGGCGCGGCGCTCCCGCGGAAGCGCGTCCAGAAGGAAATTGCCGACGGCGAGGTTGAAGCCACCCCACGTGATTCCCGCGAACGCCTGCGTCAGCCACACCACGACCGGCCCCCGCGCGAACTGCCAGAAGAGAGGGATGACGGTGACGCCGACCGCCGTCAACACGAGGATCTTGCGATTCCCGACGCGATCGCCCAGGCCGCCCCATCGTTGCAGCACCAGGATCTGCGCGATCACGACCACGACTTGCGACACCATGAACGTGAAGTAGCTGAACTTCAGGTCATGGAGCATGTACGGAACGAAGTACGGCCCGCTCACCGCTACGCTGAAATTCATCGCCGCCACGAAGAGGGCGAACCGGCCGAAATTCGTGTCGAACGTCCCTTTGAAGAACCGCCCGGTCTTCAGGTCCGTCACGGGCTTGAACGGCGGCTCTCTCATCTGGCCCAGATACCAGGCGCTGACGGCCCGGGAGACGAGCGCGGCACAGAAGATGAGCAGATACCCGTGCGTCTCATGGCCCTCCCGCTTGAACACTTCCAGTCCGATGCCGGCCAGGAAGGTCGCCAGGCATTGCGAGATCACCGCCACGCTCGCGCGCCGGCCGAAAAACCGTCCTCGCCGGTTCGCCGGCACCAGATCCCCCATCACGCTGTTCCATGCCGGCGTCGAGAAATGCACGCCCGTGAAGTAGAGGATGACGCTCGCCAGAAGCACCCCGTAAGCCGAATCTCGCGGCAGGAAGATCGACACGCTGATGGGCACGAACATCAGCCCCTGCAGAATCGCCCCCAGGAGATACAGCGGCCGCCTTCTCCCCGTGCGATCCACCAGGTGCGCCGCGAAAGGCTGCACGCACGCGCCGACGAAGGGCGGAATCGTGCCCAGCACTCCCACAAGCCAGTTCTGCACCCCCAGCCACACGGCGTACGCGCCGAAGTACGCCTCCCCGAAGCCGATCATCTGGCCGTACGCCGCGACGTCCCTGACCGAGGCCTCCAAGGAACGCTCGATCTCGGAATCCGGCTCGGCCGGAATGGCAAACGGGCCGCTTCGCTGAGAATCCTGCACGCCGAGTTCAGCCATCACCCAGTACCCAGTGGAGAGTAGATGGTAGCTGGTATTGCGGAAGGAGAATCATAGATTTCGGATTTTCGGTTAGAATGTCCCTCGATAGATGGCGGATGAGCTGAAGATCGACGCCGAACTGGAACGTATCGTCTATGTCGACGATGCCACCGGCTTGCACAACCGGCGATACCTGTACGCCGCCTTGCGCGAGCGCGTCGATTGGAGCGCCACCCGAGCGCCCGTGAGTCTGATCGTGCTGAGCGTGGACCGCCCTCCCGACATGCGCGATTCCACCTTCTCGGCGATCATGCGCGAGTTGGGGCAGCGCCTCCAGAAACCCCCTCCGGACGAAGGAATCGTGGTCCGCTTCGCCACGGACGCCTTCGGAGTGCTTCTGCCACGCGGATCGCGGGACCTCGGCTTGGCCATGGCCAAGACGCTCGTTCGCGAACTGACGGACGAACCCGTGCAGGGCGTCCACGTCACCTTCAGCGCCGGCGTCGCGGGCCGCCCACAGGATGGCCTGACGCCGGCCGCCCTCCTGGACGCCGCCGCCCGAGCGCTTCGGTCCATGCGCAGCGCGGGCGGAAACGCCGCCGGCTTTGCCCCTCCGCCCTTCGAAACCCCGGACATCTTGTCGCGACTCCCGGCCCGCGTCACCATCGGCCGCGAGCAGGCGCTCGCGCGCGCGCAGTCGATCACCCGCGAGTTGAAACAGCCCGCCTTCGTCCTGGTGTACGGACCGCCGGGGTACGGCAAGTCGAGATTCCTGGACGATGCCCTCCGGATCGCCGCCGACGCCGGGCTCGCCGCCGCCCGTTCCGACTGCGAGGAATCGTCGCGCCACGCGCCCTATCGCTCCGTCGGCATCGTGATCGAGCGCTTCGGCCGCGACCTGCCCGACCTCGAGTTGCGCGTCGAAGACCGCCTTTCGCCGGAACACCTGATGGCGCTGCGCCTGGTCTGCCCGAACTTCTTCAGCGTGGGCGAGCTGGACGCGGCGTCCGAGCTGCCCAACCCTCAGGTCGCCGGCGCGGCCATCCTGGAGCTCTTCCGTTTGATCAGCCGCCTGCGGCCCGGCATCGTCGTCGCCGTGAACCGCGCGCCGTTGGTGGACCCCAGTTCCCTCGAGGTCTACCGCACGCTCCTGGGCGCGCCGATCCCGTTCCTCCTGCTGATGTCGGCCAACGATCCGCGAGGCGCGGCCGAGGAAGGAGACTCCCCGCTGCCTCTCTTCCTCGAAGGCCTGCGCAGGCAGCGGTGCCTCGAGGAGCTCGTGATGGGCGCGCTGACGACCCCGCAGATCAGCCAGCTGCTTAATGCCGTCCTCCCCGGCCGGACGGCCGATCCGGCGCTGGACGCCGCCATCGCCACCAAAGGGAAGGGCAATCCGCTCTACGTGGAGGAAGTGCTGCGAGCGGCGACGCTTTCCGGCCGATCGCTCGAGGAACTGTCCGCGGACTCCTTGCCGTCTTCTCCGAAGCACGCCGTGCTGGGAACGCTGGCCGCGCTCCCGCCGCCGACGCGCGAGGCGCTCCATTGCGCCTCCGTCATGGGCAGCACGTTCGACATCGACATCCTGCAGGAGATGCTCTCGTGGCGCGACCTGGAGATCCAGGCCGCGCTCGATCCAGCGCTGCACGCCCGGGTCATCCGCCTTTCCGATCCGCGCGTTCCGGAAGTGCTCGAGTTCTCCTCCGGTTTCGCGCGCCGCGCCTGCTACGAGAGCCTCGACATGCTGACGCGCCGGCGCTGTCACCAACGACTGGGCCGCGTCTGCGAGGCGCGCCTGCCGGACGACTCGGGTTGGCTCGTCGAGGCGGCCCTCTTCCACTTCGAACGAAGCGGCTCCGTCGAACGGCCGGAGGCGCTGCGATCCTTGCGCGATCGCCGCAGCGCGACGTCCACCGGTCCCGTAGGGGCCCGCGTTCAACGCCTGGCCCCCGGAACCACTCCCCTGAGCGACGACGCGCAGAGCGCCTTCGACGCCATGGCCCGCGCCCTCGTGGGCGCTCTCCGCATCGGAAGGCTTTATCCGGAAGGAAGCCAGCTCGCGGCCGGCTTCCACCAGCAGGTGAAGTCTTCGAGCGACGCGGTCTTGGCGCAGACGTCGCCTCTGACGGTCGCCATCGACGGGTCGCTGCTCAAGGTGAACGGGATCTCCCTGCCCATCCGGCCGGGCAGCGGGCGCGAGGACCTGCGCAATCTCCTCGAAGACCGCTTGATCGCGTCGCTCACCGTCGCTCACGGATTGACGACCGAGGAACTCGACGCCATCATCGCCGCCCTCTCGGAGATGATCCCCCACTCCGCGATGGCCGTCGACCATTGGGACCGTTTCCTGGTGGCGCGCGGCATCCGCAACGCCGACATCGTCCAGAGGGCCTACGTCGCGCATCGCCTGGGTGGCGCCGAAGCCCAGGCCGCGGAGCGACAATTCGACCCGCCCGGGATCAAGTCGCTGCACGAAACGATGCGCTATCTCAAGGCGGGCGTGGACTCCCTCAAGCTCTACCCCCCCGGACATGCGCTCGTCGAAGAGAGCCTTCGAGCCGCCGAGAAACCGTTCGAGGCGTTGCTGAAGGAGTATCCCAGCGTGACGCTGGCCGTCGCGGAAGGACGCCTGCTGGCCAACGGCAAACCGATCGAGGCGCGAGCGATGGTGGAAACAGGGGAGTTCGTCGCGGAGCAGATCACCCGCCGCAAAGTCATGAGCATCACGTTCACGCAAGGATTCACCGGCGAGGAACTGCGAACGCTCGCGGCGTTCTTCGCCCTGCCTTTCGACGATGCCGAGGCCAGGTTGCGCGGAGAGCGGATGCTCGTCGAGAGCGACATCCGTCACTTCCGTTTCGGCACCCGCGTCTACGCCCGGCGCGAATCCGTGAAGGAGGGCGAAGTGGGGACCGAGGTCACGGAAAACACGGTGTTGCCGGGGAAGCCCGCGGTGGGCCGGCCGCCCAAACGGGTCAGCGTGAGCCTGCGTTCGCGCGCGGACGTGCGCGCGCGGATCCTGCTCACCAAGCCTCCGACGGACTTGTTGACGGAGGCGTTCGAGAAATCGCTCGGGCCGCTGCTGGAGGCGTTGAACTACGGCGCGATGTGCGATCTGGCGGTGCAGCTCGTCCAACATCTCTGCGGCGCCGCGCGCGACGCGCATCCCGAAAACCGCACGCATGCGCTGCGCATCATCGCCCGCGCCCTGTCGGGCACGTCGCTGGAAACGCAGCGCATGGTCGTCACGACGACGTCGACGGCGCTGCGCGAACTGACCCGCACGGAGACGTCGCTGCCCGTCGTTCGGACGTTGGTGGAGACGCTGGCCTGCTGGGTCCCGGGCGCCGCCGCGACCAGCGCCTTCGCGCCGCTGATGGAGGTCCTGCGCGACGGGGTGGCCGCGCGCCGCAACAACCCGGCGACGCCTCCGACCATCACGCAGCTCCTGCAGGAGCTGGGTCGCGTGGTCGGGCAGAAGAAGTTCATGCCGCCGTTGTTGGAACGGATGCGCCGGGGGAATCGCGACGACCGCGAGCTCTCCGCATTGCTGCTGGCGTCGCTGGGAGAGGCCGCGACCGCGCCGCTGGTGGAAGCGATCATGAGCGAGCGCCTGCTCGCCGTGCGCCAGTGCCTGGCCAATTCGCTCAAGCTGATCGGTTCGGGCGCCGCCGCCGCCCTCGGCCGCCACGTGCAGCCGGGCACCGCCCCCGCGCGGACCGTCATGGCGCTCGAGGTGATCGAGCTGGCGGGGACATCGGGGCTCGACGACGTCTTCCTGCGCGCCATGGAGCATCCCGACGAGATGGTGCGGGGGGCCGCGCTGGCGATGCTGAAACGCCTCCCGCGCGAGAAGGCGCCCCTCTTGCTGCGGCGGGGGCTGAAGGAATTGGGAGAGGATCTGCGGCCGCCGCTGATCCGAACGGCGACGGAGATGAAGTTGGCGGAACTGGGGACGGACGTGTGCTGGATCCTGGGTTTCGATCCCTCGGATGTGGTGGCCACCGCGTGCTGCCATTATTTCGCCGCGGTCCCCGCGAAGGAGGCGGTGCCGCTGCTGGTGAAGATCGTGGAGACGCGCCCGAGGCTCTTCGGCATGTTCAAAGGCTACGCGGACGACGTGCGCGCAGCGGCGGTGTGGGCGCTGGGCCAAGTGCGCACGGAAGAGGCCCGCCACATCCTGGAGCGCGCCGCTCGCGAAAGCAACCCCACGGTCCGAATGGCGGCCGCGCAGGCGCTGAAGGCCAAATCCGTTGAGCGACCTAAGGAGAACCCGTAGGCCAAGCGGCTTCCGGAGAAGAAACTACGGATTGCACGGATTCTCGCGGATTCATGGCGGGCGAGTGAAGGGAGTCAGACCCTTGTATCCGGAGAAGCAAGACCTCCCATAGAAGGGCAACTTCATCCGCGAGGAGACAGAGTGGACTCTCGCGGTCACCATGGTACGCCTCGTTCACCAAGAATCGGTGAAATCCGTAAAGTCCGCGAAATCCGTGGTTGCGAGAATCTTTGCTTCCACCCCGTCGTAGAAGGCACGATCACTTTTCCTGCAAGCGCACCGCCTCCGTTACGATTCCCCGCTCTGGAATCGCCAGATCCTTCCTGTACTCGTGGAAGCCGGCACGCGACACCACCAGCTCGTACACGCCTGGGGCCAGCAGCCCGGGCAATGAATCACAGCCGGCTCTCGTCGTACTTCTCTCCTTGCGAACGACCACCTTGCCCCAGGACAAGGAGCGCAGCGTCACCTCACTCCCGTGGAATAAGTCCTTCTCGCCCGCCTGGTCCGTGATCTCAAGATCGAGAATGCCCGAGAAGGGAACGGTAAAGTTCTTCTCCAAAGGCGCCGCACCGTCCAAGATCAGGCTCTCCTCGTGCAGCAGCGTTCCCCCCGCCGTCAGGAGCCACTCCAGCCGATAAGGGCCCGCGGCCAAGCCGTCGAATTCGTATTGCCCTTGCTTGTCTGGGAACCGGACGATGGTGCCGGTCGATCCCTCAGTGAGGACCGATAACCTGAGCTCAGACGAACCCGGCGGAGGAATCGAGCCATCCACGGTCACCACGCGTCCGTGTAGACGGCTCGAACCGACCGGCAAGTTCACGTCCAACATTTTCTCCTCGCCCGCACCCAGCGTGATTTCGCGCTTGACGTCGATCGTGAGAGGATGGGCGGCGTAAACCGTAAGCGTATACGTGCCGGCGGGGACCCGCAGGGCGTACCGCGTCTCGGACGCGGATACCATCTGTGACGCACTGTGTCCTACGCCGGCAAGCCTCACCGACACACGCGCCTCAGAGCTCATCCCGATGATCTTTCCCGAGAGGACGGCGTCGTCACGATCGATCTTCAAGAGGAGCGTCTGCCGGGGGGCGATCCCGATATCGGCAGGGATCGTCCATACGTGCGTCGCTCCGATCTTCTGCACCTCGATTGTCGTAGCGCCTGGCCGCACCTCACCTTCGAAGCTTCCGTCGGCACCCGTTATTATGGAGCGACCAAGACCCGATATGCGGGCGTCCTTGACCGGTCCGTCGTCATCCCGATAGACGAGGCGCCCCTGGATGATCACCGCTGGAAGAAGCGCAGCGGAAGGAATGCTTCTTTCGCTCTTTTCCCGGTCGAGCTCGATCATCACCTCGTTCACGCCTGGTCGCAGCTGGACCTCAAGGTCGGCGTCTTGATAACCCTCCGAAGAGACCTCGATGTCGACCAGGATGGCGCGTCGATACTCCAGGGTGAACTCACCTCTCGCGTCTGTGCGAGTGGTTTCGTCTATGCATTCGCACCATATTTCCGCGCCGGCTATGGGCTCTTTCGTCTTCGCGTCTCGGACGATTCCGTGCAGCGTGGCGAGTCCGACGGGGCCGGCCTTGACCCTCAAGTCGCAGCGTCTTGCTTCTCCGAAAGCCAGTTCGACTTCGGTGCCGGCGGGCTGGAGACTTGCGAAGAAGAGGCTTTCACCGACCCGAAGTTCGTACCGGCCTGCCGGAAGGCGCTCGAACGCGTAACTCCCATCGCTCATGGAGTTTGCGGAGAAGCAGTGCACCGGAGCCACATCGCTCGTCCTCTCCGGCGATTTGGCCGTAATCACCAGATCGGCGCCTCGTTCGCCCGAATCGGTGAAGATACGACCCGTAATCGAGGCGCTCCCTCGAACCACGATGTTGAGACTCTCATGTTCACCCTCCTGCAGGGCGAAATCAGGGACCTCGACGTTTCCCGAGCGCGCCTTGTAGCGTCCGACGGGCAGTCGCGTCGCCTCGGCCTTTCCTTGTCCATCAGTCGCCAGTTCCATATTGCCGTCCCACAAAAGCGCAATGAGAGAGAATCGCGCGTCAGGAACGAGAAGACCGGCGTCGTCGAGCGCAATGAGGGTTACGGATGCGGTCCCGTCGTCGAGCGCAACAAGAAGATCCGACTGTCCATCGGCGGACACATCGATCACACGTTCAACAGGCCTGGAGAGCCCATGCTGCGCTTTCAGCCGATACGATCCCGTTTTCAGCGAACGGAACGCGAATTTCCCCTCCGGGTCGGTGGTTTCCCCGTCCCATTCGAGAAAGCCCCGATCGGTCAAAGTCACGGTCGCTCCCTTCAAAGGGGCATGGTCCGAGGCACGCACGACCCGTCCGCGCAGATCCACCGTGCTTGCCGTGCCTCCCGACGCGCCGCCCTGCTCCACTTCAACACCCCCCTTCGATACGGGCGATGTCGCGGCACGGACCACCGGTTGGTCTGCGGCGGATGGCGAACACGCGTTCCTGCGCCACAGCCACACGGAACACATTCCGATAGCGACGAGAGCCAGGAGGACGGCTCCCGCTCCGGTGGCGATCGGCACCACGGCCCTCGCCGCGAGCGCTGATGTCGACAGGATCGCCTTGACCCCGCCCGGCAAGTCCTCAAGCTTGGCCGTCAAGCTCGCAGGCACAGGCTCCGTCGTGAGTTGCGCCAGCACATCCTCGATCCCGAGAATCCCCACCGCAAGACCGGCCGGCGGAAGACGTCGTCTCAGCTCCTCGAGACCCTGGCGAATCCTTTCCGAGAGGGTCCTCGGCGGCACGTCGAGAATCGCGGCCGCATCAGCCTGTGTGCAACCGTGCTGATAGCACAGGATGAGTGGAGCCTTCAGGTCTGGCTCCAGTTCTTGGAGCGCCCATCGGACCGCTTCCTGCGCGGGTTTCGTCATGAACGCCTCCTGCCGTCTCGACGCGGCCTCCTCGTGACGCTCCTTGCGGTGCCTGGACCGAGTCAGCTTGAGGCATGCGTTCATCACGATCCGGCCGAACCAGGGTCTGAAGGGAGCATCGGGACGATAGGTGCGGTGCGAACGGATCAGGTCAAGAAATGCCTGCTGTGTCGCATCCTCTGCATCCTGACGTCGGTGCAGCATCGAGAGAGCGATATTGAACGCCCACCCCTGGTACCGCCGGATGAGCTCGGCGATCGACCGCGCGTCGCGAGTTTGTCGGAACTCCGTCATGAGAGATTCGTCACTGGCATCCATCGGGCCTCCTACGGGTATTATCCCGAGAGGCTCCTGTTTCGGCAGGGAATTCAGACCGCATTGACAACCTGGTGAAGGCGCGTTACCATCCCGCGCCGTGGAGATAGGGGCGGCGACGTTCGTCGTGCTCGACGTCGAGACGACGGGCCTGGATCCGGCCAGCGATCGCATCTGCGAAGTCGGCGCGATCAAGGTCCACTCCGGACGCGAACTCGGCCGTTTTCAGACTCTGGTGAATCCGGAACGCCCGATGCCGGTGGAGGCCACCCGCAAGAACGGCATCACCGACGACATGCTCAAGGGCGCGCCGATGTTCGCCGCGGTCGCGCCGGACCTCCGGCGCTTCCTGGCGGGCACCGTGCTCGTGGCGCAGAACGCGGAATTCGATCTCGGGTTCCTCAACGCCGAGTTCCGGCGCGGCGGAGGTTCCAAGCTGCCCCTGAACGCCGTCGACACCATCGCCTTGGCCCGGGCCGCCCGACCCGGCCTGTCCAGCTACCGGCTGGACAACCTGGCCGCCGCCTTCGGGGCTCGCTTCTCCACGCGACACCGATCCATCGGCGACTGCGAAGTGACGGCCATCGTGTTTCGCGAATGCCTTCGGCTCCTGCGCCCGCGAACGCTGGAGGACCTGATGAGCCGATCGCGCTGACCGACTCTGGACTACTCACGATCCACATCTTCTCGCCACGCAAAAATCTTCCATAGCGCTCAGACAACCAGTGCGGCCTCAAGCGGTTGTGTCCGTTTTCGAACGGAATCTTTACTGTGCTAATCGAACAAATCTTTGTGCTACGACAAGATTTTTCATGAACCTCCAGGCCAGTCGCCTGAGTTTCTCAGAGGAAGGCAGGAAACCAGGAAAGTAATTAGGTCGTCCTATCCTTCGGTCTTCCTCCTGGCTTCCTGGCTTCCTCAGAGTATTCTCCGGACGGAAAACGGAGGATCCCCGAGTTCGGTTGCGGTGCCGCGCCGCGTCCTCTGGTGTTGGTGTTCGGGTTTTCTCAGGGTCCTCTGTTCCCCTCCGAGTACTCCGGTTGCGGCACGGCCGCGCTGTGTCCTCCGTTCACCTCGGATCTTGCCGCTCACATCTTCTTGAGCTCGTCCAGCACGATACGCCGCGTCGTCTTGGCCAGACCGGGCTGCGATACGAGGTGCTGATAGATCGCCCGAGCCTTGTCCTGCAACCCGAGCGACTTCAGCGCCGCCGCTTTGCCCGACAAATAGAAGGACGCGTTGGACGGATCGGCCTCGATCGCGGCGTCGTACATGCGCAGGGCCTCTTCCGGCCTCTTGACCTTCATGAGCTTGTCGGCGTATTGGAAATAGGACACACCCAGGTTACGGCGCGCCCGTTCCACCGTGTCCTCGAGGATCCTCACCGATTCCGATAATCGGCCCCCCTCCTCCAAGGCCGCGGCATAGATCAGCCGCAGATGAACGTTGAAAGGGTCGCGCTCCAGCTGCGATTTCAGTTCACGAATCCGGCCTTCGTTGGCCGTCTTGGCTTCGCCGGCCCTGCCGTCGGTGGTCATCGTCGTCCCCCAGAAAGTGGGGCCCATTATAGCACTACTGCAGGAACGGATTGGTCTGCTTCTCTTCGCCGATCATGGTCTGCGGACCGTGCCCCGGGAAGACGACCGTCTCGGGATCCAGCGTGAAGAGCCGCTCGCGGATGGAACGTAACTCCCGCTCCTGATCGCCGCCCCACAAATCCGTGCGCCCGATCGACCCGGAAAACAGCGTATCGCCGGAGAAGAGCCGGCGCGCCTTTGGATCCTCCACGGTGAACGAGCAGCTCCCCGGCGTGTGGCCGGGAGTATGGATCACCTTCAGCTCATGTCGGCCGAATCGGAGGATCTGCCCGTCGCGCAGGAACTCATCCGCGGGCAGCGGCTCCTCGCCGGCGCCCATCGGCAATCCGAAGAGCCGAAGCATGGACGCGTATTGCTGCTTGAGACCTTCGTAGAGAACCTTGTCCGCCTCGTGGATAAGGATGCGCCCGCCCGTCGCCTCCTTCAAGGGCCGGGTGCCGGTGATGTGGTCGAGATGACAATGCGTATGCACCAGCGCCTTCACCGTCACTCCGAGGTCTCGAACACGCTCCTCGATCACGTCCGCCTCGTCCCCCGGATCGATCACGAGCGCTTCCCGGGTCGCTTCATCCGCGAGGATGTGGCAGTTGCACTGGAAGGGCCCCACCGCAATGACCTGATGCACGATCGATGGTTTCATGCGAGTCTCGCCTAGCGTTCGCGCAGCGACGTCCTCCAGGCCGCATCCAGCTCGTCCGGCGCGCATCCGTAAACGACCTTCCACGGGGCGGCATCATCCTTGTATCCGGTCCGAAGCCCCAAGAACTCCCACGGAGCGGCGTGATCGTTGTACTCGACCCAAAGCTTCACGAACTTCGCCTTGCCCTGCGATTCGAGCAGCCAGCGGATGAACGCCCCGCCCGCGGCGGCGAGCCCGCCGTCGATGCCGTCGGTCTTCATCAGCTCCGACAGAGGTCTCAGCTTCTCCTCTTGCAAGAGCAGCCGCGGCACCTCCTTCATTCGGCGCTCCCACAGCTCATCCTCCGAGAGCGCACAGGCCAGCCCTTCGTTCAGAAAGGCGCTCTTGGGCCGTTCCTTCCCCTGCGCAGCGGCGGCGGCGAAGGAAAGGATGTGCCCGAGCGCATGCCCCGGCGCCCCGTCACGCAAGGCATAGATCGCTCGATCGCGCGGCACCGCGAACGGCAAGGGCACTCCCAGGATCTCGTCGGCGTGTCGCTGATCGTGAAAGAGGTAAACCTCGATGCGATCCTCCGGCAGCGGCCCGAAGAGCGCCGCCGTTGCGTCCCACAGGGCCTCCAGACGAGCCGCCACGGCCGGCGCGCCGGCGCGACCCGCGGGATCGGGAGGATGAAACAAGAGGAACCGCGGCGATTCGTGCCGTTCCCACGAAAGAAAGGCCAACGTGATGCGCGCCCATCGGCGCGCCACGGGGAAGGCGTTGGGAGCCTTGCGGTCGGCCGCCTCCTTGGCCTGCGCGCACCACGTCCGCGCCCCCGTCACATCCCCCGTCTTCCAGGCACACGCCCCCTTCAAGGCCAGGGCGAACGCCGACATCTCGGCGTCCTTCGTGCCGGCCAGCCGCTCGCACTCGCGCATGCACTCCTCGTACCGGCGCGCGCGATAGAGAACGTTGATGAGCCCGTACCGCAACGCATCGGATGCCTCCCGCTTGAGCGCCTCCTGCAGGAGCTCCTCCGCCCGACTCCAGTGCGCCAGCCGGTAACACCGCCGGATCTCCGCCGGCAACTCCGGAACCGGCTCGTCCCGATCATCTTGAGGAATGCCGCCGGCCCCCAGCATCACCCCAAGCGCGAGACACTCTGGAATCATGATGGCTCGGACTTGACCGACTCCACGGCCGTCTCATGGACCTGCGCGCCGGGCTTCATGGGACAGAATCTCGGGCCGCACATCGAACAGAACTCCGCGCTCTTGAAGTATTCCGCGGGCAGCGTCTCATCATGCATGCGGCGCGCCGTCTCGGGATCCAACGAGAGCGCGAACTGGTCCTTCCAGCGGAACTCGAAACGGGCGCGCGAGATGGCGTCGTCGCGATCGCGCGCCCCGGAACGGCCGCGCGCGAGGTCCGCCGCGTGGGCGGCGATTTTGTACGCGATCACGCCTTGCTTGACGTCTTCGTCGTTGGGCAGCCCCAGATGCTCCTTCGGCGTGACGTAGCAGAGCATCGACGTGCCGAACCAGCCGATCACAGCCGCGCCGATGGCGCTGGTGATGTGATCATACCCCGGGGCGATGTCCGTCACCAAAGGCCCCAGCGTGTAGAAGGGCGCTCCATGACAAAGCTCGATCTCCTTGAGCACCTGGTAGGGCACCTGGTTGAGGGGGACATGACCCGGCCCTTCGATCATCACCTGTACGTCGTGCGTCCAAGCCTTGAGCGTCAGCTCCCCCAAGGTCTTCAGCTCCGCCATCTGCGCGGCGTCGCTGGCGTCGTGGGCGCAGCCCGGCCGAAGGCCGTCCCCCAGCGAGAACGTCACATCGTGCCGCTGGAAGATCTCGCAGATCTCGTCGAAATGCGTGTAGAAGGGGTTCTGCTGATGCCGAGCCTTCATCCATTGGGCCATCAGGCTGCCGCCGCGCGAGACGATCTTCGTGACACGATCCTTCACCAGCGGCAGGAACTCAAGCAGGACTCCGGCGTGGATCGTCATGTAGTCCACGCCCTGCCGGGCCTGCTTCTCGATGACGTCGAGCATCTCCTGCGCGCTCACGTCCGCGATGTCCCGCACGTCGTTGGCGCTCTGATAAACGGGAACCGTCCCGACGGGCACGGTGGACGCATCGATGATCCCCTGACGGATTTCATCGAGGTTGCCGCCGGTCGACAGATCCATCACCGTATCCGCGCCGAAATGCACCGCCGTATGGAGCTTCCGGAGCTCCGTTTCCAAGCCCGCGACGATGGCGGAACTGCCGAGATTGGCGTTGATCTTGACGGAGAACGCCTGACCGATGCCCATCGGGTCGAGCCGCTTGGCCAGATGATGGACGTTGGCCGGGATGATCGCGCGGCCTTCCGCCACTTCTCGGCGCACGGCGTCGACGTCGAGTCCCTCGCGCTCGGCCACCCGAGCCATCGCGGGCGTGACTTCGCCCTTTCGGGCGGCATGCATCTGCGTGACAGGAACCATGGGCAAGGGCCTCCCTCTCCGACTCAAACGGCGATGACCTGCTTGATCTCGGGCAGGGCCATCCGCAACTCGTTCTCGATCCCCAACTGGAGCGTCATGGCGCTCGAAGGTCAGCCGCTGCAGGCGCCCTGGAAGCGGATGAAGACCACGCCCTCCTCCTCGTTGACGTTCACGAGCTCGACATCGCCCCCGTCCATCTGGACGTACGGGCGGACGCGATCGAGGGCTCCGTCCACTTTCCTGTAGAACTCGGAGCCGCCCCCCGGCTCCACGGGCGCGCGATCGGCGCCGGACTTCACATCATCATTCATGCCTCACCTCGGTCGCAGCATCATAGTGCGGACCGCACGCGCGGTCAAAGGGCTCGGCGCTAAGCAATCGTAGACTCCGGAGACCACGCCTATACATGCTCCGTCATACGACCGTACAGCGGCGAGCGCTCCCGCAATCGCCGCACAACCCGGACGGTGCGGTCGAGCGTCACGTCGATCTCGTCGCGGGTATTGAACCGCCCGACACCGAAACGGATCGAGTCGTGCGCGAGGACCTCGGACACGCCGATGGCTCTGAGGACGTGCGACGGCTGCAGCGTGGCGCTCGCGCACGCCGCGCCGGAGGACACCGCGATCTCGCCGAGCTCGGTCATCAGGCTGTCCGCCTCCACGCACGCGAAGCTCACGTGCAGATTCCCAGGGAGACGCCGCTCGGGGTGCCCGTTCAACGTCAAACCGTCCAGCGATTCGAAGAGTCCCCGGCGCAATCGCTCGCGCAGCGACAGGATCCGCCGCGCCTCCTCCGACATCTCCTTCGCCGCGATCTCCGCCGCCAGGCCGAATCCCACGACGAGAGGGACTGGGAGCGTTCCGCTTCGCAGCCCCCGCTCATGGCCTCCGCCGTCGATCATGGGGCGCAGTTTGACGCGCGGATGACGCTTGCGCACGTAGAGCGCGCCCACGCCCTTGGGTCCGTACATCTTGTGTCCGGAAAGCGACACGAGATGGAGGTTCATCGCTTCGACATCGATCGGGATCCGGCCCGCCGCTTGAGCGGCGTCGCTGTGGAAGAAAACGTTCCGTTGCGCGCAAAGCCGCCCGATCTCGGCGATGGGCTGAATCGTGCCGATCTCGTTGTTGGCGAACATGACGGAGACGAGAACGGTCTGTTCCGTAATCGCCGCCGCCAGCCGATCCGGATCGATCAGCCCGGTGGAGTCTACGGGCAGGACCGTCACTTGGGCGCGGCCGGCTTCCTCCAGCGCCTTGCACGTCTCCAGCACCGCCTTGTGCTCCGTCGCGACGGTGACGATGTGGCGCCCCTTCGAGCCGTACGCCTCGAGCACCCCCTTGATCGCGAGATTGTCGCTCTCGGTCGCCCCGCTGGTGAAAACGATCTCGCCTTCATCCGCCTTCAACAGGGCCGCGATCTGTCGGCGGGCCGCCTCAACCGCCTGCTCCGCTTCCTTTCCGAAGATGTGGTCCTTGCTGGCCGCGTTGCCGCACTTCTCCGTGAAATAGGGGAGCATCGCCCGAACGACCCGCGGATCGCACGGCGTGGTCGCATGATTGTCCAGGTAGATCCTCATCGGCTCGGCCCAGACAGTGTAACCATCCCCTGGCGGCGTTGCCACTGCCGTGGGGCTTCTCTTGAGTCGGCAAGCGTTCACCCGTTCATCGGTTCGTCCGTTCGTTCGTTCCGGAAGTTCAACGCCGGAACAGGGTTCTCGAACGAGTGGACGGTTACCATTACTCGAACCGTTTCCAACCATCCTCGAGGTTGCCACAATGGTTCGTCCCTCCGGAGACAGCGATCCATGACGAACACGAAGAAGGTCCTTCTGCTCATCCACGGCTTCCCGCTCGATCACACCCTCTGGGAGCATCAGATCGGCGAGCTTCAGCGCACCAGCCGCGTCCTGGCTCCGGACCTGAGGGGATTCGGGGGCAGCGAAGGCGGCCCCGGCGCCTGGACGATGGAGAACTTCGCGCAGGACCTGCTGCGGCACCTGGACGGGATCGGCGTCGAACGCTTCATCGCGGTCGGCCACTCGATGGGCGGCTACGTCGTCTTCGCCATCCATCGCCTCGCCCCCAAGCGCCTCGCCGGAATCGGCCTCGTCGCCTCGCGCGCCGGCGCGGACACGCCGGAAGCACGCGCCCGCCGGGAGGAAACCGCGAAGGCCGTGCTCGAAAGAGGGGGGATCGTCGCGGAGGAGCAGATGGTGCCGAAGCTCTTCGCCCCAGGTGCGCCCCTCGAGACGGTCGAGAAGGCGCGCGCGGCGATCCGCCGGGCAAGTCGATCGGGAATAGCCGCGGCGCTGCGCGGCATGGCCTGCCGCCCCGATGCCACGATCCAACTCCCCGAGATCCACGTCCCGGTCATGATCATCGCCGGCCGACAGGATTCGATCGTTCCTCCCGCCGAATCCGAGGCGATGGCGCGAATGATCCCCGACGCGCGACTCGTTTGGGCGGAGCGCTCCGGCCATATGCCGATGCTGGAAGAGCCGCAGATCGTGAACAGCGCCCTGGCGGAGCTCGTGGAGGCCGTCCGGGCCTGACCGCTATACCTCGATGCGCTCGGCTCCGGAGTAGATGTTGTAGGTCTCCGCCTTCAGGAAACCGATGAGCGTCATGTTCGTTTCCTGGGCGAATCGCACCGCCAAGCTCGACGGAGCCCCCACCGCGCACACCACCGGAACCGACGCCATCAGCGCCTTCTGCATGATCTCGAAGCTCACACGACCGCCGACCAGCAGGATGTGCTTGTCGAGCGGCAGCTTGTCGTTCAGGAAGAACGTCCCGATCACCTTGTCCGCCGCGTTATGTCGCGAGACGTCCTCGCGCAGCCCCAGAAGCGTCCCGTGCGCGTCGAAGACCCCCGCCGCTTGGAGTCCGCCGGTCCTCGCGAAGATCGTCTGCGCGTGCCGCAGGGTGGCGCCGAGCGAGTAGAACATCTCCAGTTTGAAACGCGCCTTGGAATGGCTGGGCTTGGCCCCCGTACGCACGTTCTCGATCGCCGCCTTCCCGCAGATCCCGCAGGAGCTGGACACGTAGCAATGGCGCTTCAGCCTCGCCAAATCCACCTTCGTGCCGCCCGTCAGGGCCACGTTGACGATGTTGCGCAGCTCCGGGTGATCCGCGCTCTGGCCGTATCGAATGGCCTCGACCTGATCGGGCGATTTCAGAATGCCTTCCGTCAGCAGGAAACCCGCCGCCAGGTCGAAGTCGTCCCCCGGCGTGCGCAGGACGACGGCCACGGATTCGTCGTTCACGCGGATCTCGAGCGGCTCTTCCACGGCAAGCTCGTCGACCAGCTGCTCATGCGCCGTCCCCCGAGCGATCTTGCGCGTGTCATGGCGGGCGATCTTGGGAAATGTCACGGGTTCCTCCTCCAACCGCGATTCTATCCGTGGTCGCGGCGACGCGTCCAGAGACGTTCACCCGTTCATTGGTTCATCCGTTCATTCGTTCTGCGGTTCCCCCGTCCGGACCGCCGGATCGGCGTGTGCCGACGCCGTGCCGGTGTTAGACTGCCACAATGAGCCCGGGCACGCCTCTTTTCCGCCCGCCCTCCGACGCCCAAGCGGCTCTCAAGTTCAGCACGTTGCAGCGACACGTTCGACGCCTATCCGTGCGCGATGCCGTCGGGGTTTACGACGTATGGCGTCTTCGACTCGACGATCGCGTCATCACAAATACGGCCCTATCGTTCTCGGCCAGCGACGAAGTCGTTGAGCTGTACGCGTGCGGATGTTGCGCGTATCCGGGCCAAGGCGCGGGATTCGTCACCGTCCGGCGGGCTCTTGGCCACGTCTTTTGGTCGGGAGTCCCGATGGACGAATGGCGAACCGGAGGGCTTCGCCAGAACGAGACCTACTGGTTTCGCGCGGAGGAATACGAGACCGTCGCGAACGGGGAGCGCCTCGAAGACCTGAAGGAACTCGCGCGCATCCTATCCGCCGTGCTGCGGCCGATAGCGGATCTCGTGTACGTTGAAGGATTCGAGCCTCCTCCCTCTCTCCTGCGCGCTTTCGGCGAAGCCCTGGTCCAGGCGTGCTCCTCGAAGCAGCTTCGCATGGTCGAGGCGCGCCCTGGAGCTCTGCCCCGATGTCCCGAACTATCCGATCACGAAGCTCTCGACACACCGGACCGGAAATCGAATCGCGATCTGCTTCCTGGAGAACCCCAACCTGCCGATATGGATCGCGTCCCCGGAGCTTCACAAGGTCCTCTCGCCGTACGAGCTCGGAGTCAAATGACCTCGCCTATGTCGTCGTCGTCCCCCGCGGCCGATGCCGCTCCGGGATCGCCACCCCTTCCTCGTCCGGCAGGACCTTCCCCGGGTTGAGAATCCCCTGCGGGTCGAAGACGCGTTTGAGCCCGCGCATGAGCTCGATATGGTGCTTCGGATAGGCCAGCGGCAGATACCGGCGCTGGACGAACCCCACTCCGTGCTCGCCGGTGATCTGTCCGCCTAGGGCGATCGTCCGCTCGAACAGTTCCTGGACGGCGGGCTCGAGCCGCCGTTTCCACTCCTCATCATCCAAACCCATCCTGAGCAGGTTCACGTGAATGTTGCCGTCGCCGATGTGCCCGTAGCTGATGGCGGCGATCCCGTGCTTGGCGGCCACTTCGCGAATCGTCTGCACCAACTCCGGAAGACGCGCCCTGGGAACGACCGTGTCCTCCTCGCGGTAGGCGGAAATGGATTTGACCGCCTCGCCGATCGAGCGGCGCAGTGCCCATACCGCCGCACGCTTGTCGGCATCGGTCGCCAGGAACACGTCCGGCGCGCCTTCCTCCATACAGATCCCGGCGATTTTCTCGAGATCCTTCTCGCACGCCTCCTCGTCGTTGCCGTCGACCTCGATGAGCAGCGTCGCCGCCGCGCCGTGGCCCACGGGGAACTTCTGACCGTTGCGCTGTTCCGCCGCCTCCACGGCCGCGCGTTCCATGTACTCACAGGCACACGGAATGATCCGCGCCTCGAAGATCCGCGTCACCGCCGTCGCGGCGGCGATCACATCCCGAAACGGCGCCAAGAGGGTCTTGGCGAATCGCGGCTTCGGGATGAGCTTGAGCGTGGCCTCCGTGATCACCCCCAACGTCCCCTCGCTCCCCACGAAGAGCTGCGTCAGGTTGTATCCGGCGACGTTCTTGAGGAGCTTCCCGCCGGTGCGAATGAGCTCCCCGGAAGGCAGCGCCACCTGCAAACCGTACACCCAGTCCTTCGTCACGCCGTACTTCAGCGCGCGCGGCCCGCCCGCGTTGTGCGCAACGTTGCCGCCGATCATGCAGGAGCCACGACTGGCCGGATCGGGACCATAGAAAAGCCCGCGCTTCTCCACCTCCTCTTGCAACACCTGCGTGACGACTCCCGGCTCCGTGACACAGAACAAATTCCGGCCGTCGATCTCCAGAATCCGGTTCATGCGCTCCACGGAAAGCGCGATCCCGCCGCATACGGGCAGCGCGCCCCCGGAGAGACTCGTGCGTCCGGCCTGCGGCGTCACCGGCACGCGATGGTCGGCCGCCAGGCGCAGCACACACGCTACCTCCTGAGCCGTGCGCGGCCGCACGACGACTTCCGGCGGATACCAGAAGTCCTCCGTCTCGTCGTGCCCGTAGGCGTCGATATCTTCAAGCAGCGTATGCTCGGATCCGACGATCTCGCGCAATCGAACGATGAGTTCCGGAATCATTCCTGCACCACCCGTCGCAACCACAAGATCGCGGCCACGGCACCCAACAGCAAAACTTCGATGGAGATCGAGACCAGGCCCACCCGGCCGCTCGCGGCGCCGAAGCATCCGCACATCGGGTCCAGCCCCCGCAGCAGCGCCGTCACCGTGGCCGCCATGAACGCCAAGACCAAACACAGGATGAGCAGCGCCGCCCCTCCCCGAGCGCGGGGAAGGAGCATCGCGATGCCCGCCACGATCTCGACCGCCGGCAGAATCGCCGCCACGAGCGTCAGCAACAAGATCGGCAGCAGCCGGTAGCCGGCGATGTCCCGCGCGAATTCGACCGGAGAAACGATCTTCAGTGTGCCGGCCACGATGAAGACCGCCGCCGTGATCAGCGCCAACGACCCTTCGAGAATGCGATCCCTCTTCATCACTCACTCCCCGCGCCCGCAGGAAGGCCCGCGCCCCGCCATTCCTCCCACCCTCCTTCGTACACGCGCACGTTCACGTACCCCAATGTGCCGAGCCGGTCCATCACCTGCTCGCTCAAACTGCAGTGCCACCCGTCGCAGTAGACGATGATCTCGGTCTCCGGCCCCAGAAATCGGGCGATCCCCTCGAAGTGCGCATCGAAAGCCGTCGCGGGCAGATTCCACGCCCCCTCGATATGACCTCGCGCGAACGCCTCGGGCGCGCGCGCGTCCAGGAAGGCGACGCTCCCACCCTTCTCGAAGCGCTCCCGCACGCGTTCCAGAACCAGGAACCGCGGATCCCCCTCCGACCGCCTGGGCGGAGGCGAGAACAAACGCGCCCCCGCCGGATGGGCGAAATGGACGCCCAGTCCCAACACGATCCCCAGCGCCGACAAGACCGCAGCCTGGCGCGCGCATCGCGCGAGGAAGCTCGTCCAGGACGGTCGCTCAGTTCTCTCGGACATGGCCCGAATAGGAAAGCGACAGCGGCGCCGCTTGCCCCGACACGTGAACCAGCATGGTCCCGGAAAACCGTCCCGGACGCTGGTCCTTTCCCACACGCAAGACGACCTGAAATCGCCGGCCCTCCTCGAGGGTCTTGATCTCGTACAAAAGCGCGGAAGCCCCCTGGAACTCGATCCGCTCGATCTCGACGCGGTGGTCGCCGATGTTGGACACCTCGATCGTCCGGCTCGTGGTCTCCCCCCGCTTGACATATCCGAAGTAAACCAGCCTCGGATGCAGCATCACGTCGGCGGTGACCTCCGCGCTCACCCACAGCGTCTTGTCCGCCAGATCCTTGGGCCGATCCGTATGGAACGTCAACGGCTTGACGATGGCCCTGGCCGGCGCGTTCCCCGCCAGGCTGACGGTGACACGATACGCCGCGCCGCCGCTTTCAAGAACGGGCGCAAACACGGCCGTGACCGCCGGCTCCTCGCAGAAGACCCCCAACAACGTGAACGGCTTGCCCTGCCGGTCTCGAACGATCACCTCGCGGCTGACGCTGTGCCCGATCCGCACCTTCCCGAAGACCACCGTCTCGGGCTCGACCACGAAGATCGGATCGACCTGAGCCATGACCGTCAGCGCCACGGTGGAGCTGTAGGGGTCGTTCGTGTCGACGTAGATCTCCTTTCGGACCTGCCCCTTGAACCGCGCCGACAAGAACGTGACCTTGATCTCCCCGGCGGCATTGGGCTCGATCGTATCGGACGTCAACAGGATCGCCGTGCATCCGCAGGTGGGGCGGACCTGTTCGATCTTGAGGGTGCTGACGCCGGCGTTGCGGAACCGAAAGACCGTTGTCCTTTCCGCGCCCTCCGTGAGCGCCCCGAAGTCGTGCGTCGTCATCTCGAAGACGACCTTCGGGTCCTTCCCCGTGGGAACAGGCTTGGGTTGGGGCGGCTTCGGCGCCGGGGTCGGAGCGGGCCCTTGCGGCGCACGCTCGCAACCGGCGATCAGGAGGGCCGCTATCAATAAGAATCTCATCATTCCCCGCGCCCCTCCCTCGAGTCATCAGGGTAGCACGACGGGCCTGGCGTGAGAAGAGGCAGGACGGCCTCATGCGTGCGGTTCGCCCGAAACCGGCTTCGGCTGCATGGTCGCGGCGAGGCTGTCCGCCGGACGCGGGTACTTCAGGTAGAACTCGCCCACTCCCGTTCGCACGTTGTTGAGCACGAAGCCCAACGGCTTCACGCCGATCCGGCCGAGCGTCTGGATCACGCGACGCAACGCGATCTTCTGGGTCTTCCCTTGGCTGACCACGAGGATGATGGCGTCCATGTGGGGAGCCAGCAACGTGCCGTCGGTCACCGCCATCAGCGGCGGGGTGTCGATGATCACGCGGTTGTACAGCCGGCTCGCCTCGTCCAGCAGCCACTTCATCCGCGCGGAGGACAGCAGGGACGCCGGTTGCGGCGGGATCATGCCGGTGGCCAGGAAGTCCAGACAGGGCACCGGCGTCGACTGCACCGTTTGTTCCAGCGTCAAGTCCTGCGTGAGGATCGAGGTCAGCCCGCGATCCTCCTCCAAGCCGAAGTACTTCGCCGTCTCGGACATGTAGAAATCGGTGTCGATGAGCAGTGTCCGGTTCCCCAGCTGCGCCAGGGTGATGGCCAGATTCGTCGCGGTGATCGTCTTGCCTTCGGAGGCTCCGGCGGCCGCCACCATGATCCGCCGCACGCTGCCGCCCTCGATGTCCCTCACGGACAACAGCACCGCCGCGCGCAGGCGGCGAAACGCCTCCGCGACCTGTGAACGATCATCCTGCCAGGAGGCGATCGGCGTCGGCACGTTGGTTTGATCCGGCTTTCGCTGCGGCACGACCGTCAGCACGGGCAGCCCGTAGGTCAACTCGATGTCTTCCGCCGTGCGCACGGTGTTGTCCAGGTACTCCACCAACAGCGTCGCCGCTCCGCCTCCGACAAGGGCCAGCACGACGGCGATCAAAAGGCTGTACAACAGACTGGGCCAGATCGCCTGGCTGGGCGGCTCGGCCGGACTGAGTACATACACGTTCGTCGCATCCAAGCCGCTGGAGATCTCCGATTCCTTGATGCGCAGGATGAGCGCGTCGTAAAGTGCGCGAAGAGCGTCCCGCTCCCGCCGCAGGACATCCACTTGCGCCTGCATGGCCTGCTGGTCCAGCCGCTCCTTGCGGACCTCCTCGAAGGCCTCCCGGGCCATCTTCGCCGTCTCCCGCAGCGCGTCCCGGCGTTGCACGAGCGCGTCGGCCTGCTTCCCGATCTCGTCTTCGACCTTGCGCCGCAGCTCCTTCGCGCGGGCCTCGGCGCCCGGCAGACCGGGGTATCCCGTGCCGTAGATCGCGCGCATCTCCTCCAGATCCCTCTGGCTGCGGGCGTGCTCCAGACGCAAGTCGTCGAGCGGACGGATGTTCTCCGCCGCCAGGATCGGCTCCAGCTTGGCCACATCCCTCTGCGCCTTCTCGATGTCGGCGCACACCGTCTCCAGGCGACCCAGTTCGCGCCGCTCGTTCACGAGCGCCACCCCGGTGATCTCGATCATGCGCTGATAGACGGGATCCTCGGTGGGAAAAATCGCGTGCTGGGTGCAGTACTCGTTCAGCCGCCGCTCGCTCTCGTCCAGTGCCTTACGCAAGTCGCCGAGCCGGTCGAGCATGCGTACGTGGAGGTCCTTGATGCCCACCAGCTTGCGATCCAACGTCGCCCGCTTGTATTCATCGACGAGCGCGTTGACGATATCGGCGGCCACCTTCGGATCGTTCAGCCGTACGCCGACCTCCGCCACCCGGCTGTTGCGCACCCAATTCACCTGGAGCTTCCCGCGGAGCTCGTCGCTGCCGTATCTGCCTTCGAGCTTCAGCCGCTGGACGACGCTGTCCATCAGGCCCGCCCCTTGCAGGATGCGGAACTGTGTCTGATAGTAGTCCGGGTCGTAGGTATCCACGACCACCGGGGCGTTCAGGTTGCCCAAACGCGACTCCTGACGCTCGATCAGGATCTCGCTGCTCGCGAAATAGACCGGCTCCGCGCTCATCAGCTGATAGACGACCACCACCGAGACCAGCAGGGCCGCCGTCAAGAAGACCGTCAGACGCCCCCGCAGGATCCGAATGACCTCGTAGATGAAAGGCCGGTCGGCGGTGGCGATCCTCTCTCGGTAGATACGAGGATGCGATAAAGGCGCGGTGTCGCGGTCTTCCGGACCCATCCTGCCTCCCAAATCCGAGCTTTCATATTATACTCCAGTTTGAATGCGCGGCGATGGGGTCCGAACGGCAGATCCGTACACGGGCCAATCCGCAGCTCTTGAGGAACGGGCGGATCTTCCCTCGATGAATGGAGACCCGGTGCCATGACTGCGGGCGCCTGGGTGATTGCGACGGCTGTTTACCTCATTCTGGCCTACTTCGGGGGCTTGGCCGCGCTCCGCCTCCTGGTCGCCCTGGCCGGCTCCCGCCAGCGAGCCCGCCTGCTGGCCGCGCTCCGCCTCGTGGACCACGCGAACGTGTCTCTCGCAAAATCCATGCCGCCTCTGAGCCTGGCGATCCTTCCGGGACGCAATCCCGCGGCTCTGTACGAAACGATCTCGACCGCCGTGACGCTCGAGTATCCAGGACTCGAGATCATCGTCGTTCTCGATGCGGGTCGCGCCGACATCTTCGGTCCCCTGATCCCCGCGTTCGAGCTTTCGCGCGCCTACCGGGTCTACAAGCATCCGGTGCGCCATGAACGCATCCGAGCCGTCTATGCTTCCACCCGCTTTCCACAGCTGCTCTTGATCGACAAGCCGGAAGGCGATCCCGCCGACGACCTCAACGCCGCGCTCAACGTGGCCAACGCGCCGTTCTTCATGTTCATCGAGGCGGGGACGCGCCTGAATCCGCAGTCGCTGCGCGCGCTCTTCCTGACATGGAGCCAAGCGCCCGAAACGACCGCCATCGGCATCGCCCCGTCGCGTATCCGCCCCATCGTCGCCAGCGCCGTCATGGAAACCGCGACCCAGGAATTCCCGCTCTCGACGGACTGGTCCTGGGCCACGCTCGCCTCCAGCCTTTGCGGGACGAACGCCCTCGCCGTGTACCGCAAGAAATCGCTGGAGTTGGTGGGCGGGTTCAGCATCCGCGCGCGAAACCCTCGGGTGGATACCCCGATACGGCTCATCGAGAAGCTGCGCCGACTGGGAATCATGGCCGGCACCGTCTTCTGCCCCGTCCCGATCGCGTCCGAGAGTTGCCCCGGCACGGTCGATTTGATCCGCCGACATCAAGCCGGGATGCTGGACGCCCTGTCGCACCACGGCGGGGAGGCCATGAGCTCCGGCTCCCTCGGCACCGCCGGCGCCATCGTCTATCTCGTCCTGTTCGAGGCCGCGCGCCCCGTGATCGAAAGCGCCGCCTTTCTTTTCCTCTATATCGCGGCGCTGCAAGGGTGGGTGGATCCGACGACCCTGCTGATGACGATCGCCGTCATCTTGGCCGCCTTGGTGATGGGAACCGGCTTCGGCACCTTCAGCCAGGCCGGCTTCGCCGAAACGGACGCCACCGGCTCGGGAACCCCGGGACGCTTGCTGGCGACCGTGCTGTCCCCCCTCGGCGCGCATCCGGTCGCGCTCTGGGGACGGCTCCTGGGGCTGATGGACCACCTGACGTTGCCCCCCAAGAAGATTCGAACTCCGACGGTGGCGGCCGCCGCCGATCAAAGTCAAGCGCGCCCCTCGACTTCCGTCATCGCCGTCCAGCCCGATCTCCCCACGCCGACGCACCCGGCGCCTCCGCCGCTCGCGTGGGCCGCCACGGGTTTGAGGTCGCGTCACGCCCCGCCGCCGCCCGCCCCCGCCGTCGAGGAGGCTCCGGTGGAAGTGGAGCC
>JACPRB010000246.1 GCA_016190155.1 Planctomycetota bacterium
CGCCGCGCCATTACTCCATCGCGCAGGCGCTCGTGGTCGGGTTGATCTTGGGGCCGTGCCGCGAGAAGTTTCTCGACTTCGTGCGCGATTTCTACGACGGGCGGGGTGATTTCTCCAAGACGGTGGGTCGCGTGGCGCTGGAGGCCGATTCACGCATCGCGCAGATCGTCGACGCCTTCGAGTTCCCGAGCGCGGAGGACATCGCGGCGTGGACGGCGAAGGGGCCGGAATACAAGCGACTTCTCGACGTGATGCTCGGTCGGGCGGCGTGGATCACGGCGGTGAAGCGCATCGAGGAGCGGATGGGGCCGTTCGACGAGGACTGGCGCGTGACGATTCGGTTGGGGGAGTGGGAGGGGACGACCGTGGGCAGCGGCGAGCGCGCCGGCGACCGGGGGGCGATCGCGTTCAACATGACGCGGCTGGGCGAGTACGAGCGCATGCTCGAGGAGCAGCGCCGGCACGCGCAGGAGATGCGCAAGAAGAGCATGCGGGTGACCTACAAGGTGCCGCCCATTCGCTATGAGGGGATCGTGACCCACGAGTTGACGCACGTCGCGCAGGGGGAGTGTCGAGCGCCCTTCTGGTTCCTCGAGGGACAGGCGACGTGGGTGGCCGGGGACGAGGGGTACATCCTGTCGTTCGCGCACAAGGATCTCGCGGTGCAATCGATCGAGACGCCGCTGGCGGATTGGGAGCAGACGTATCCGCGCGGGATGCTCTTCTTCATGTGGCTGGAAGGGCGGCGTGGTCGCGAGGCGATCCGCGGGGTGTTCGAGTCGGTGGCGGCGGGAGGGGACTGGAAGCAGGAGTTCGAGGGGACGCTGGAGCTGTCGTGGGAGAAGATCGTCGAGGCGGAGCAGGCGTGGAGCGCGGACACGGTGCGGCGCAAGAAGCCGCGGTGATCTGCTATCATGCCCCGATGCAGATCTGGGACCGTTCCGCGCACGCGTGGGCGCTTGGAGGGGCGGCGGTATTGGCGCTGTTCGGGGCGGCCTTCTTGGCCTCGCCGGAGCCCTGGCCGGCGATCCTCCTGTTCGTCGCGGCGGCGCTGTGGTACGCGGCCCACATGCGTCGGTCCTTCCGGCGACGGAGGCTCGCGCGCGAGCCTTTCCCGGCGGAGTGGCGGGCGGTGCTGGAGGCGAACGTGGGGTGGTATCGTCGGCTCGATCCTGACCGGCGGGCGGCCTTCGAGCGGGACGTGCTCTTCTTCGTCCGGGAGAATCGATTCGTCGGCGTGGAGGGCGTGGAGGTTACAGACGAGCTCAAGGTGCTGGCGGCTGCGTCCGCGGTGATGCTCCTCTTCGGTCGCACCGACCGCGAGTACCCGAGGGTTTCGGAGATCCTCTTCTATCCCCGCGCCTTCAGCGACGAGTTCCGGACGGAGGGGGCCGGACGGGACATCGCGGGGATGCTCCATCCGTACGGCGCGGTCGTGCTGTCGATTCCGGAATTGCGTCGCAGCTTCGCCGGCGAGAGCGACGGATACCACGTGGGGTTGCACGAGTTCGCCCACGCCCTGGATCTCAGCTCGCAGCAATGCGACGGGTTTCCTCTGGGCATCGACCCTCGACTCGTCCGGCCCTGGTCGGAGCGTCTGCGGGAGGAGATGGAACGGGCGAGCAGAGGGCGGGGGGCGCTGCGACCGTACGCCGGCACGAACATCGCCGAGACATTCGCCGTCGCGGTCGAGACGTTCTTCGAGCGTCCGGAGGCGCTCAAGAAGGCCAATCCGGAGTTGCACGCGCTGCTGGAGGAGTATTTCGGGCGTCGCTGAGGCGCTTACCGCTGCAGGATCGCGCGTTCGGCGGCGATGCGGTCGAGTTCCAGCGCGAAGAAGGCCTTGTCGCGCGACTCGGATTCCAGCTCGCGGGCGGCCTTCTCGACGTCCTTCTTCTCGTTCTTCGCTTGGTGGCGGGCGCGCGCGGCGGCATCCTCCAGCGCGCGGAGCTTCTCGCGTTGCTCTTTCGAGGCGCGTTCCCAGCTGCGTTGCGCCCAGAGCCGATCCTGCTCGGCGGTTTCGGCCTTCCGGTGCGCCGCCGCGTGCTCGGCGAGTTCTTTCTCGTAGCGTTTCTGGAACTCGCGCACCTCCTCTTCGGAGATCTTGAGCTCCTCGTAGATCCGGCGTTCCAGCTCTTTTCCGTTTTCGAGCACGTCGCCGGCGAGGGCGCGGTTCTTCTCGTCCAGTCGGGCGGCGGTGGCGAGGTAGCGTTTCTTCCAGCGGTTGCTGACGGCGTGCGTGGCGAGCCGGCGGAATCGCGCGGCGATCCGCATTCGCCGGCGCAGCGCGGCGGCGCGCGTGTTCTTCTCGCTGACGTCCCGCTTGAGCTTCTGTTCGACGTTCGTGCGTCCCATGTGGCCTCCCGCGAGAGATGGTAGGCGAGGCGGGCGGTGCTGTCAACGGATGAGCGGCGGTGGCTTACCGCGGCGCCAGCCGGACGACCGTGACGGAATGGGTGCGGCGCAGCGCGAGCAGGGTCCCGTCCTGATTGAAGACGAGGCCCTTCACGGGATCGGACTCGGCGTCGTCGGTTGCGGGGAACGTTGCGATTTGACGCAAGGTGGCCGCGTGCAGCAGGACGGCCGGCTCGGCACCGTAGGAGATCGCGAGGTATCGCCCGGAAGGATCGAGCGCCATCGCGTCCGGGGCGTCGTGGACCGGCGTCACGGGCCCTACCGTGAGCGTCACCTGTCCTGTGGCGGTATCGATCATCTTGATCTTTCCGACCTTATTGGCGTAATACGCATGGCGTCCGTCGGGCGAGAGTGCACATTGGCTGCCTCCGACCATCATCAGAGTCGCCAGCGAAGCACCCGAAACACCTTCAGTGACCTGTTCCCGGTCGACGACCGAGAGGCGCTCGCCGCGCTGCAGATCTACGAAGTCCAGGGCGTGCTTCGGCAAGGGCGACACGTAGAGGCGGGCCGCCGTGTGTCCATCCGCGGAGAATGAGACGTCAATCTGCGGCGACGAAGTCGACATTTTGCCCGTGTAGTCGGCTGTTCTCACCACCGCCTCGAAAGTCTTCGGGGAGTCTAGGGAGCGGATGCATGTCTTGGTGGCGAGGTTGAAGACCCGAATGTCCCCGTCCTCCTCGCCGGCTATAAGCTGACCGTCGGGGGTGAATGCAAACCGCTCCGCTTCGGATAGATCCCAACCCGAAAGGAGGTTTCCCGTACGCAAATCCAGTAACTTCTTGTCGACGATCAAGTGCGTTCCGTCCGGAGATGTCGCCCACCCGGCCGCGTCGCCAACTACGAATGCGCGATCCTCCTGGCCGTGGCGCCAGTCCCAGAAGCGAAGCATCGTCTCGTCCAAGACCAGGAGTGTCTTGCCGTTGGGAAGAAATGCGGTCTCGCGGAGCCGGCCTTGGGAAGGCGTCGCCTTTCGCACGACCTTGGTGGTACTGGCTTGGACCTTGGAGAGGCCTTCCTTGGTGGCGATGAAGAAATGCTCAGCATCCGGACTCCAGGAGAAGCTTTCCACCGCCGAGGTGCAGGTCCCCAGCGCCCGACCATCTTGCCAGGAGCGCAGCTCGACATCATTCGTCATGATGGCGATGTATCCGCCTGCGCTGGAAAGCCATGAACGGGAGTCCTTGTCCGTGAGAGAGAGTCTCCATTTCTCGGTGCCGGTTTCGACGTCGATCATGACAAGCTGTGTCTTTGCCGCCGTTAACGAGCAGACCAGATAGGCCACGTGCTTGCCGTCGGGGGCGAATGTCAATCGGGGCCCGAAACCGGCTTCCAGGGGTTCTGGAGACTCCTTTCGCAACTGCTGTTCGCCGTCTTTGGCATTCCACACGGTAAGGTTACCGGACCATGAAAGCGCCGCCACAAGCGCGCCGTCTGGTGAAAGCGCAGCGGCCTGGCAGCCGTTTCCAGGATTCAGAGTTTGCACCTGGGTTCCGGTCCGCACGTCCCAAAGCCGCGCGCCCCCAAGACTCCATTCGAGCAGCTGTCGTCCGTCCGACGAGAAAGAGAGTCCTTCGGGGCCGACCGCGAGCGTCCACCGCCGCAGCTCCTGTCCGGACGGCACCTCGAGAAGGACAAGCGAGTCCTCTTCCGCTAACGCGAGCGACTGACCGTCGGGTGCGAAGGCGAGGCACTCCACCGGCTTCTGAGTCCTCTTGAGGACGCCTACTTCGCGGAGGTCTCCTGCGTCCAGGAGCATGAGGCGGTGATCGCTTCCCCACACGGCCAGGTGTTTTCCGTCGGGCGAGGCCGCCAACGCCTTCGGACTGCCGCCCGAGCCCGAGCGCGAGGCGATTCGGGCCTCTTGCTTGAACTCGATGGCGGCGGCGCGGCGGAAGTCGATTTCGGTGGCCACGTGGTCCAGGCGCGTGCGCACCTCGGGATCGGTCGATCGGTCGCGTTCGGCCAGCACGCGTTGGTGGACGGCTTGATCCGTTTGGCCGAGTTTGGCGATCTCTTCCGCGGCCTGGTCGCGCGCTTGGATGTCGTCGGAGGCGAGCTGCGTGAGGAGGCGATCGAATTCGGTCGGGTCTTGAAAGAGGATCGCCATGATTACAAACGAGATCGTGCCTGGGATCGCGACCATGATGGCAGCTCCTTTGAAGAAGGCTCTGAGCGCGCCTCGCCCCCGTGACGCCAGTGCAAAAAGGCTTCCGCCGAACAAGGCGAGAATGCCTAGCCATACGGGCGGTTGAAGCTTCGAGATAGTGCGAGTCAGTCCGAAGTCGAGCCCGGTCACAGCGATTACCACAATGATGCCTGCTATGAGTAATCGTCTTCGGAGCGAAGTTGCGGGCGCGTTCGCGGCCGGTCGGGTCAGGACGGTTTCGATGTCCGTCTTCACCTGGGCCGCCCGCTGGTAGCGCCGGGTGGGCCGCTTCTCGAGGGCCTTGAGCACGATCTCGTCGAGGCGGACATCGAGCTGGATCCGCTGCGAGGGCGGCTCGAAGCGGCCCATCGGGAGCTCGCCGGTGAGCATCTCGTAGAAGACGACGCCGAGGGAGTAGATGTCGGCGCGGTGGTCGACGCCCTTGAGGCTCTCGACCTGCTCCGGCGCCATGTAGTGCGGCGTGCCCATGACGGCGTTGGTGCGGGTGGCGACGGCGTCGCCTTTTCGGGTCAGCTTGGCGAGGCCGAAGTCGGCGATCTTCACGCGGCCCTGGCGGTCGATGAGGATGTTCTCGGGCTTGATGTCGCGGTGGACGACGCCCATGTCGTGGGCGTACTGCAAGGCATCGCAGATCTGCGGGACGATCCGCAGAGCCTCCGCGGGGGCGAGCCGGCGCTGGCGCATGAGCTCGCGCAGCGACACGCCGTCGACGTACTCCATGATGAGGAAGAGGCGGCCGGCCTCGCGGCCGAAGTCGTGGACGTGGACGATGTTGGAGTGGTTGAGCGCCGCGAGGGCCTTCGCCTCGCGATCGAAGCGGCCGGCGAATTCGGGATCGCCGGCGAGGTCGGGGGCGAGGACCTTGAGCGCGACGGTGCGGTCGAGGTCGAGCTGGCGCGCCTTGTAGACGACGCCCATGCCGCCGCGGCCGACCTCCTGGAGGATCTCCAGGCCGCGAAAGGCGGTCCCTGGGGCGAGCGACGGGTCGTCGTCGGCCCCGGGGGCGGTGGGGACGAGGGCGAGCCGCATCATGCATTTGCGGCATCCCTCGCGGGGGTCGATCTTCGCGCCGCAGTCGGGACAGGTCGCGTTCATGGTGATCTGAGGAAACAGAGAGGTGCAGAGGACCCTGAGCGGATTCCAACACCAGAGGACGCAGCGCGGCACCGCCGCAGCCAAACGGGGCACGGGGGAGGGGCGCAGAGGGGAGCAGAGAACCCTGAGAAGAATCCAACACCAGAGGACGCTGAGGACGCAGAGATTCCTTTTGAAAACGGA
>JACPRB010000249.1 GCA_016190155.1 Planctomycetota bacterium
AAGCCTGCCGCGACTGTTACCCGCATTTGAACCATGCCCTTTTACCTGATCCGTCGCGCGGCGTCTTCTCTGTCGGATGCCCCATCCGCCGCCGATCTTGTGACCGGGGCGGCCGGCGGCATATAATGTAGGAGAATCGCCATGCGAACGACGTGGATCTTGGGCTGGGTGATCGCCCTTGCGGGAGCGGCCGGCGCGCAGGAGCAAGCGGACCCGCGCAAGGCCGAGATTCTGAACAAGTTGAACACCCAGCGCGTTTCGATGGATTTCAAGGAGGCGTCGCTGGAGGACGTCGTGGACTTCCTGCGTGACTTCAGCGGCATCAATTTCCACGTCGATCCGGACATTCGCGAGCGCGTGGGCGGAGAGCCGGTCCGCATCACGATCAAGGTCAAGGATTTGCTGCTGAAGTCCGCGCTCAAGCTGATGTTGTCGAGCCGGGATCTGAGCGCGGTGTATCGGGACGGGATCGTGATCATCCAGCACAAGGACCAGGGCGCGGCGGAGGTGAAGGTCGTGGTGTACGACGTGCGCGACCTCCTGTTCAAGCTGGAGGATTTCCCTGGGCCGACCGTCGAACTGAAGCCCAATGGTGTGGGTCCTGACATCGTCTTCGTCATCGAAGATCCGAAACCCGCGATCACCGAGGAGTTCATCGTCGATATCGTGAAGTCGCACACGGGCGACCGCAGCTGGGAGGAGAACCCGAAGGCGAGCGTCGACCTTGCCAACGGCTTGCTCGTCGTAACGCAGACCCAGAAAGTTCATGGAGAGATCAGGCGCCTGCTCGATCTTCTGCGGCAGTTCAAATAGGTCGAACGACCGGACCCGTGCACCGTCAAAGTAATGGAGGAACCGTCCGCGACGGCGGACGGTTTTGTTATTGGTGTCGCGAGAAGGCGCTATGAAGAGAATGAAGGGGCTGGAAAGCTCATGGTGAAGCGCAGCGTGATTCTTGCCGCGGCCGTGTTGATGCTTGCCGGAGCTCCCCTGGCTCAGCAGGAAGACGACGGCATCTTCGTCGACGAGGTCAAGAAGGAGTTCCTGGAGAAGGTCGCGCGATACGTCGAGGCCAAGGACTGGAAGGGAGTCTTCGACTGCTACGCCGTGGCGCTGACGAAATACCGTTCCAAGCTCGTGCGGCCCGATCCCGCGGCCTCGTCGTGGTGCAGCGTGGTCGAGCACCTCAATCTGGAATTCGGGAAGCTGCCCGCCGACGCCTTCGAATACTATCGCATCGAGAACGACGGCCGCGCGCGAGCCGTCTACGAGCAGGCGGTCAAGAACGACGACCGTCGGGCCCTGGAAGGCATCGTGGACGGATTCTTTTTCTCGTCCGTTACGGACGAGGTCCTGGACACGCTGGGCAACCGGTACTTCGAGGAGGGGCGGCCGCAGGTGGCCGTGCATTTCTGGCGCAAGCTGTTGGAGCAGTATCCCGACAGCGACATCCCGCGTCCGGTGACCGCGGCGCGCATCGCGACGGCCGCGCGGGCGTGGGGCAACGAGCGCGTGCTGGACGATCTCAAGCGCATCGTCGCGAAACGCGGCATCGAGGGGGAACTCCGGGCCGGCGGCCGGCGCATGCCGCTCTCGGAGTTTCTGCGGGACATCACGATCCCCCAGGCCGTGGCGGCCAAGGAGTTCGCCGAGCTCCCGACGATTCCCGAAGGCGCGGGGCGGTTCGAGCGCAAGGGCGTCGGTGTTCGCAACGAGGTGAAGCGGTGGAGTTTCGACCTGTCGGAGGCGGTTCAGGCGCCCGGGCGCGGGAGACCGCGGATCAATCCGAATCTGCCCCAGGCGACGCTGCGACCCGAGTTCCCGTACCTGCCCTCCTACGTTCGCTTGGGGAATCGCGAGATGATTCTCGTGACCCATGGACAGCGCGTCTACGCGGTGGATCCGACGCGCGCGGCCCTGGAGGAGGACAAGAAGGAGGCGTGTTTCTACTGGCGGTATCCCTCGAAGAGCGAGGCGCCGATCAAGAGAGGCGGCTTGGACAGCAATCTCGCCGGCTACTTCTCGACGACGATGCCGTACTTCGGGGTCACGGTGGAAGGCGACATCGGTTTCGCCACGCTCTACTCCGAGAAGAAGATCCCCGAAGGCGGGCCCAACAACCAGGATGTGTTCCAAGGGAGTTGCCGTTTGCGCGCGTTCAAGCTCCTCGACGGCGAGGAGGTTTGGGACACCGACCGCGAGGAGCTGCACGCCCTCTATCGAAAGCTCGAGTTCTACGATCGGAACTGGTCGTTCAGCGGCCCGCCGCTGGTGAAGGGCGACCGGCTGTACGCCGGCATCTGTACGTCGCCGATCGGCGAGTCCGAGAGCCGCGTGGTCTGCATCGACCGCCGGACGGGAGAGCCGCTGTGGGTGACGTTCCTGGGCTCGGTTCCCAACCGGGGCAACCCCTTCTTCAGCGGAGGCGGCCGGTTCGTCACGTATCTCACGATGCTGACGGAGGAGGGGGGCGTCCTCTATGCGCACACGAACATCGGAATCGTGGCGGCGCTTCACAGCGTGACGGGCCACGTGCTGTGGCTGTCGAAGTATCCGCGCCTCGCCGGGCGCGGGGAGCAGATCGCCCGGGGCGAGGTGATGCCGGAGATCCGGCCGGCCAACCCCGTGCTCCTGCATCGCGGGCGCGTGTACGTCCTGCCGCAGGATCAGATGGAGTGGCAGGTGTTCGACATGACCACGGGAGAGCGGCTGCAGGTCCCCGTGCCCCGGCGGGTCGAAGCGGAGATCCAGTGGCGCAACATCCAACAGATGCTCGGCATCGTGGACGATTGGATGATCCTCGGCGGGGCCGAAAGTCACGTCGTGAACTTGGTGGATCGGCTCAACGAGAAGGGCGAGGTCCGCACGCCGGTCTATCGCGCGCATTCGATGGTGTCGTCCAACGTCTCCAAGTGCGGCCGCGGCATCATCGTCGACGAGATGGTGTATCTGCCGACGTGCGGCGATGCCGTAGGGGCTCTTCACATCTACCAGGGTATCGGATCGTGGCGGATCGTCGACCAGACGAAGTGGCAAGAGCCGAACGAGTACGGGAACTTGTTGGTGGCCGGTGACTATCTCGTGGTGACCACGCAGGCGAAGGTGTTGATCTACACGGACGAGGCGACCATCGATCGGGAGTTCGCCCATCGGCTCGCGCAGAGCCCGCCGAATCCGGCCGCCTTCCTCGAGCACGGCGACATCATGGGGCTCAACGAGCGGCTTTCGAAGGCGGCGGAGAGCTACCTCGCCTTCGTGCGAGCCGCCGAAGGTGATCCGCAGTGGGAACACAAGGTCCGCGAAGTCAAGATCAAGCTGCACGGCATCTTCATGCGTCGCGGCGACGAGGCGGCCGCTTCGACGGATCCCCACGTTCAGCAGCGGGCCATCGAGGATTTCACGATGGCCCAGCAGTTCGCGCACGACGAGAATACGCTCGCCGACGCCACGCGGCGGCTGGCGGAGTCGTACGAGCGGCTGGCCTCCGCGCAGAAAGGCACCGCCGAGGGGAAGACCTTCGCCCGGAAGGCGGTCGAGGAGTATCAGAAGATCATCGAGAAGTCGCGGGACAGTTACCACAAGCCGGACAGCGGCGATCTCATCCAGAAGATGTGGGCGTATGCCGGTGAGCGCATCCGCGAGCTGAAGAAGGATTTCGGCGACGACGTGTACGAGCCGGTCGAAGAGGCGGCGCGCGAGGCGCTCGCGCAGGTCAAGGAAGGCTCCGCGGAGGCGTTGCGCAAGGTCACGGAGCTGTATCCGGACACGAAAGCGGCGCGGCAGGCGTGGGACCGGCTGGTGGAGCAGCTGGAGAAGGAAGGCGACTTCAAGAAGCTGTTGTCGGCGCTCCGCGAGATGTAGGAGAGATTTCCGGAGAAGAAGGCGGAGTTGCAAAGGAAGATCTGGGAGGCGCTGGAGGGGCTCTTCGATTTCCGGCGGCTCTTGCTGGAGCTGGAGTGCGCGGCGGCGGAATCCGGGGACGAACGGATTCGGGTCGGCGAGCAGGACATGACGGTGCGTGAATATGCGGTGAAGCGACTGGAGGAGATCCGGCCGCGGTTGGAAGCCTCTTCGTCCGGCGCCGTCGGTCCGCTTCGACTGATCGCGACGTTCGAGCCTTCGGCCGGGCGCGTGCGGAGTCCGTACGAACTTCCGATGGATCTGGCGCCGGTGCAGGTCCTTGGCTGGGCGCCGGTGGATCTTCCCGCGGATCGCGAGTTCTTCACCCGTGGTTCGTCGGTCGAGCTGTGGAGCGTGACGGAACGACGCAAGATCTGGACCGGGGTCCATCCGGGCGGCTGGTTGGGCGTCACGTACCAGGATCTCAAGGGTGGGGCGGAGAGCGGCGTCGTCCTCAAGGAGGTATTCGTCGATTCGCCCGCGGAGGCGGCCGGGCTGAAGGTGGGCGACGTCGTGTTGCAGATGAACGGCCGGCTCGTGGGGGCGGATTCGTTCGACGCGTTGCTGGCGGACGCCGGCGCGGGGGGCAAGGCGCGGCTGCTGACGCGGCGGGGCCGGCAGTCGCGTGCCGTGGACGTGACGTTGGGATCGTGGCCTGCCGAGATGCGCCCGACCATCGTCGGGGCCGCCTTCACGCGCGGCTACCAGATTGCGGTCGTCTGGGAGGACGCCGTGGCGGCGTTCGACGCGGCGACCGGCCGGCCGGCCTGGACGTTTCGGGCGATCCGGGACCGATTCGGGATCGCCAGGCTCGGGGCGGTGGACGGGCGCCTCTTCATCCACGAGCACTTCCGTGGGGTCGATCGCGCGCGCTCGCCGTTCCGGTTGTTGTCGAACCAGATGCAGCAGGAGCGCGGCCTGCTGAGCGAGAAGGAGGCCTACAGTCGGCTGCTGTGTCTGAACGACGACACGGGCGAGGTTCGATGGGCGAGGAGCTTCGCGTTCGACGCGGGAGCGGCGGCGAATCACTCCGTCGAGATCTACGCGGACGGCGCTTCGGACGCGCTGGCGTTGCTGAGTAAGGCGTATCGCGCGAACGTCGCGGTATGGGAGCTGCAGCTGGTGGCGGGCGAGAGCGGACAGTTGTGGAAGCGGATCCTGCTGGGCAACGGGGTGACGGCGTATGTCGTAGAGGAGCGGCGGGGGATTCTCTTCACCGTCGACCTGTCCAACACGAGGACGCTGCGAGGGATGAAGTTGTGGGGATCGGACGCGGAGAAGGGCGCTGTCGTGCTGGAGGTGCCGCTGCAGGGGAAGTACATGGAGCAGAGTCTGCACGGGTGCGGGTTGCAGGCACGGGGGGATTGGCTGGCCGTCGTCCTGCCGCCGGTACAGCCTCCGCACGCGCGGTCCGGGGCGCCTGCCGGGGCCAACGGGAAGATCGTGGTCTTTTCCGTGAAGACCGGGAAGGAGCATGCGGTCGTGCCGTTGGCGGAGGGTCGCGCGTTGCCGACGGGGCGCGCTACGCTGGTCAACTTCGACGCGGACGACGTCCTGTATGTGTACTCGATTCCGGCTTCCAAGCCCGTGCCTGCGGCAGGCGAGCGGCGGGCGTATCTCGCGGCGTACCGCTTGGGAGATGGAGAGGATTCCTGCGCGTTGTTGTGGGAGTCCATCGCGCCTTTCGTGGCGCCGGGTTCGGGGTTCCTTGCGGAGATCGTACCCGCGGGAGGGTCCGTGCTGCTGCATGCGCAACGGGCTTCGCTTCCGCGCGACGGGTCGGAGCGATATGTCGCGGCTTTCTATGATGAGGGGGCCGGGGGGTATCTGCAGGTGGTGGTGGATGATGTGACGGTCGGTCGAGAGGGGCCCGAAGGGGCCGGCAACTCCGTGATTGTTCAGCGGGGACGGGTGTGTCTGCAGACGGCGCGTGGTTTGCAGGTGTACGGGGACAGAGAGCCCTGAGGGGAACAGAGGACCCTGAGAAAACCCGAATTCCAACACCAGAGGACCCGGAGGACCCAGCGCGGCGACCGCGACCGAACTCGGGGATCCTCCGTTTTCCGTCGGGAGAATACTATGAGGAAGCCAGGAGGAAGACCGAAGGATAGGACGACCGACTTCCTTTCCTGGTTTCCTGCCTTCCTCAGAGATACTCAGGCGACTG